>JAFAHD010000018.1 GCA_019237415.1 Vulcanimicrobiota bacterium
GGATCGCTCCACGGATCCAGCCACACGCCCAGACGCGACTGCACGTACGCGAAGTTGTGCGCGGCGAACCAGGTGCCGAGCGCGAATACGGCAAGGAACGCGATGACGATGTCAAGCCGGCGCGACGCGACGTACAACATGACCAAGAAGATGCCGAGAAAGAGACAGGCCATGCCGATGTCGTGTTGGAGCACCAGCGTGAGGATCGAAACGCCCCAGCCGAGCACGAGCGGCAGGACGAGCCGCGCATAGGTCGCGAGGTCGGACCAGCGGACTGCGGCGATCGCCTCGCCCTTGTCCGCGAGGTACGCAGCCATGAAGAACACCATGAACAGCTTGATGCCTTCCACCGGTTGCGCGTTGAACGGCCCGATGTGAAACCAGAGGCGCGCGCCGTTGACTTCTTGTCCGAAATAATGCAGCGCGATGAACAGCAGCAGCGAAACCACAACCCATGGATATGTGACGCCCGCGAGCTTGCGGTACTGCACGAACAGCCGTTGGCCCAACACGACGATCGCGAGGCCGGCGATCAACGAGCCGGTTTGATGCCTGCCTAGGTATGGGTCGATGCGGCTGATCTCGAGGATGCTCAGCGCGCAGATCGCGGCGATGATCGGGATGATCGTACGATCGTGCCGCGCGCCGTCGGGCGGCGTCGCCTGCCAGATGACGAATAGCGCCGCGACGATGAGCAACTCCCACCACGGGAACCATCCGTTGAGCGGCAACAGGAGCGCGAGACCGATCGCCCCAGCGATGAGGACGACGAGCAACGGCGTGAGCACGCGCAGTGGCGGCGCGATCGGCGCGTCCGAAACCGGAGCGGCGACGCTCACTTAATGGTGCGTCTGCGTGCGCAGGAAGTCGTCGGCCGCGGACGGTCCGCTGACTTGCAGGCCGTGGGAGAGGTCGCGCTGGACGTCGGTGGGCAGCGACTGCGCGGGGATGTGATAAACTTTGCGCGTCACATGGAGCGGTATGCCGTAGAAACTCGCGGGTGTCCCCGCGTACAGCGCGACGTTGCCAGATTGATCCGTGCTCAGATACAGATGGGTGTCGCTCACCCACCACGCGATGATGCCGATGGTCGTCAGGACGAAGAGCGCGATCGCGATGTAGACCATCACCGCGGGTACGCGCACGCGGCGCTTGGCGCGTGGCTGCTCGGCAGCCGACCCATGCACCGTCGCGTCGCGCGCGAGCAGCACCGTGGCGTTGTCGGCGCCGCCGCCGATCCGCGCCAATGCGACCACGCGCTGCGCGCTTGCGTCGGCGGTGTCGCGTCCGGTCAGCGCCGGCTGCAGCTCCGCTAACGGAACCGCGCGATGCGCGCCATCCGTGAGCAGCGCAACGGCGTCGCGCGCGTGCAGCGTGTAGTGCGATACTTTGGGCGCCACCGCGACTGCGTCTTCGACGCCGAGCGCGCGCATGAGCAGCGGACGGATGTTGCGCGGGCGTCCGGTCCCCGAGCGCACCTGGCGTCCGCCGCTGCGCACGAGTTCGGGCATGATCGATTCGTCGTTGGTCAATGCGACCAGCTCGTTGCGCCGCAGCAGATACGCGCGCGAATCTCCGACATGCGCGATGAACGCCTGATCGTTGATGATGAGCACGGCGGTGCACGTCGAAGCCGCGGTGACGCAGTCATCGTTGCCCCCGCCCAAGCGGAACAGCCGGTCGTTGGCTTCGGCGAACGCGCTCACCAGCAGCTGGCGCACGTCGGTCGGACTGAGAGTGCGAGAGGGGAAAGTCGCACGGCGCAATTCGCGGCGCACGGCATCGCGGACGGTTTCCAATACCAACGTGCTTGCCGGCACGCCGCCAGCGCGGCCGAAGCCATCGGCAACGGCGAGCAAGGTGACGTTCTTATGGAGCTGTTCGGCGCTCCAGGCGTCCTCATTAGATCGCTGGCCTGCGCCGACGTCGGTGGCTACGCCGACCTCCATCGAAACCGCTTCCTATCGGAGCGCGCTATGAAACGTCGGACGATGGCGCTCCGAGGTAGACTATTTGGTTGGTTCCCAAACCAATCCTGTCCCCGCGCTGCAGCGGCACCGAGCCGTCCAGGCGCCTGCCGTTCAGCAGCGTGCCGTTCGTCGAATCCAGGTCCTCGAGCGTCGCGACGCCGTCACCCAGGTGCAGCCGGGCATGCATCTTCGAGACCGCTGAATCGTCAAAAGTGATGTCACAGTTGCGGCCGCGCCCGAGCAGATAGCCGTCGCGCGCCTCGACGACATCGGGCGCTTGCCCCGGCCGCTCGATCTGCAGCAGCACGGTTTGGGTTGCTTCAGGAGCAGCGGTCTCGCGCGACCCCGTTGGTGCGCGCATGGCCCACAGCGCGAGCGCGAGCGCTCCAAGAGCCAGCGCCAATGATTCCCAACGGACTGTCAACGGATCCGCGACCATCACGACGCGCGTTCGAGCATGGCATAGAAGAATCCGTCGGCGCCGCCGATGCCAGGCGCGCTCAACAGACCATTCCCGGCACGCGTCATCGCCGACGCACTTGACGGAACTTCGAGCAGCCGCGGACGCCACGCCGGTTGCTGCGTCAAGAAGCGCTCGATGACATCTTCGTCCTCGACGCGGGCGGTCGAACACGTCACGTACAGCAGCCTACCGCCCGGGCGCACGTGCGCGGCGGCGCGTTCGACGACGTCGGCCTGCACGCGCCCGAAGCGCGCCGGATCTCCGGGCTGCTTGCGCCAGCGCGCGTCGGCACGGCGCCCCAAGATCCCCAATCCGGAGCACGGTGCATCGACGAGCGCAGCGTCGACGCTGTTCACGCCGCCGAGCTCGTAGGGTGCGCGAGCGTCCGCGCACACGACCGCAACAGGCGTCGCGAACCGCGCAGCGCTTTGCGCGAGCGTCGCAAGTTTCTTGGCATCGTCATCGAGCGCGATGATCTGGCCTTCTCCACCCATGCGCGCGGCAATGCCGCCGGTTTTCACGCCGCGGCCCGCGCAGACATCCAAGACCGTTTCGCCCGGCGCCGGCGCGAGCAGGTGAACCGCGAATTGGCTCTCTTCGCTCTGAACGGTCAATCGACCATCGGCGATCGCCGCGTCAAATGGGCGGCGGTCCGCGTGTGCCGCATCTTCGATCACGATGCATTCTGGAATGCCGAGGTTGCCGTAGGCTGTCTCGAAGCCGGCCGTTTCGAGCATGTGCCGCGCTTGCGAATCCGTCCATTTCGAAAGATCTGCGCGCAGCGCCCGGCGCGGGGCGAGATTGAGTCCGTCGCCGATGCGCAACGCCTCGGCAAAACCAAAGCGATCGATGTACGATTGCGCGATCCAATCGGGCAGCGACGCGTACAGACCGAGTGCAGGTGCACCATCGCTGGGTTTGGGTTGCGGCGGCTGGGGGTGCTCGCGACTCAGCCGCCGCAAGACCGCGTTGGCGGTTGCTGCGAGGCCGGCATGACCGATGCGCCTGGCCAAGGCAACGCTTTCGTCGACGGCGGCGTGCGCGGGCACGCGCTCGAGATAGAGCAGCTGGTACGCGCCGGTAAGCAATACCCATTGCAAAAGCGTGTCGAGCTTGTCGAACGGCTTGTTCAGACACGACTGCACCGCCCATATAAGCGTGCGTTTGCGTTTCAGCGTACCGTGCGCGAGCTCGGTCGCAAAGGCGCGGTCGCGCCCATCGAGCGCGGCGCGACCGAACACGCGGTCAAGCGCCGCCGCGGAATCGCCGCCCCGCATGAGGGCGCGCACCGCCGCTTCGCGCGCAGTCACCGCAGGGACCGAGCGAATTCCGCGCCGCTCATCGGCGGCTTGCCTTCGGGCACCACGCGCAGCAGCCGCAGCGCGCCGGCCGCGCACGCGATGAGCGGTCCATCGCCCTCGAGCGACAACACGCTGCCTGGCGCGCCCGTGGGCTGCTTCACGTCTTCAGCGCGCGCGCGCAATACTTTGATCCGCCTGCCGCCAAGCTCGAGCCACGCCGCAGGCCGCGGACTCAAAGCGCGCACCAGATTCGCGGCGCTTGGCGCGTCATCGAGCCTCAAACGCGTTTCTTCCTTTGTAATAGGGCGCGTGTACGTGGCGGCCGAGGGATCTTGGGGAACCCGCGCGAGCGAACCCCGCGCCAACTCGGATAGCGCGCGCACGAGCAGCTCTGCGCCGATCTGCGCGAGCCGGTCGTGCAGCGTTTGAAAATCGTCGTCCGGAGCGATGGAGACCCGCTCAGCCAGCGCGATGTCGCCCGCGTCCATCTGGGGCGACATCCAAATGATCGTCAGACCAGTCGTCGTCAGGCCGTCGCGCAGCGCGGCTTGGATGGGCGTCGCACCGCGATATGCCGGCAGCAGGCTCGGGTGGATGTTGAGCGCGGCCAGCGCCGGCACCGACAACAGGTCGCGCGGCAGTATCTTGCCGTACGACGCGGCGATCAAGACGTCGGGCTTGCGCGCTGCGACCGACGCGCTGAACTGCGGGTCGAGCTTCTCCGGCGTGAACACCGGCAGACCGGCTGTCTGCGCTGCTACCTTGACCGGCGTGGGAGTCAGCCGCAAGCCGCGCCCTGCGGGCTTGTCGGCTTGCGTGTAGACGGCGACGACGTCGTGCTCGCGCGCCGCTGCCGTGAGGCTTGGCACGGCAAACGCCGAGCTGCCGAAGAAAACCGTGCGCAGCCTACGCACGCCGCGTTCAAATGGCGGCGTCGCGAAGGGCTTCTTCCTTTTCGGACGATTCGGCGGGAACCGCCTCGCGGATGTTCGTCGCCTTGTCGAGGATCAGGATGCCGTCGAGGTGGTCGACCTCGTGCTGGAAGCAGCGCGCAAGCATCCCCTCCGCGCGCAGCTTGAACTTCTTGCCATTGCGGTCCAACCCGCTGACGGTGCACGCAGCGGCGCGCTTCACATCGCCCAGCTTACCCGGGATCGAGAGGCAGCCTTCCGTGGCTTCCTCTTCTCCCTCGAACTCGCTCAGCATGGGGTTGACGACCGCGTACGGCGTGTCTTCCTCGCCGCTGAGGTGCACTACGACGATGCGCTTGCCGACGCCGACTTGCGGCGCCGCCAGGCCGATGCCCGGGGCGGCTTTCATCGTCGCGAACATGTCGTCGATCAGCTGCTGTGTGAGCGGCAGCTTGAGCTCGAGGCCGGTGACCTTCTTCGCGACCTTGTGCAAGATCGGATCCGGTTCGACGATGATCCGCCGTACGTATGCCATGTCTACAACGTGCTATTACAAGATGTACTGCGAGAGGTCTTGGTCCTTCACAATGTCGGAAAGGCGCTCCTCCACATACGCGGCGTCTATGACGATGTTCCCGCCACGCTCGGGCGCCTCGTAGCTGATGCCCTCGAGCACTTTCTCGAGCATCGTGTGCAGCCGCCGCGCGCCTATGTTCTCGGTCTGTTCGTTGACGAGCGTCGCCAGGCGCGCGATCGCGTCGATGCCGTCGTC
The DNA here is from genome assembly GCA_019237415.1 of Vulcanimicrobiota bacterium. Lineage (GTDB taxonomy): Bacteria > Vulcanimicrobiota > Vulcanimicrobiia > Eremiobacterales > Eremiobacteraceae > JAFAHD01. Next base: position 5,418 of record JAFAHD010000018.1, read on the forward strand.
GGTGAAGGTCAGCGTGACGTTGTCGGTGGCCAATAACAAGCGGTATTGCTCGATAAGCGCGTTTTTCGGCTGGGTGAGGATGGTCTTGAAGTCATCCTTGGTCAGACTCGCCAGCTCGACGCGGATCGGGAAGCGGCCTTGCAATTCCGGGATGAGATCGCTCGGCTTGCTGACGTGAAACGCGCCCGCGCCGATGAACAGGATGTGGTCGGTGTTCACGGGCCCGTACTTCGTGGGCACCATCGACCCTTCGACGATCGGCAAGATGTCGCGCTGCACGCCCTCGCGCGAAACGTCGGGCCCGCCCATCTGCCGTCCGGGGCCGGCGATCTTATCCATCTCGTCGATGAAGATGATGCCGTCTTGTTCCGCGCGGCGCACGGCTTCGCGATTGACCGATTCCTTGTCGATCATCTTCGCGGCCTCTTCTTGCGTGAAGATCTGCTTGGCTTCGGCGACGGTGACGCGCCGCTTCGAGCGCTTCTTCGGCAACATCGAGCCGAGCAGGTCGCTCACGTTGCCGCCCATCTCGTCGCCTTGCGGTCCGCCGAACGTAATGACCGTCTGCGGCTCTTCGACGTCGATCTCGATGATGCGCACATCGTAGAAACCGCCGCGGATCTCGTTCTTGATCTTTTCGCGGCGCTCTTCGAGCTCGGCGCTGCGCGTGGGTGGCGGCGACTCGGGCACGGTGCGCGCACCGCCTTGTCCGGCGAGCATCGCGGAAAGCGCCGAAAACGGCGTCGAGCCGTCGCCGGATGGTTGCCGCGTTGCCGGATCGATGATGTCGGCGAGCCGGTCGATCGCCGACTCTTCTGCCGCTGCGCGCGTTTCGTCGATGCGTTCGGCGCGCACCGTGCGGATCGATGCTTCGACTAGATCGCGCACCATCGATTCGACGTCGCGTCCGACATAGCCGACCTCGGTGTACTTGGTCGCCTCCACTTTGATGAAGGGCGCGCCGACGAGATTGGCGAGACGGCGCGCGATCTCGGTCTTGCCGACGCCGGTCGGCCCGATCATGAGGATGTTCTTGGGTATGACTTCATCGCGCATCTCGCCGGTGAGCAAGTTGCGTCGATAGCGGTTGCGCAGCGCGATCGCCACCGCCCGTTTGGCCTCGGCTTGACCGACGATATAGCGGTCCAGCTCCGTCACGATGCGGGTTGGGGTGAGAGCTTGAGGATCCATGGAAAGTCCACGCTTCGCGGACGCGCGCGCGCGACCCTAGTCAGCGCGACGTAACAGTCGCTTCGGTCAGTGTCCCATCGCGCCAGGATTTTCTTCCGTCGCCCATACTTTCGAGGGATCTGTTTCAAATGGCCACACGTGGACCATCCAATTGTAGATGACCGGCTTAAAGGTGCCGCCGGCGGCCGTGCAGGCTTGCGCAGTCACGATCGAGCCCGCAAGGCCGAACTGCGCGGTCGGTCCGACCCATGTCACGCGCGCGCCGGCCGGCGGCATGCACAGGTTCGTGTGCAGATGCCACGTCGCAACCGAGAGCGGCACGCGCGCGTTGAGCTGGTCGTCATCCGACTTCTCCGCCGCCGTGTACATCGCGCCGATCAATTGGTAGCCGCCCGGCACCGGCTTGTACATGAGCGACGTCGGACGGGCTGGATCGAAGCTGAACACGTTGAGCGCAGCGTTCGCCCAGTTCGTGAAGTGATACATCGGCTGCCGGATCTCGGCATGGAACGGCGCGTAGCCTGCGGCTTCGGCGACGCGGTAGTCCTTATATGGCGCGATCGCCGCGCGCAGCGCCGCGAGGATCTGATCGGCGCGTTGCTGATCGGCGGCAGTAGCGGGCCGCCGTGCGGTCATCAGCATATGGCCCCCATGGCTCATGCGGCCGTCATCCATCGCCTGCATCGCGGCGCCGGCGGGCATCGTGGAAATAGGAGCGGGTGAACTCATGCCGCTCATTCCCGGCATGTCGTTCATGGCGACCATGCGGTGTTGCGCGAGGCTGCACGAATCGCTGCACGGGTCGCCGGCGCGGGCGTTGTCTTGCGCGAGCGCAAGGCAACCCAGGGCGATCATCGCGGCGGCGAGGGCACGTATCGGCTTGATCATGTGAAATCGTATGCCTCCGTCCCCCTACCCTCATACTAGCGATGTCGCAGCCGCACGCAAAGGCGACTTGTCTGTGAAGTCGGTGAGAACAGGGTGAAACGCGCCGGCGCGGGAATCTTCAAAACTAGTCTCGCAGCGCGCCTTGTCAAGGCGCGTGTGCTTTGAACGCGCCTCACTCCAGCTCCGAAAGGCCTTCGTTGAACATCTCCGTACCCAAGGAAATCGCGCCGGGCGAGCGCCGCGTCGCGCTCAGCCCGGATGTCGCGGGCCGGCTCGTCAAGGCAGGAAACGCGGTCACCGTCGAGCGTGGCGCCGGCGACGCAGCCGGCTACCGCGACGACGAATACGCGGCGGCCGGCGCGACGCTCGCGTCTTCTGCGGCTGAGACATACGGCGGCGCAGGTCTTGCGGTCAAAGTGCAGCGGCCGCTCGCCGATGGAAATGACGAGCTCCGGCTGCTTCCAGAAGGCGCTGCCCTCGTCGCGTTCTTGAATCCGCTGGGCGATCCGCAGTACATCGACCGGCTCGCGCAGCGCAAGATCACCGGCCTTTCGATGGAGCTGATCCCGCGCATTTCGCGCGCGCAGAGCATGGATGCGCTCTCCTCGCAAGCGACGGTGTCGGGATACAAGTCGGTGCTGCTCGCCGCAGACGCTCTGCCGAAGTTCTTTCCGATGCTCATGACGGCCGCCGGCACGGTGCCGCCCGCTAAAGTGCTTGTGTTGGGAGCCGGCGTCGCGGGATTGCAAGCGATCGCGACGGCGCGCCGCCTCGGTGCCATCGTCACCGGATTCGACGTGCGAGCGGTCGTCAAGGAACAAGTCGAAAGCCTGGGTGCGACGTTCTTGGGCTCGCCGCCGCAAGACGCCGAGGGCTCGGGCGGGTACGCGAAAGAGCTCGCAGCTGATCAGCAGCAGCGCGATCAAGGGCTCATCGCGACCACCGCGACGAACATGGACGTGATCATCACCACTGCGCTGATCCCAGGTCGCCCGGCGCCGAAACTCATCACCGCCACCGCGGTGCAGAACATGCGTCCGGGATCGGTCGTCGTCGACCTCGCCGCAGAGGCCGGCGGCAATTGCGAGCTGAGCGAGCCGGGCGCGACTGTCGTGCGCCACGGCGTGACCATTGCCGCGCCCCTCAATCTCGCCAGCACGATGCCGCAGCACGCGAGCATGCTGTATGCCAAGAACGTGTTGGCGCTACTCTCGCTGTTGATCAAGGACGGCACGCTCACGCTCGACATGAACGACGAGATCGCTCGCAGCGTCTGCGTGACGCGCGACGGCGAGATCCTCAACGAAGCCGTGCGCTCCCGCTTGCAAGGAGTCGGTGCGTGACCGAACATCTACTCATGCAGATCACCATCTTCGTGCTGGCGGTCTTCGTCGGCTTTGAAGTCATCTCCAAGGTGCCCTCGATGCTGCACACGCCGCTCATGTCGGCGACCAATGCGATCCACGGTATCGTGGTGGTCGGCGCGATGCTCATCGCCGGTGCGGCGATCGGCGGCATCGCGGGGCAAGCGATCGGCGTCGCGGCGATGATCCTCGGGTCGATCAACGTGGTGGGTGGTTTTGCGGTGACCGAGCGCATGCTCGAGATGTTCAAGGGGCGCACGGAGAAGCGCCCGCGATGATGACGGTGCGAGAGACCGTCCTTGGAGTCGCGTACCTCATCACGGCAATCCTATTCATCCTCGGCCTCAAGTTCCTAAGCTCGCCGCGCAGCGCGCGCACCGGCAACATCCTGGCGATGATCGGCATGGTGATCGCGGTCGTCGCCACGTGCTTCGACACCGGCATCATCACATGGACGACCATCATCATCGGCGCAGTGATCGGCGTTCCCATCGGTTTCGTCTCCGCGCGACTCGTGAAGATGACGGCAATGCCGCAGATGGTCGCCCTCTTCAACGGCGCAGGCGGCGGCGCGGCAGCCCTCGTGTCTGCCGGCGAGTTCCTACGCGGCTTCCAGGGCGGCGAACCGCTTTCGGCCGGCCAACTGGTGCCGATCGTCCTGTCCGCGGTCATCGGCTCGGTCAGCTTCTCTGGCAGCCTCGTCGCGTTCGCCAAACTGCAAGAGCTCATGACTGGCCGCCCGATCACCTACGCCGGCCAGCAGATCGTCAACGCGATCGTGCTGCTCGCAATGGTCGGCTTGTCCGTCTACATGCTGCTCGGCAATGAATCGGTGCCGGTGTTCGCGGGCATCGTCGGGGCAGCGCTGCTGCTCGGGGTGCTCGGGGTGCTGCCGATCGGCGGCGCTGACATGCCCGTCGTCATCTCGCTGCTCAACTCGTTCACCGGCTCCGCCGCGGCGTTCACCGGCTTCGTGCTGCACAACAACGTGCTGATCATCGCCGGCGCGCTCGTGGGCGCCTCCGGCTTCATCCTGACCACGCTCATGTGCAAGGCCATGAACCGCAACCTCGCCAACGTGCTGTTCGGCTCGTTCGGCGGCGGCGGCGGCGCGGCTGGGGCGGCGGAGGAAACCGGCGGCGTCGAGCAGGAGGCCACGGTCGAGGACGTCGCCATCCAACTCGCCTACGCGCGGCTCGTGATCGTCGTGCCGGGCTACGGCCTGGCTGTCGCCCAGGCGCAGCACGCGGTGCAAGAGATGGCGGAGCTGCTCGAAAAGAAGGGCGTGCAGATGAAGTACGCCATTCATCCGGTGGCGGGCCGCATGCCGGGCCACATGAACGTGCTGCTCGCGGAAGCCAACGTGCCCTACGAGCTGCTCTTCGACATGGAAGACATCAACCCCGAGTTCGAGAAGGCGGACGTGGCGGTCGTGATCGGGGCGAACGACGTGACCAACCCCGCGGCGCGCAACGACGCCTCCAGCCCGATCTACGGCATGCCGATCCTGGACGTGGACAAGGCGCACACCGTGATGGTGATCAAGCGCTCGATGAGTCCCGGATTCGCGGGCATCGACAACGACCTGTACTACATGGACAAGACCCTGATGCTGTTCGGCGACGCCAAGGCATTTGTCAGCGAGATCCTGAAGGAACTGCCGGCGCGCGTGGCGGCGTGACCTGCCGGTA
>JAFAHD010000071.1 GCA_019237415.1 Vulcanimicrobiota bacterium
GATGTTGCGCGTGAGCATCATCATGTGGCCGAGACCCCACAGCGCGTACATCACTTTTTTGGCCTGGCCGGGATAGCGCTTGCGGATGGAGACGATGACCAAGTTCTGGAAGCCACCCTCGACGGGGAAGTTGTAGTCGATGACTTCGGGCAGCATCTGCCGCAGGACCGGCAAGAAAAGGCGTTCGGTCGCTTTGCCCAGCCACGCGTCTTCCATGGGCGGCTTGCCCACGATCGTCGTCCAATAGATCGGCTCGCGACGGCGCGTCATGCACGTGACATGGAAGACCGGATAGTCGTCGGCGAGCGAATAGACGCCGGTGTGATCGCCGAATGGTCCTTCGCGCCGCAGTTCGCCGTTGTCGACGTAGCCTTCGAGCACGAAATCCGCGTCGGCCGGCACGTGCAGATCGACGGTCTTACACGCGACCATCGGCACAGCGCGTCCGCGCAAGAATCCGGCGAGCAGCATCTCGTCAAGTCCTGAAGGTAGCGGCGCGGATGCCGCGTAGGTGAGGACCGGATCGCCTCCGATCGCGACGGCGACAGGCATCCGCCGGCCGGGTCCCGCCTCGTCCTGATGCTCGCGACCGTGCTTGTGACGCTGCCAGTGCATGCCGGTGGTGCGCGCATCGTACACCTGCATGCGGTACATGCCGACGTTCTGCGCTCCCGTCTCCAGGTTCTTGGTGAACACCAGCGGCAGCGTGATGTACGGTCCCGCGTCCATGGGCCAACAGGTCAGGACGGGCAGCGTCCGCAGGTCGACGGCGTCGCCCTGCGCGATCACGTCGTGGCAGGCGCCCGAGCGCACGATCTTCGGCGCGATGCCCAACAGCTCGCGCGCTTCGAGCAGTTTCGCGAGCGGATGCGAGCCGCCGCCCGGCCGCACGAGCGTCAAAAGCCTGTCGACCTTGGCCCCCAACTCGTCCAAGGATGAGACCCCGAGCGCGCGCGCCGTGCGCCGCTGCGAACCAAACGCGTTGATCAGCAGCGGAAAGTCAGCGCCCTTGACGTCCCGGAACAGCAGGGCCGGGCCGCCGTCCGGCCGCTTGACGCAGCGGTCGGCGATTTCGGTTATCTCGAGCCGGGGATCGACGGGGACCGTGACCTCGCGCAGCTCGCCGGCCGCCCGAAGGGCGTCGACGAACGACGCTAGCGTATCGAACACAGCGTTCGCTGGTTCTTATGGGTGTCCGAAACATCCCGGTCGGGACGTCACTATGTTGTGGTATGGCGCACAAGCAGGCAGTCGGTCAAGTCATAGGGATAGACGGCGCAATCCGCAGCGCGCCGTCGCTCGTAAGGCTGACAGGGGCGGGTCGAGCACGGAGCCGTTCCGCAAAAAGGGACGAAAGTATGCGTTTGGAAACTGTCTTGCAATTTACTGTAAACCAGATTAATATTAGCTGGTAAACAGTACGGTGGCCAACAATCCTCCCGTGCAAGCCAATTTCCTAGAGCAGACGGCTATGATGAGAATCGACCTGACTGAACTGAAGAACCAGACCGAAGCGCGCGTCGCGCTGATCGGCGACCTCGACGACTCCGGCGGCAAGATCGCGCGCCGGCAGCTCGCGCGTGCGGTCGAATCCGGCAAGGTCAATCTGACCATCGATCTCGATGGCGTGGGCGCGCTCAATTCAGGCGGCCTCGCGGCGCTGATCGCGACCCTGCGCATGGCGCGCAACCGCGGCGGCGACGTCCGCGTGCGTGCATCGCAGCCGCACATCCGGCGCGTGATGGAACTGACCGGCCTGTCTCGAGTCTTCCACGTGGCGAGCGAACCCGCGGCGGCCGCGGCCTAAGCGCGGCCTCCCAGACTAAAGAAGAACCTCGAGTCTGTCCATTGGTGACCCCGCTCTTTGAACGGGGTCATTTTCATTCCGGCGGCCCCGGCATGCCGTGTATCGCGATATACGTCGAAGTGTCCCAGGCGTTGCGTATTCCGATGAAGATCAACGCGACGACGGCAGCGGCGATCGCGAAGAGCGCCCCGGATGACATCGCATGGAGCAGCGCGATCGCGCCGGCGAACGTCGCGACGTACGCAAAGAACGGACACACCGTGTACCACACCCAGTCTTCCAGATCGGGCACGTACTCTTGCAGCCTTGCCGTGAAAAACAGGATGCGCAGCACGTAGATGATGCCGAACAGACCTGCGAGGCCGATCAACACGCTCGGAACGACGAGCACGTGCCACGGTGCGACGAGGATGGCCGAGACGAGCAATGCCACGCAGAAGTGCAAAACCGTCGGCGTGCTGAATGCGGACACGCCGTCCTGTGAGGCGCCGCTTCCATCCGCGCCTGCACGCCGCACCAACGTGATGACGACGAACATGAGTCCCGTCAACGCAGCGGCCGAAGAGCCGGTCATGATGTAAAAACTTGACCACGGTGCGAGGGCAGTCGAAACGCTGTCAACCATTGAGATTCCGCTCCTCAGTCGGACGCAGATCAATGCCAAGCGCGGCCGCTGCTTGTGCCGCGGCTCGCTCGCCGCTCTCCAACGCTCCGTTCACGGTGCCGCCTTCGCCATGCCGCGCGGTCGCTTCTCCTGCAAAGAAGAGCGTACCGTCGACGGGCTCGGCAAGCATCTCACGCGCGCCTCCACCGCCGACAGCGATATAGCTGTACGCGCCGCGCGCATGCGGATCTCGTGCCCAATCGTGAAACACCGCTCCAGCGAACCGCTCGCGAGCTAGCGCGCGCTGCCCGAACAAGTCGCCGAATTCGTTGCGCGCCAGCTCGACCAGCTCCGTAGGAGATACGCCGCGCAAGGCGATCGCTTTGGGCCCGCCGGCCCACGCGACGACAAACCGTTCTCGCTGCGGCACCTGCGTCCAAAAGCCGGGGAACGGCTGCGAATCGGATCGGAAGAAATGGGCATCGCGATAACGGCCTTCGTTGACGTGCTCCCAAAACGCGGTGTCAAAGGACAGCACTACACGTACGACGTGCCCCATCTCAATGCTGGCCAACGCGGCGACTTTCGCGGAGGGCAATTCGGGCTCGAATGAAAGCTGCTCGTCATCGCCGCGATAGCGTAAGACGCCGACGGGAACCGTCACGACGGCTGCCCGCGCACGGAATCGTCGCGATTCGGTGTCATCGAGCCGCGCGTCGATCGAGACGATGCCGGGCTGCCACGAGATGTGCCGAACCATCGTCGATAAGCTCACGCGAACACCCGCGGCGGCGCAGGCGCGGGCCAGATGCTGGAACATCGGCTGGTAGCTGCCGAGCGGCCGGGAGATCGTCGAATCGACGCCAGATCTCCATTCTGCCGCGATCGACTTCGCACTCGCGATCGCAGGATCGGCAGCGTCGAATCCCTCGACGAAGTAGCGCGCTACCCGCGCCTGTTCACGCTGCTTGCCGTCGTCGTCGAAACGCTGCAGGTAGCGTTCGACGCTTTCGTCGCGCGCAAGCGAGCGGGCCGCGTCGAAGATGCTTGCGTTGCGTGTGAACGTCTCTGGCTCGTGGTGCAAGTGGCCGCCGGCCGACCGCCACGAATCACCGTCCGCCGCGATTGAGCGCAACCCTGCTTCGCGCAGCAGCGCCGTCGTGTGCGGTGCCTTGCCATGGATAAATTCCGCTCCGAGCTCGACCGGGCTCGCGGCATCCGGAAGAGGGCGCCACCACACGCGTCCGCCGATGCGATCGCGTGCTTCCAGCACGAGCACGCGCGCCGAGCGCGACGCGAGGAAGCGCGCAGCTGCTAAGCCGGCGGCACCCGCGCCGATCACGATGACATCTGCGTCGGTGCGTTCCATCTGCACGTGTTCGCGGTCTCGAGCGGCCCTAATGCGGCCCGTGCAGGAAAGCGGCGTCGAACAGCATCCGTACCGACGTGCCGGAGACCGTTTGAAGCGTGAACGACTGCGACGCCCGCTTCATGATGCCAAGCCCGAGGCCGCGGTTGCGCCGGCGCTTGGGAGCGATGAACGTGCCGTGATCGATGATCTCGACGGCCAACGTCGATGCCTTCTCGTCGAGCCGGGCCACAAGCTCGACGTCGCCCACTTTTTCGGCGCCCTTGTACGCGTGCTCGATGGTGTTCGCCAATGCCTCGCCGACCGCGGTCACGATATCGATTCGCACCGTGGGCGCGACGCCCAGCGCGACCATGAACGCTTCGAGCGCGTGCCGCAACGGCGCTGCCGACCCCGGTTGCGCCGATCGGACGATGCGAAGCTCGCTTGCCATCAGCTCGCGTGAAGATATTCGAGCGCGCGCTCGCGGTCGGTGAAGACGCGCAACGCCTGATCGAGCCGCGCGTACTCGATCACTCGCAGGAACTGCGGGGAGATCGCCAGCAGAGCGACGGGCACGTTGCGCTCTTGAGCCTCCAGGCTGAAGCGCAGCAGCTCGGACAACGCGGTTGAATCGGCGTAGGTGACGCCCACCAGGTCGATGAGCACCGGATGCGCCGATTGGGTGACGCTCAAGGCCGAGCGCAGCTCGTCCTTGCGCGCGATATCCAACTCGCCGTTGAGCGTGATCACGCCGATCGATGGCTCAGGATTCACGCGACCCGCCTTCTTTGTGTTGCATCGCTGGGCACCGCAGCGTTGCGGCTGGACTCGATACCGCTCTGCGCCGTCGGCGGTATAGGATCCGCGGGAGCACTGGCCGGCCGCGCCACGGGCCGCGCCGCGTCCGAGCGGCGCGGCGCCGAGAACGCGACCGTCATGATCGCGATGTCGTCGACACCAGCCTGCGCGCCGAAGATCCGGTCATAGATCGCCCGGGCGGCTTCGGTCCGCTCGGCCTTGGTCAGATCGCCAACGGCATGAACCAGCGCCCGCTCGCCTGTGATGACGTTGCGCGTCTGCTCGACGACGCCATCCGTGTACAGCACGAGCATCGCATCGGGCACGGCGCGCACGTGATGCGTGACGTACACGGTCGACTTGCTCGCGCCGAGCGGCAGAGAACCCAGTTCCAACAGCGCCGGATCAACGCCAGGCTCGAGCAGGATCGGCGGCGGATGGCCCGCCGACGCATAGCTGATCTCGTACGAATTCGAATCCGCGACGCCGACGATCGCGGTGACCAGCGGCCAGTCGCGGCCCTCGCATTGCTCCTGGTTGATGCGCGCGAGCACGCCTGCGGGATCGAGGTCGCGCAGCGCTGCCGAGAGCACGCTCGAGCGCACCCGGCTCATCGCGACTGCTGCGTCGATGCCGTGTCCGGTGATATCGCCGATCGTGAAGAATATGCGGCCAGCGCCGATATCGAACGCGTCGTACCAGTCGCCGCCCACCATCGCCTCTTCTTTCGCCGGCACGTAGATCGCCGAAAGCGCGATCGAAGGCAGGACGGGAAGCTCCCGTTGTTTGATCGCTTCTTGCAGGTTCTGCGCGATGCGCCGTTCGGCCTGATATGCCGCGTGCACGGTCTCTTCGCGCCGCTCCGCATCGCGCGCTTGGCGTTGAACCCGCTCGTACCGCTGATGCGCCGCCACCTGAAAGGCGGTGAACAACAGCGCGGCGGCGAGCAGCAAACCGCCCGCGATGAGCACGAACCCGGTGAAGTTGCTGACTTCATCTTGCGACCTCTGGCCCAAGAGCGCGTACTGGTCGGAGAGGTCGTGGTCGATTGCAGCCATGTCGACGCGGAACTCATCGACCAGCCTCTTGCCGCTGACCTGTACCCCGACAAGATCGTGCGTCTTGCCTTCGATCACCACCAGCGCGACCGAGCTGACCCACTCATCGTTGACGCGCTTTGCATCCTCGACAGCCGTGACGTCTGATGTCAAACGCAGCGTTTGCAGTTGGGCTTCGAGCTCGGTGACTTGGACCGGCATCGTTTCGCGCGCCGCGTCGTATGGTTCCAAGAACTCGCGCTGGTGGGTGACCGCGAACCCCCGCACCGCGGTCTCCTCGTCGAGCTGATCCTTGAGGACGGCGAAGAGCAACCCCCTCGTTGTGCGGATCGTCGCCTCGTCATCGATGACCGAAACCGCGGACTTGCGGATCGCAAAGCCCCCGAACACGAGCGCGGCCAGCGCGACGACGAATACCAGGGCCCACACGACGAGCAAACGATTGTTCTGCATTCGGCGTCCATCTTGTCGCTAGCACCGCTTGGCGCCTCCGTACGGCGGGTATAAACTCTGAGATCCATCTTCGTCGGAGAAGGAGTGCCCACAAATGCTTGCATTGTTGCTTGCAGCTGCCCTGAGCGCGCCGTCGTGCGCGAATCCCAGCATCGTTTCGGCCACTGTGAAGTCCGTCACCACGAGCGGAGCGTTGAAGAACTATACCGTCGCGGTCGACGTGCAAAACCGGGGCGACGTCGCGCAGCCGAGCGATTTGCTCATGTCGGTCGACGTCTTTCAAGCCGGCGCGCGCGTCGACCAGATCGGCTTGCAGCCGCTTCGCCCGAACCAATCGCAGACCGTCACCTACACGTTCCACCGCGCCGCAGAAGCAGGCGATGGCACGACCGATCTGAAGTTCATGCTCGATGCGAATGGCCGCGCGGGCAATGACGTCGACTGCCACGCCGGCAGCGAGCTGTTGACGCTGAGCGTTTAAGCCCACGCGGGTCGCTCGCGCGCAAGAAAAAGGCTGCGGCACGAACGCCGCAGCCTGCTCTGTATGCCCGTTGGTCGAACTATTGCTGGAATACCACGTCCATCGTGTACGAGCCGGCAGATTTGACGCAGCGATGCATCTCCGGCGCGTAGCTCGAGAGACGCACGGCCTTGAGCGCCTCGGCGTCGAGCAGGTCGTTGCCGGACGAACGGTAGATCGATTCGTCGACCAGGTTGCCGTCGGCGTCGAGCGTCACTGCGACGGTGGCCGTTGCGGGGCCGACGCCTTGGTCGACAGCGACCTCAGGCCACTCGGGCCGGTACGTGTACGTCATATGCGCCGGGCTGTCAGGCAATGGACAACGCGCGCGCACAATCACCGGCGAAAACGCGTACGATGGCCGTGAGCCGAGGTTGTAGACGAGCTGATCGTCGGACGTGCTCGACACCGTCACGAGATATGTCCCCGGGGTCCCGATGCACGAACGCGATTCCGGCACGAAACGCGAGAAGCGCACTGCGCGCAGCGCTTCGGTGTCGAACGTGTCGCTTCCGGACGATGTCCAGACGGAATCATCGACCACGCGGCCTGCTCCGTCGAGACGGACGAGCACGGTCGACGTGAGGCCAGCCCCGCTCGTCGCGTCCGCTACTTCAGCTGCGCTCGGCTGGTATGCGAGCGTCATGCGCGCAGGTGCGTCCGGCGATGAACAATACCCATACGTCGCGGCGAGCGCGCGATTCGTGTTGACCGACGCGCCAACCGCGCAGGCCGCAGCGACGCCGATCGTCGCCAAGAACGCGGGAAGAACCGACTTCCAGCGGTTCGGATATCTTCGCATCATGGAAAAACCTCCATGTCGAAGGTTGTACCCTGCCCTGTGTCCCGGGCGGTTTTCCGTTTTCGGCGCGTGCGCTAGGGCAATACCAACGAAGGTGCCCTGAAGAATAGTTAGCAGGGATATAGTAAAGGACTAAACAATCAGAGGATCCATGAAATCAGCCTCTCGGCGGCAACTCTCCGCGACGTTGGCGCGCGCGCTGCCGATCGCGATCCTGGTCTTTGTTTCGCTCCCGGCCTACGCGCAGGCGCTCCCATCGCCGTCACCATCCCCGACTCCCGTGTGGCCGGCACCGGCCTCCTCCGCCGAACCCGCCATGCCCGCGACCCCGCGCCCAGCGTCCTCGGCGCTTCCGCTGCAGCTCAAAGACGCGATCTCGATGGCGCTCACCAACAACCTGGCGTTTCAGGCCGCCGCGCAAGACATCGTGGCCGCACAGGGCAACTTGATCGCAGCTCGCGGCACTGCATATCCAACGGTGTCCGCCGGATACTCGTACGTACACACGCAAGACCCTGCGTTTTTCTTCATCCCGGTCCCACAAGCGAGTGGACCGCCGGTCTTGCAGAAAAGCCTGTTCTCCGCGACCAACATGAACAACGTCAACGCGACGCTGGAGTATGCGATCTACACCGGCGGCGCGGTGCAGGCGGCGATCGGCGCCGCCGCGGCCGGCTACTCGGCGGCGCAGAGCAATTACGCGGCGGCGCGTGCTGACGTCATCAACACGACGACAGCCGCGTATTACTCCCTCGCGCTCGCGCTGCGCACCTCGACGATCACCGACGAAGCCGTCGACGTCGCCAAACAGAACCTGCTCACGTCACAGCAGCTCTACGCCGCCGGAACTGCGGCGCATGCCGACGTGCTCCGTCAGGAAGTCGCGCTCGCCAACGCGCAAGTAGCGTCGGTCCGCGCGCACAACGCCGCTGACCTCGCCAACGCCAGCCTCGCCAATCTGCTCAACATCAATCTCAACAGCACCATCAATCCGACGCAGGCGCTCGAGATCGCGCCGCCGGTCTATTCGTTGCCGGACCTGCTCGAGCAGGCGCAAGTGCGCCGGCCGGAGATCGCGTCGGCCATCGACGCGGTCACCATCGCCGAGAAGGTCGTGAAAGAAGAGCGCGCCGGCACGCTGCCGGTCGTCTCGCTGAACGTCTCGGAGGCGAGCAGCAAGCCGAACTTCGTCAACGTGCCGCAGCCGCAGCTCAGCGAGACGCTTGCGGTCTACTGGCAGCTCTTCAACGGCGGTTTCACACACGGAAAAGTCGTACAGGCGCTTGCCGAGATGGACAAGGCGAAGATCAACCTGCAGCAGCTGCGCAACAGCGTCGATCTGCAGGTGCGCCAAGCGTACTTCGACTACATCGCCGCCCAAGCGGCGGCGGTTGCCGCCTACTCAGGCCAGACGTCTGCCGCCGAAAGCCTGCGCGTGACGCAGCTGCGCTATAGGGCAGGCGTGGGAACCGCTTTGGATCTCACCGATGCCCTGCTCACCTTCACGCAGACGCAGGTGCAATACGCGACGGCGCTCGCTGACGAGAGCACGGCGCTCATCGCGCTGCAGCGGGCCGCGGGCCTATTGTAAGCGGTTTAGCGTTTGCCCGCTTCCGTCGGGTGCCTGCGCGTCAGGTTGATGCGGCCCTTCTCATCGATCTCGCGCACCTGCACGACGACCTCGTCGCCGATCTGGACCTCATCTTCCACGCGGTTGACGCGATGCGGCGCCAGCTGGGAGATGTGCACGAGCCCTTCCTTGCCGGGCAAGATCTGGACGAACGCGCCGAAGTTCATGATGCGCTTGACGACGCCGGTATAAACCTCGCCGATTTCGACGTCCTTGACGATGTCCTCGACCATGCGGCGCGCCTTCTCGGCGGATGCCGCATCGGGTGATGCGAGAAAGACGCGGCCATCGTCCTCGATGTCGATCTTGACGCCCGTCTCGGCGACGATCTTGTTGATGATCTTGCCGCCGGGGCCGATGACGTCTTTGATCTTGTCGGGATGGATCTCGAGCACGATCATGCGCGGCGCGAACTTGGACAGTCCGCGGCGCGGTGCCGCGATGGTCTCTTTGAGCTTGTCGATGATGAACAGCCGGCCTTCGCGCGCTTGCGCCATCGCTTTGCGCATGATGTCGAGCGTGATGCCCTGCACCTTGATGTCCATCTGCACGGCGGTGATGCCGTCGACGGTGCCCGCGACCTTGAAGTCCATCTCGCCGAGCGCGTCTTCTAAGCCTTGGATATCGGTCAAAATGCCGGGGCGCCCGTCTTTGAGGATGAGGCCCATCGCGACCCCGCCGACATGCTTGGGCAGCGGCACGCCTGCATCCATGAGCGCCAGCGTGCTCGCGCACACCGAGCCCATCGAGGACGAGCCGTTGCTTTCGAACGTCTCGGAGACGAGGCGCAGCGTGTACGGGAACGCATCGGGAGGCGGCAACATCGGGGCGATGGCGCGCTCGGCCAAGTTGCCGTGGCCGATCTCGCGCCGGCCAGGGCCGCGCATCGGGCGCGTCTCGCCGACCGAATAGGGCGGGAAGTTGTAGTGGTGCATGAAGCGCTTGAACGTCATCGGTCCAAGCCCGTCGATGCGCTGCTCGTCGGACAGCGATCCGAGCGTCGCCGCGCTGAAGATCTGCGTCTCGCCGCGCGTGAACAGACCGGATCCATGCGTGCGCGGCACGACGCCGGTGCGCGCGGTGATCGGGCGGACTTCGTCGAGCCGCCGGCCGTCCGGCCGCAGCTCCTCGTCCACCACCATCGTACGCAGTTCGTCTTCTTCGCGCGCCTTTACGGCCTTGTCGAAGTCGTGGTTCTTCGGATCATCGAGCAGCGGTTTCACTTGCGGTTCGAGCCGATGGCCGGCGGCGCGCACGAGCGCTTCTGCGCGCGTGATCGAGTCGAACGCGCGGTTGCGCTCGAGCTTGCCGGTGATGCGCATCGCGCGCGCGATGTCCGCGCCGAACGCCTCATCGACGAATTGGCGCATCTCGTTCGATGCGAGGTACAGGGGGAATTCGCGTTTCGGCTTGCCGGCTTTGGACGCGAGCTGCGCGATGACGCGCAAGATCTCGCGTATGCGTTCGTGGCCGAACTCGACCGCGCCCAGGAACGTCTCCTCGGAGACCTCCTTGCCGCTGCCTTCAACCATCATGACCGCGTTGTCCGTGCCCGCCACGACGACGTCGACGATGCTCTTCTCGATCTGCTCGGGCGCCGGGTTGACGACGTACTCGCCCTCGACCATGCCGACGCGCACGCCGGCGACCGGTTGCTCGAATGGGATGTCGGAC
The DNA here is from genome assembly GCA_019237415.1 of Vulcanimicrobiota bacterium. GTDB lineage: Bacteria > Vulcanimicrobiota > Vulcanimicrobiia > Eremiobacterales > Eremiobacteraceae > JAFAHD01. Next base: position 10,698 of record JAFAHD010000071.1, read on the forward strand.
AGCGCAAGCGCCGCGCCGGCGGCGACCAGCGCGACGACGTCCGGGTCGACTTGCGGATCGACCGAGAGCGTGGTCACGATGATGTGGATGTCGTTGCGAAACCCGTCTGGGAACAGCGGACGGATGGGCCGGTCGATCAGGCGCGCGGTGAGCGTCGCTTTTTCGGACGGGCGGCCTTCGCGCTTGATGAAACCGCCGGGGATTTTGCCGGCGGCGTACATGCGCTCTTCGTAGTCGACGGTGAGGGGAAAGAACTCGATGCCTTCTCGCGGGTTGGAGCTTGCGGTGACGGCGGCGAGCAGACAAGTGTCGCCGTAACGCACGAAAACGGAGCCGTTGGCTTGGCGCGCGAGCTCACCGGTCTCGATGGTAAGCGTGCGCCCGCCCAGCTCCATGCTGACGGACTCTGGCAAAGGGGACTCCTTCTGGGCCGGGCTTATTACGCCCGGCGCGTTAATCATCGATATGTTGATATGACGTGACGCTTCTTCTTAATGTACCCGGCGCATCCCTGGACGGGCCGGGTCGAGGCTGTGGCCGGCCTTAGTGGCGCAGGCCCAATTCGTTGACGATCTTGCGATAGCGCTCGAGATCGGCGCCCTCGAGATAGCGCAGCAAGCGGCGCCGCTTGCCGACCTTCATGAGCAGTCCACGCCGGCTGGCGTGATCCTTCTTGTGCGTCTTGAGGTGCTCGGTCAGGTCGTTGATGGACTCGGTCAGCAGCGCGATCTGGACTTCGGGTGATCCGGTGTCGTTCTCCGCGCGCTTGTGCTTAGTGATGACCGAGTTCTTGTGATCTTTGCTCAATGCCATGTGCTGTGATGGTTCCTCCACTCACATTCGCCCGCGGGCCAGCTGCAAAAGCCGGGCCGGGGTACAGCGCACAGGATACCACAGACGCTCGTTGCCCGTCAAACCAAGCGCTGTAGGGGAAGGGGCCAGCCGCATGAGAAGGACGGGTCGATGAGGACACGTCTAACCGTCACGTCCATCGCCATGTTGCTCTTTGTCGCAACCCTCGTCGCGACCAGCAGTGCGCAACCCAACTATCCCTACCCGCCGCCATATCCGAGCTACGCGTTGTTGCAGGCGTTGAGCGCGACGCAATCGCTGAGCACCGGCGACGCGTCGCAGCTCCAGGCGTGGGCGAGACAGGGCACCTTCCAGCCACCGAATCCGGTGTTCACGCAGCTCGATCAAGTCGAGGCGCAAATCACGGCGCTCGCGCCGCCCGACCGCAACGCGATCGCCACATGGCTGACCGGCGGCGGACGCGGCGCGCTTTACGCGCGCAACGCGACCGATCAACAGATCGGATCGTGCAAGTTCCCGATCGATCCGCCGAGCTGCACCTCGGGCGGCGGCCCGGCTCCCAATCCATCGCCGACCGATTGGCGCAGCGTGCCGTTCGCGCTCGCGCCCGGCGCAAACGACGCGAGCGGCGTGGCGATCGACGGCGGATTCGCCGCCGTCAAGAATGACGGCACGGCCGAAGCGCACTGCCTCACGTTCCGCAACACGAATCAGAAGACTGCGGTCGCAGTGACGTTCACGTACGCGCTCTATGGCCCATCGGACAACATGCTGACGAACGGCAACAACATCCGCAGCGGCACGTTTTCGAACGGCATCACGATCGCAGGGCCAAAGTCGCTCTCCGATTATCAGACGCTGCGCAACGGCGTCGGCAACAAAGATGCGTTGCAGAACTGCTGGACGCAATCGTCCGGCATCGCGAATCTGGCGTTCTTGCAGGCGACGTACGTGACAGTACAAGTCACGAGCGTCCGCTTCGACGACGGCTCGAGCTGGCCGCCCACCGCTCCCGTGCCGCATCCGAGCGCCACGCCGCAAGCGAGCGCGTCGCCCTAGCGGCGCGCCAGCAACACACGTGACGACGGCGCCCGCAAATGAAAACCGCCCTCGTGTCGAAGGCGGCGACGAGTCGCTAGCGGACTGCCGCTAGTTGCGCGGCAGCAGCAAGACCTGACCGGCGTGCAGCCGCTGATCGGCCTTCAGATGGTTCAGAGTCATCACATTATAGGCGAGCTCGTTCACGTCGCTGCCGTCGGGCGCGCGCTTCGCCACTAGGCTCCAAACCGTATCGCCGTGGCCGACGACGACCTTGTCGTAGTGCGCGGGGCTTGAGGTATAAACTTGGGACGCCCATACCACCGGTAGGGCGAACACCAGCACGAGGGAGAGAAGTTGGATGAAGGGAATGAGCGTGACCCGCGTCTTGCGGCGATGAGAGTGCATCAGAGCTGTCCTCCGAGCCGGCTTGGCTCGAACATATGTTCTGGTGCAATCTTACCGCCCGCAAAAGCCGGATGTCAAGGATTTTTCGAACAAACGTTTGCATTCGGCCCGTGGTGTATGCTAGAATCCATGGTACCGTCGCTTGGGCTCTGAGCCTTCGACGGACGTCTTCGTCGCCTATTGTCCCGCTGGCGACTTAAGGATTCGACTAGGGAAAGGGCCGGTACGATTCTCGTGGATCGCAAGACGACACCGCGGCAACAGGCCATCCTCGACGTCATCAAAGAGTTCCAACGGGAGCACGGCTACCCGCCATCCGTTCGAGAGATCGGCGAGCGCGTAGGACTCTCCAGCAGCTCGACCGTTCAAAGCCACCTGCGCACACTCCAGCGCAAAGGCCTCATCCACCGCGATGCCACCAAGCCGCGCGCCCTGGTCACCGGCAGCGAGGCCGCTCGCGACGTGGTCACCCTGCCGCTCGTCGGCCGCATCGCCGCGGGCCCAGTCGCGACGGCAAGCCAGGACGTTGAGGGCGAAATCGTGTTGCCCTCGCATCTGGCGGCGAAGTCCGGTTCGTTCATGCTTCGCGTCAAGGGCGACTCCATGGTGGACGCCGCCATCCTCGACGGCGACCTCATCGTCGTGCAGCCGCAAAACGTCGCGGAGAATGGCGAGATCGTGGTCGCTATGGTCGAGGGTTCGGGCACTGAAGGCGAAGCCACCGTCAAGACCTTCTATAAGGAAGCGAACCGCGTCAGACTGCAGCCCGCGAACAAATACATGGAACCGATCTACGTCAACGACGTGACCATACTGGGCAAAGTCTCCGCCGTCATCCGCAAGCTGTCATAGCGCCACCACTCGATCTCCCCCGGCGTCAGGCCTGCCTTACGGCAGGCCTTTTTCGCGCGCGGGCGGTAACCTAAAAGCCCCATGACGCCGAGGATTGCCATTGCGGTCAGCGCTGGCGAACGCGAGCGTGAGGACGCCCGCGCCAAGTACCGCAGCGCGATCGAACTGGCCGGCGGCCAACCGGTGCTGATCGAACCGCCTCATTACCTCAATTCCGTGCCCGATCTCATCGAACGGTACGATGGCGTGTTGCTTCCAGGCGGCGCCGACATCGCGCCTCATCTCTATGGCAGCCGCGAGCATCCGGCGGTCAAGCGGTCGCCCAAAGGCACCGATGAATTCCAGATCGCGGTCGTGCACGCCGCCAGGCGCGCCGGCATCCCGCTGCTGGGCATTTGCCGCGGCATGCAGGTCATCAACGTCGCCTTCGGCGGCTCGCTCTACGAGGATATCGACGACCAATTCGATGCGCAAGGCGGTTTGCGGGTCCAGCATCAGCAGACGCCCGACCACGCGCGCAACGAGACCACACACGTGGTCGAAATCGTCGCTGGTTCGCGCCTCGCCGAGCTGTTGGGGACGACTTCGCTCGCGACGAACACGCTGCACCATCAGGCGGTGCGCCGCGTCCCGAGCGGACTCGTCGCGGTCGCAGCTGCGCGCGACGGCATCGTCGAAGCCATCGAGGATCCGGAGGCACGCGCGTTCCTCATCGGCGTGCAGTGGCATCCCGAAGAACTCGTAGAAAACGACGAGCCTAGCCGCTCCTTGTTCCGCGGCTTTGTCGAGAACGCGGCAGCGCGGGCGGAGCGGCGGGCGGAGCGGGCGTCGTAGCCGCACAACTTCGGTCATCCGCGCTGCGCGGTTTGGACGCCGCGGTGGGCGCGCTCGAAGCGCGCTTGCTGCCGCGCCTGCAGCGTGCCGCCGACGAACCGCACTTCGCAGCGGTGCGGGCCGCGATCCAACCCGCGTTCTGGGTGATGGCGGTCGTCACCGCCGTCGTCTACTTCCTTATCCCGCCGCGGCCGTTCGCGTGGCACTTGTCCGCGCTGTTCGCCCGCTTTCTGGACGCTTATCACATCGGCTTCGGTGCGATGGGCGTTGCCCTCGCGCTGCTGCTCGCCAACAATCTGGCATTGCGACTGCATTACAGCCGGGCGGCGGGCGTGATCCTCACCGCGCTCGCTTTTGCGATCTCGCTGCCGCGCCCGGTGCCGCTCTCGCCCATCGTGCTGCTCGGCACGCTGTCGGCGAGCAGCTTGTTCTTGGCCATCATCGTCGCGAGCGTCAGCGGCGAGATCATGCGTTGGCTGTACCGCTGGGTTCGCAGCCGGGCGGTTGCTATCGCGCTGAGCGCCTTGGCCGTCGTCGTCGTTTTCGCGGGGATAGCGGCCGCGCTCGCGCCCTCGCACCAAAGCATGGCCGACGTGCTGCTCGCGGCGATCAAGCCGCTCATCGGGGTCGGCGATACGCTGCCCGCGCTGCTGCTCGTCGTGTTCTTGCAAGTGCTGCTCTGGACCGCGGGCGTGCACGGGCCCGGCTTTCTCGCCGCGCTGACGACCCCGATCTTCCTCGGCGCCATCGACGCCAACGGCCAAGCGGTGCTGCACCATCAAGCGCCGCCGCACATCGTGACGATCACGTTGTTCTTGTTCTTCTTCCCGGGTGGATCCGGCGCGACGCTCTCGCTCAACATCCTCATGCTCTTCTCCAAGATCGCGCGCATCCGCAGGTTGGGAATCGCTTCGCTGCTGCCGAGTCTGATCAACGTGAACGAACCGCTCATCTTCGGCCTGCCGCTCGTGATGAACCCGAGCCTGACGATCCCCTTCATCGGCGTGCCGCTCATCCTGGCGACGATCACCTACCTCGCGATGTATTTCGGACTGGTCGCTAAGACGATCGTGTTTTTGCCCAGCGCGATTCCGGTCCCGATCGCCGCCTGGCTGACGACGAACGACTGGCGCGCGGTCGCTCTGGTGCTCTTCAACATCGGGCTGTCATTTGTGCTGTATATCCCGTTCTATCACGCGTTTGAAGAGGCGCTGCAATCGCGGCCGGAGCAAGAAGCGCAGCTCGTCAAAACGGCTGAAGCGATCCGCGAACACGAACTGGCGCTCGAGCGGCATCCGGAAAGCGCATCGCCTGATGGCGACGAGCAGGCATGAACGACGAGCTCGAGCGCGCCGCGCAAAACCTCCAGATCCCCGCGCGCATCAGCGCTGCCGCCCGCGACGTGCTGGCGCAGATCGCACCCGCGTGGCGGGCGCGCGAGGCGACGGGCCTGGCGGTGAGCGCGAAAGTCATCGCCGCGTTTGCCCGGGCGAACATCGACGATTCGCATCTGGCGGGCAGCACCGGATACGCGTATCACGACCGCGGCCGCGAAGCATACGAAGCGTTGCTCGCGGACGTGCTCGATGCGCCCGCGGCGCTCGCGCGGTTGCAGTTCGTCAGCGGCACGCACGCGATCGTCGCGGCGTTGACGGCGCTGCTGCCGCCCGGCGCCAAGCTGTGTTCGATCTCGGGGCCGCCGTACGATACCTTGCGCATGGCGATCGAAGATCACCCGTCGGGCCTCGCGCGAGCCGGCGGCGTCAGCTACTTCGAAGCGGCCTGGACGAGCGGTCGTGCCCCGAGCGAGCAAGATGTCAACGACGCGCTGCGCCGTGCGCCGGACGTCGTCTTCATCCAGCGATCGCGCGGATACGCGGCCCGGCCGTCGCTCTCCGTCGACCAGATCGGCGCGCTCATCGCGATCGCACGCGAACACGCGCCCGGCGCCACGATCGTCGTCGACAACTGCTACGGTGAGTTGGTGGAGGTGCGCGAGCCCACTGCGGTCGGCGCGGACGTCATCATCGGATCGCTCATCAAGAATCCCGGCGGCGGCCTGGCGACCACTGGCGCCTACATCGCCGGGCGCAGCGACCTCGTCGCGCGCATCGCAGACCGCGTCTTCGCGCCCGGTCTGGGCGGCGCGGCCGGTCCGACGTTGGACACGCCGCGCTGGTTCTTCGCCGGATTGCACCGTGCGCCGCACGCGGTCATGGAAAGCCTCAAGACGCTCGACTTCGCCGCAGCCTTGTTCGCATCGCTCGGCTTTCAAGTCGATCCGCAACCAGGCGCGCCGCGCACCGATATCATTCAAGCGATCGCGCTGCGCGATCCGAAGCGGATCGAAGGATTCACGCGAGGTCTGCAACGTCTGCTGCCCGTCAATGCGCGTGCGACCCCGCAGCCTGGTCCCGTCCCCGGTTACGACGAACCCGTGATCATGGCCGGCGGCGCATTCATCTCGGGCGCGACGCTTGAACTCTCGTGCGATGCGCCGCTACGTGAGCCGTACGAGGTCTATCTGCAGGGCGGGCTGGACAGCGCGCACGGCATCCTCGCGACCATGAGCGCCGCAGCGGGCGCGCTCGCGTAAGAGGCGTTGGCACACCACGGGCGAGAATACCCGCGCCATGACGGGTGACCTGCATAGGCGTCAGTACGTACGCGTTTCGGTATCGTTGCCGGTGGAGTTCTCGCTCGAGGGCGATCCGACGCCGCGCACGGGATCGGTGCTCGATCTCGGCGCCGGAGGCATGCGCCTGGTCGCGCCGTTCGATGTGCCGCCGCGCGCGACGCTCGAGATCAAGTTCCGTTTGCCCGGGCAGGCCAGCGGCATTCGCGTGCGCGGACGCGCGGTGTTGAGCGCGTTCCTTGGCGCGGAGAAGACGTTCCATCATGGAATTGCATTCACGTCGATAGATCCCGAGGACCGGCGGGCGATCGCCGATTTCGTCGACGCGAACGTGCTACCGAAGGCCTGACTCGCCCAAGAATCCGTAGAAGTAGTACTCCGTGCCGTCCGTCATAGTGAGGACGACGCGGGTCTCTTCATATGAAGCCCTTGCCACGGACTTCCCAGGCATCGTGTCCAGGATGCCTTGCGCGAACACGCGCTCTGCTTCGCGCAGCGCGTCCGCGTCGATATCTACAAGTTCCGATTGAAGATTTTTCACGCCTGAGTTATCCACTCCACGTTTGCTCCGGCTGTCTTGCGACTTGCGTGCCGGGCGGCCGCCTGCTCTCTTAGGCGGCTTCGCCTTCATGTCTCTATCATCGGCCGTCCCCGGGGGTCACTTGAGCCGGGAAGCCGTCACCATATGGGTGTGACGCGCCGGTCGTAAGCACTCCCGAGAGCGCGGGAGACGTGCGTCAAACCCTCGAAAATCGGGCGCCGTCATGTTCGAGATCGAGGCGATGAACGGTCCGCTCGACGGCAAACGCTGGCCGTTCGAGCTGAGCATCAACATCGGCAGAGATGCTTCCGCCGTCCAGGCCGTGGTGCCGACGGACCGTACCATTTCGCGCACACACGCGAAGGTGTGCGCCGACGGCGATGCGCTGCGCCTCACGGATCTCGGCTCGAGCAACGGCACGTTCGTCGACGGCCGCGCTATCCGCGAAAGTGTGATCATTTCGTCGGGCCAGCCGTTTGTGGTCGGGCGCACAATGCTGCGCGTGCTCGAAGTTCCCGACGCGCACTAGGACGCAGCGCGAGATGCGCACGGCTGCAACGGTCGCACAACTGCGCGAGGCGCGCGCATCGCTGTCCGGACCGGTCGGTTTCGTTCCAACCATGGGCGCGTTGCACGAGGGCCATCTATCGCTGGTGGCGCGCGCCCGCGAACGCTGTGCGTGCGTGGTCGCATCGGTGTTCGTCAACCCTTTGCAATTCGGACCAGGCGAAGATTTCGACCGCTATCCGCGCACGCCGGCGGCCGATGCCGCGGCGCTCGAACGCGCCGGCGTCGACGTGCTCTTCGCGCCGTCGCGCGATGAGATGTATCCGCCCGGCGCCCAATTCACCGTGAGGCCCGGCCCCCTTGCCGCGTATCTCGAAGGCGACCGCCGGCCCGGCTTTTTCACGGGCGTCGCGACGGTGGTGCTCAAGCTGTTCAACGCCGTCGCGCCCGACGCCGCGTTCTTCGGCCAAAAGGACGCGCAGCAGCTCGCGGTCGTGCGACGCATGGTGCGCGACCTCGATCTGCCGATCGACATCGTCGCCTGCCCGATCGTGCGCGAGCCGGATGGGCTTGCCATGTCGTCGCGCAACGCGTATCTGACGCCCGAGCAACGGGCTGCCGCGCCCCGCTTGCACGCGGCGCTCACCCTCCTCGCAGATGCGATCGCGAACGGAGCGCGCGATGTGGACGCGGCGGTCGCCCGGGCGGAAGCGGCATTGCCGCCCTTGAAGATGGACTACCTCGCGGTCGTGGACCCGGCGGTGTTCGAACCGCTGCATGAAGCGCCGCCGCACGCGGCGCTGCTGGCGGCAGGCGCGGCGTTCGCGGGTGCGACGAGGCTGATCGACAACGTGGAAGTGCGCACGCCCTGATAGTATGGATACACGGGATTCTTCGCGCCTGAACGGCGCCACGCTGCTCGTCGGCGTCTGCGGCGGCATTGCCGCGTACAAGTGCGCCGGCATCGTCAGCGCGTTGCGCCAGGCCGGCGCCGACGTGCACGTCATCATGACCGAGTCCGCAACGCGCTTCGTCACCCCGCTGACGTTCCAAGCGCTCTCGAACAACGACGTACACACTGACATGTTCGCCGCCGGCTCGACCTGGGACATCGCCCATATCGGACTCGTGCGGCGCAGCGACATGGCGCTGCTGCTCAACGCGACCGCGAACACGCTCGCGAAACTCGCGCACGGCATCGCGGACAATTTGCTGACGACCGCGATCTTGGCCACGCGGCGCCCCGTCGTGATCGCCCCCGCGATGAACACCGCGATGCTCGAAGCCGCGCCGACGCAAGCGAACATCGCCGCGCTCCAGGCACGCGGCATGGAGTTCGTCGAGCCGGGCGCAGGCTTCTTGGCGTGCGGCGAGATCGGCAGCGGGCGGCTGGCGGACGAGGACGATATCGTCGCGGCGGTGCAGCGCGTGCTCGCGCGTTCGCGCCAACTCGCGGGGCGGCGCGTCGTCGTCACCGCGGGTCCGACGCGCGAGTTCGCCGACCCGGCGCGCTTCTTGTCGAATCCCTCGAGCGGCCGCATGGGCTACGCGCTCGCGGCCGAAGCCGCCGCGCGCGGCGCGCAGGTGACGCTGATCAGCGGTCCCACCGAGCTGCGCCCGCCCGCAGGCGTCGAGTTCGTCGGGGTGACCAGCGCGCGCGAGATGCACAACGCGGTGCTCGAGCACCTGCCCGGCGTTGCGCTGTTCATCGGCGCGGCTGCGGTGGCCGACTTCCGGCCCGAGCTCGTCGCGGCGCACAAGGTGAAGAAGGACGAGGCTGATGCGACGCTGCGCCTGACGCGCAATCCGGACATCATCGCCGACGTGGCCGCCGCGCGACCGCCGGGATGTTTCATCGTCGGCTTCGCGGCGGAATCCGAGGATATCGAAAAGCACGCGCGCGAAAAGCTCGAGCGCAAACATCTCGATCTGATCGTCGCCAATCGCATCGGCGGCAACGGCTCGGCGTTCGGCGCATCGGATGCCGAAGCGGTGTTGCTGTGGTCGTCCGGCGGGCGCAAGCCGCTGGCGCGCGCGCCCAAGGCCGCGTTGGCGGGCGCCATCCTCGATCACGTCGATGCACTGCGGAGCGGGCACTAGCCGATGCTGCTGGCGGTGGAAGTCGGCAACACCAACATCAAGTTCGGTTTGTTCGAAGTCGAAGGCGCAGCCGGCGGAACGCTGGTCCACAGCTGGCGCTCGGTGACCGACCGGCGCCAGACGGGTGACGACCTCGCTGCACAAGTGGATTCGATGCTGCGCGTGAACGCCGTGCCGCGTGCAGCGGTGCAACGCGTCGCGGTCGCGAGCGTCGTGCCGCCGCTGTACCGCGCGCTGTCCGAGATGTCGCAGCGTTATTTCGCGGCGCGCCCTGAGTTCTTGTCCGCCGCGCGCCAATCGGTCGTTCCGGTGAAGACGCGCCACGCGGCGGAACTGGGCGCAGATCTCATCGGCGGAGCGATCGGCGCGGTGGTCAAACACGGCGCCCCTGCGATCGTCGTGCAGTTCGGCACCGCGACGACGTTCGCCGCGATCTCCGGCCGCGGCGAGTATCTCGGCACGGCGATCGCACCGGGCATTGAAGTATCGGTCGATGCGCTGATCGGGCGCGCGGCCAAGCTCATGGACGTGCCGCTGGTCAAGCCGCCGGCCGCGATCGGCACCGACACGCCGACAGCGCTGCAATCTGGAATCATTTTGGGTTTTGTCGGACAGGTGGAGCACATCGTCGGGCGGTTCGCGGCGGAGATGGGTGAAAAGCCGATCGTCATCGCGACCGGCGGGCTGGCGGAGCTGATCGTGCCGCATACAAATGTGTTCGATCGCATCGACGAACGCCTCGTGCTCGACGGGATCTACGCCTGGGCTTCGAAAACGCGCTCGCGCGCACGCGTCGCACCGGCATGACCGCGGCGCCCGTGACCATTGCGGCCTTCGCAGGCAGTTTGCGCAAAGGTTCGTACAACCAGATGCTGCTGCGCAACACGCCGTCTCTCGCGCCCGCCGGCGTCACCGTCGCGCCGATCGACATCAGCGGCATTCCGCTGTTCAACCAGGACATGGAGGAACCGCCGCCGCCGCCGGTCGCACGTATGCGCGAGGCCATCAAAGCCGCGGATGCGCTGCTCATCATCACGCCTGAATACAATTGGTCGATGTCCGGCGTGACCAAGAACGTCGTCGACTGGGCGTCGCGTCCGCCCGACGACTCGTGCTTGAACGACAAGTGCGTCGGTTTGGCGGGCTGCTCGCGCGGCTATTTCGGCACGGCGCGAGCGAAGATCGCGCTGCTGCCCTGTTTCGTGTTCACGGGCATGCACGTGCTCGACGACCCGATGGTGCATGTGGCGCACGAAGAGAACGCCTTCGATGAAACCGGACTGCTGACCGACGAGCGGGTCAAATCCGACATGCAGGAATTGCTCACAAACCTCGCCGCCTTCGCGCGGCGTATGAAACGGCCGTGAAGAGGCAGCTATGAGCGACCACACCGATCCAGTCGACGCGACGTCGCCTGACCTCAACCGCAAGGCGTTCATCGGTCTTTCGGCCGGCGCGGCGGCCGCATCGGCATCCATCGCGACGGCGCTCGCGGCCGGTGAAGAGTTCGGCGCGCCGCATCCGCCGATCGTGCCCGAGAACGATCGCTCGATCAAGTGGCAGAACGTCACGCTGCCGCGTCCGGACAAGCCGATCGGCGCATATGCCGCGTGGCCCGTCAACGCGACCTCGTCGACGCCGGGCGTGGTCGTGTGCCAGGCGATTTGGGGCATCGACGCGCAGCTCCGCGACACCGTCCGGCGCCTCGCCAAGTCCGGCTATGCCGCCATCGCGCCCGCGCTGTATTCGCGCTTTCCCGATGTGCCCTCCGGCGACAACGCAACGGATTACAAGCCGTTTTCGGCGCTCGCGCAACAGCTCGTCGATGCGACCGTCGACGGCGATATCGCAGCCGGGGCGACGTGGATACGCAAGCGCGCCGGTGCAGCGGAGGAGCAGCGGCCGCCCAAGATCGCGGTCATGGGCTTTTGCATGGGCGGCGCGATCGCGCTGCGCGCATCGGTCGACGACGCGAACTTCGATGCCGTCGTCGTGTTCTACGGCAAGGTGCGCTGGGGGCAGAGCAACGATGGCCCGATCACGGACATGGCGCTGGCGTGGACCGACAAAGTGCGTGTGCCGCTTCAGGGCAACTACGGCGGCCGAGACACGAGCATCTTGCCCGACGACGTGCGCGAAATGGCCAAGCGGCTCACGGTGCCCAACGACGTCAAGATCTACGACGAGGCGGGGCACGCGTTCTTCGACGACACGCGCGAGTCGTACGTCGCGTCTGCAGCGACCGATGCATGGACGCGCGCGCTCGGCTGGTTCAGCAAGTACCTGACGACTTGAGCTACGCGACCTGATGGTGCCGCTCGGGCGCAAGACGCTCTTCAAAGATGTGGCGCGCTTCTTGGTCGCGCAAGCCGGCGTGGCGTTCGCGGTCGGCTTGATCGCCATCGAAACCGGCATCTATCTTGGCTTCATCCAATCCACGGTGCTGCCGATCACCGAGTCCAGTGCGGACATCTGGGTGTGCACGCGCGGCATGCCGTACTTCGAGTTGACGCTGCCCATGCGCTACGACGCGCTCGCCAAAGCGCGCACCGTCACTGGCGTCCGCCGCGCGGAGGCGATGCTCATCAAGACGTCGGCATGGCGCGGCACCGGACACAAGCTCGAGTACATCCGGGTGATCGGATTCGATCCGCACGGCGTGCTGTGGTCGCCCGGGCCCGTGCCTGCGGAGGAGCTCGACCGGCTGTTCGCGCCCGACTCGGCCATCGTCGACGATACGAAACTCGGGAACCTCAACATCACCGGCGTCGGCGGCACCGGCAAGATCGGCGTGCACGACGTCCGCATCGTCGGCACGACCCACGGCACGCAGCCCGTCGTTTCCGCGACGCTGATCTACGCGTCCATGCGCAACGCAAAAGCGTACCTCTCCATGACGAGCGCGCCGGGTGTCGCGACGTCGACCGACATCAACGCCGCCCAGGCAGAGCTCGACCCCGAGGAGCTCGCGCGCTATCTCGGCGCCGTCGATGTCTCGAAGTATTTGGTCGAGCAGGGCATACTGCCGGCGCCGGCGCCGACGCCGAAGCCCGCGCCGGCGGTCGCGCAAGATCCGAGCACGCTGGATCCCGGCGACGACGTCAGCTACATCCTCGTGCAGGCACAGCCCGGCCAGGACCTCACGGCGCTCAAGGGGCGTCTGACAAGCGAGCTGCGCGGCACGGCCGCCTATACGCGCAAAGAGATGGCCGACCGCACGTCATCGTATTGGGTCAAACGCACGAACATCGGGTTCATCCTCGGACTCATCGCGTTCGTCGGTTTGATCGTCGGCATCACGGTGGCCGGCCAGATCCTGTACACGTCGGTCGTCGAGCACATCACCGAATACGGCACGCTGCGCGCGATCGGCGCGCCGGATTCGCTGTTCTACAAGGTCGTCGCGGAACAGGCGCTCATCATGGCATGCCTCGGGTTCATCCCCGGCATCGTCATCAGCGCGATCGTCGCGCACTGGGCGTTCGCGACGCGCGGCGTCATCATCCTCATCACGCCCGAGAGCGCGGTGCTGACGCTGCTCATCATCGCCGCGATGTGCGTGGCGTCGGGGATCTTCGCCGTGCAGCGCGCGCTGCGCGTCGATCCAGCGATGGTGTTCCGCGGATGAGAGTTCCCGTGGTCGTAGCGGCACGCGACGTCCGCATGACATACCAGATCGGTTCGACACGTGTCGAAGCGCTGCGCGGCATCTCGCTGGACGTCTCGGCCGGCGAGTTCTTGCTGCTCATGGGGCCATCGGGTTCGGGCAAGACCACGCTGCTCTCGATCCTCGGTGGGATCCTGACGCCGACTTCGGGCGCGGTGGTCGCCTGCGGCACCGAGTTGACGCGCTTGCGCCGCGGCGCGCTCGCGCGCTTTCGGTTGCTCAACATCGGTTTCGTCTTCCAAGGGTTCAACCTGTTCAGCGCGCTGACCGCGGCCGAGAACGTGCAGCTCGCGCTCGGCCTGAAAGGCGACAAGGTCGACGCGCGCGACAAAGCATGCGAGCTGCTCGAAGAGGTCGGTTTGGGCGAGAAATGCGAGCGCCTGCCGGCGGATCTCTCAGCCGGCGAGAAGCAGCGCGTCGCGATCGCGCGCGCGTTGGCAGGCCAGCCGCGTTTGATCATGGCCGACGAGCCGACGGCCTCATTGGATTCCGACAACGGCAAGCACGTCACCATGATGATGCGCAGGCTCGCGAAGTCGCATGGCTGTTCTGTTTTGACGGTCACCCACGACCCGCGCATCATGGAGGTCGCAGACCGGGTGCTGCACATCGAAGACGGCGCGCTGCGCGGCTGACAGACTACAGTTTGCAGCGCAGGTTTTTCACAGCCTGCCCACCCAAGTCCCACATCACATCGAACCGAAGCGTTTTGCCAAACCATCCGTTTCGAATCGAAAGCCGCGCCTTTCGTAGTGATTAGCCATAGATATCGGACCCAATCATTGCTTCAGCATATCGATGCCAAGGCTGGTCTTGCCCTATTCTCCCATCGCATTTATCGGAGTTACGGTGCACGGCGAATTTGGACCCTGATTCAAGAGGTATATCAAATGGTGGGCGTCTTTAACTCGGTAATTCGGATCAAATGCATAGCTCCGCGAAGCGGCCAAAACGTCCATCGGGCCCCATCCCTCGAGAGGCACAAAAACGATTACTTCACCGGTGATCACTGCCCATCGCAGCTTGTCCCTGTCCGACGGCTCGGCCTTGTTCCGGGCATTCTTGATAAATGATACTTGCGCGGGCGCGAGTTGCTGACTCTCGAACGCTCCAGCATTGAGAGGGAAAGATGGACAATCACCATTGCTGTCCGCCATAGTCTGCGTTGGGCTTGCCTGGACAGTCGCGATAGCCGTGGTTGAACCACCGAAATGTG
>JAFAHD010000097.1 GCA_019237415.1 Vulcanimicrobiota bacterium
GATCGTGTTCGGGTTCGCGGGCGCGGGGCGATGCGTCGGACGCGGTCGCGGTTTCACCGGCTTGGGCGCGATCGCGACATGCGCTTGCGTCGGCGCCGGACGGGGTGTGGGCACCGTTGTGGCGACGACGCGCTGCGTCGCCTGCGCTGCGACCGTTGCCGCAACCGACGGCGCGGTGCTCGGCGCGGGCTTGCTCGACGCGCCCGGGCCGGGCGATTGGCTGTTCTTCGGCGGTTTGTTCGTTCCAGGCGGCGGGGTTTGCAGGACCACGGCCGGCGGCACGGTGGCGACGGCCGTCGCGGTGGCGATCGCCTGGGGCTGCGGTGGCGGCGCGCTTGCCCAGCGCAAGTAGAAGAACACCATCAACCCGACGGCGATGACCGCCGTGCCGCCCACGACCAGCGTCGTCAGTTGGCCGCCGCGGCTTTCTTCGGGTGGCTCGGGCGGCGGCATCGTGCGGCGCGCGGTCGCTCGTTGTTCGCGAGCGGCTTCGGTCGCGCGCGCCAACGACGGCGGCCTGCCGACGATCGACGATTCGAGCGCCGATTCGCCGAAGATCCCCTCCTCTTCGTCGGCCGGTTGTTGCGGCGGTTCCTGATCTTCGGTCGCCGTGCCGGGCGGCGTGAACACTTGACGATACGGCTTCGGGATGCCGTCGTCGACTTCAGGAGCGCCAGGCCGCCGCGGCGGCGGAGGCGGCGGTGCGGCCGTGCGCGCTGGTTCCGGCGGCGTCGACCACGGCGGCGGCGGCGTGACCGGCGAAACCGGAGGCGCGACTGGCGGCGCAGGCGGAACTTGCGCGTGCGGATTCATGACGGTCGACGGCGTTCGCGCAAAGATCGATGGCGGTTCGGTCGGCGGCGCGTCCGGCGCGTCGCGGCCTGGACCGCGCCAGCCCGGTGGCGGCGAGACCGGTTTGCCGACGAGCAGCGACATCAACTCGTCGTCGTTGCCCGGCGTCTGCGTGTCGGGCGGCGGCGCGGCTGGCGCCGGCGGAGCCGAGCTCGCTGCGATGGTCGGCGTCGAACTCCAAGGCGGCGGCGGGATCTGAGGTGGCGCTGCGGCAGCGGGCGCGGACGGCATCGTCGGCGGCATTGCGGCCGGCGGCATCGCGGTCGGCGCAGGCGCCGTGCTCGTCGGTGGCTTGGGCGGAGCCGGTGGTTGCGGCGGTGCGGCAGGCGGCGGTTCGAAGAACGGCATCGCGACCTGCGCGTCGGGCTGCGCAGGCTCTTCCGGCATGGCCGCAGATTGTTGCGGTTGCACCGGCGGCGCTGGAGTTTGCTGCGCGTATTGAGCCGGCGCTGGTTGTGGCTGCGGCGCCGGTGCGTATGCGGCCAGGCGATGCTCGACGGCATCCCACGCGAGCCGGCCGGCCCGTTTGCCTTGAGACACCGCAACGCCGATCTCGACGACGTGCGGGTGGTTGTTGCCCAGCGAATCCTTGATGGCGCGGTTCCACAGGATCGCCACCGGAACGGTCTGCGTCTGCCCAGGATCGAGCTTGACCGGCAAGACGTCGACGAATTCCAGCGACGGATGCGGCGTGAACTGGAGCGCGAATCGGCCGGCAGTCGCACTGAGGCTCTTGATCGTGCATGCGACCACGAAACCACGGACTTGGTCGCCGTCCATGATCGGCTCTTTGAAGGCCAGCTGCACCGTGCAGTCGGTGCCACCAGCGGAGATGAGTCCGCGCTCGAGCGACGCGATGACGTCGCCGTTGGAATCGCGGACCGAGATCATGGCCATCTGGTCGCGCGGTACTTGGGTGTTCTCGGAGAACAGCAGCGCGCCCGTCTTGCGCTCTCTTGGACGCAATGCGAAAGAAGCCGGCTCGAAGGTCCCCCCTTCGGACGGCTCGTCGAGCGTCAATGTGCAATCTACGTGCTCGTCGCCGGACTTGTTGATCACGATGATTTCGTAGCGTGATGCTTGTCCGGGCGTCAGGTACCACCTAACGGAACGGTCCGCGCACTCGATGCTGAGGTTGCTCGCCATCCAAAATCCCCGCACTTATTGTATCGGAAATCCGGCTGAGGGTAGGAGGGGGCGGGACGCCGAAAAGGCGCCGTCTTGCCTTCCCCAGTGGAGCTTCATCACACATGCACCCGGACGACCTGATACGCGAGTTCGACCGCTTGTTCGCGGAGCTGCGCCTCCCGCTGACGCGCCACGCGCGCCGTGGCTCCTTTAATCCCAATGCCGACGTGTACCTCACTGACCGCGGCCGCACCATCGTCGTGCGGGTCGAGCTGGCCGGCATCAACCCCGAGAACGTCAAGCTGGTCGTCGAGGGCGCGGGCCTTTATTTGGCGGGCTTTCGCGAGCCGGACCTGCGCCGTGCAGAGGCTGTGCTCCAAAAAGAGATCGAGTACGGCTACTTCCTCAAACGCATCCAACTCCCATCGACGGTCGCGGTAGATTCGGCCAAGGCTGACTATCGCGACGGCACGCTGACCATCAAGCTCCCGGTCGCGACCGAAAGTCGCGTGGATGGCGGCGAGCGCTGCGAGATCCATATGGCCATTCGAGGGCGCGCCTGATGGCCGACGAGCAGATCCACGACGCGGAGGCCCGGGAAGCCAACAGCATCCCCGCTGAACTGGCGATTCTGCCGCTGCAGGACGCCGTGCTCTTCCCCAACACGGTGATGCCGCTCGCGGTGACCAAGCCGCATGGCATCAAGCTCGTCGAAGACGCGCTGCGCGCGAGCATGCCGATCGGCGTCGTCGCGCTCAAGAACCGCGACGCCTCGCCGCCCGCGCCCGATGACGTCTACACGGTCGGCACGGTCGCGATCATCCAGAAGATGATCAAGGTGCCCGACGGCACGCTGCGCTGCATCATTTCGGGCACCGTGCCGTTCACCATCACCGAGTTCACGCGTGCCGAACCGTACTTGGTCGGCAAGGTCGAGCAGCTCGAAGATCAGACGACTGAGAGCGACGACCTCACTGCGCTCTCGCGCAACATCGCGGCGCAATATACGCGGCTGCTCGCGTTCTTGCCGTCAGCGCCCAAAGAGCTCGAACTCGAAGTCAACAACATCACCGATCCGAATCTGTTGTCGTATTTCATCGCGTCGACGATGCGGTTGGAGACGCCTGACAAGCAAGCGGTGCTCGAGGAGCGCGACACGCTGGCGCGGCTTCGCATGCTCACCGCATTCCTGTCGCGCGAATTGGAGGTCCTCGAACTGGGCCATAAGATCCAGTCGGACATCCAAAAGGAGATGGACAAGAACCAGCGCGAGTACTTCTTGCGACAGCAACTCAAGGCGATCCAAGACGAGCTGGGCGAGTCCGACCCGACGCAGGCCGACATCAACGAGCTGCGTCAAAAAGTCGAAGCCGCCAAGATGCCGGAGGACGCGAACAAGGCGGCGATGCGCGAGCTCGACCGGTTGACGCGCATTCCATCGGCGAGTCCCGAGTACTCGGTCATCCGCACGTATCTCGATTGGCTCGTGACGCTTCCCTGGAGCGTGACCACCGACGACAGTCTCGAGATCGCCAAGGCGCGCAAGATCCTCGACGAGGACCACTACGATCTCGAAAAAGTCAAGGACCGCATCATCGAGTATCTCGCGGTGCGCAAGCTCAAGAACACGCTGTCCGGCCCGATCCTGTGCTTCGTCGGCCCGCCGGGCGTCGGTAAGACGTCATTAGGCAAGTCGATCGCACGGGCGATGAACCGCAAGTTCATCCGCTTGTCGGTCGGCGGCGTGCGCGACGAAGCCGAGATCCGCGGCCACCGGCGCACGTACATCGGCGCGATGCCGGGCTCGTTCATCCGCGCCATCCGCGACGCGGGGACGAGCAACCCGTTGATCATGATCGACGAGATCGACAAGGTCGGCGCCGACTGGCGCGGCGACCCGTCGTCCGCATTGCTCGAAGTGCTCGATCCGGAACAGAACAACTCGTTCCGCGACCACTATCTCGACTTGCCGTTCGACCTGAGCCGCGTGCTGTTCATCGCGACCGCGAATCAGCTCGACACGGTGCCACCGCCGTTGCGCGACCGCATGGAGATCATCCAGCTCGCGGGCTACACGCAAGCCGAGAAGGTGATGATCGCGCGCAAGTACCTGGTGCCGAAGCAGCTCACCGCGAACGGGCTGACGCCGAAGCAGTGTTCGATTTCGACTGCGGCGCTGGAGTTGATCGTGGCCGACTACACGCGCGAAGCCGGCGTGCGCAATCTCGAGCGCGAGATCGCGACGGTGTGCCGCAAAGTGGCGCGCAAGGTCGCCGAGAAACCGGCATTCGAAGCCAAGATCACGCCGACGACGTTGGCCAAGTACTTGGGCAAGCCGCGCTTCTTTGCCGAGGTCGCCAAGCGAACGGCGGTGCGCGGCGTGGCCACCGGCCTCGTGGTGACGCCGGTCGGCGGCGACATCGTGTTCATCGAATCGAGCGTCATGCCGGGCGCCGGCAAGCTGACCCTGACCGGCCAGCTCGGCGACGTCATGAAAGAGTCGGCACAGGCCGCGCTCTCATTCGTGCGCAGCCGTTCGCGCGAGTTGCATTTGCCGCCAGAATACTTCAAGCGGCACGATATCCACGTGCACGTGCCCGCAGGCGCGGTGCCCAAAGACGGCCCGTCAGCGGGTGTTGCGATCGCGACATCGCTCGTCTCCGCGGTCACCGGCAAGAAAGTGGATAAGAACGTCGCGATGACCGGCGAGGTGACGCTCACGGGTCAGGTATTGCCCGTCGGCGGCATCAAAGAAAAGGTGCTCGGCGCGCGGCGCGCGGGCATCAAGAAAATCGTGCTGCCGAAGCGCAACGAGACCGACGTCGCTGAAGACGTGCCGCCCGAAGCGAAAAAGGCACTGAAGTTCGTGTTCGCCGACGAGCTGTCACAGGTGTTGAAGGAAGCGTTGGGCTCACCGATGATCTCGCACATCGCAACGGTGAACGGCCGCAGCACGCGTCAACTGCCCGCCGCAGCCCGGTAACCTACGCGTTTCTCTGACGCCCAGATAGCTCAGAACAAGCTGGATATTACTCGTGGGCTGGATCGCCGGCACAATTGGTAGACTGGATGGACCAACCGTTCGGATCCTTCGCGTAGGCGCGAAGCGCATCGACGTGCTCGAGCGGGATCAAAGAGCGCATCACGTCCGAGACGTCTCGCCCAGAAAACGGCGTGATCGAAAGACCGGCCCCCAAATAGCGGACTCCTGACCGGACCGCGTAGACAAAGCCGATTTGGTGCGCGCGTCCCGCCTCGACGAAGTCAAGTTCTTGAACCGCCTCGATCACTAAGTCCGTGGAAGCGGTCGCATTGACCGTGGTTCCAAGCGCAAGCGTGTATTTGCAACTGCCCTTACCGTCACCGCACGAAAGCATCAGGTACTGTGCTCTCCCTCCTTGGACGGCAGCCGTCATGTAACTCGGAAGCGCGTCGTTCGCTTTCGGGATTTCCTTCAGCCCGCTCAATACGGCTTTCCGATCCGAAATTGGAACGATCCACCCAAGCGAATCCAAGTAGTACGTCTGTCTGTCAGTTTCATACACATAGCCCACCCCAAGCACGGCGCCGATCTCTTTGGTCGATCCTTCGAGCGGGTGCCAGACCTCCCAACGGTGCACGACACGCAGGCTTTCATCATTTGGGAGACGGCTATGCAACGGTCTGCCCGAACAGAACGCGACAAGCGGATCATCGCAGTTCGCATACGTGTACGAATCCGGACCACCAAGCAAAGTCGGATCCGCTTCGGCCGCCGCGGACGACGCGGGGTACGTCGACGCTAAGAGCTTCAGGATCTGCGCTGTGCTGGCGGAAGATCGCAACGTGACGCCGTTTGGGGTCCTCACGGCATGCGTGCCGCCGCTGAGTTGGAACTCGTTTCCCGCATAGTAGAGCGTGTCGCCGTCCGCTTTCGAGAGAAACAGAACGCGCCTGCCGTTGACCTGCTCAGGGATTATTGGCGGCATGAGTGGTCGTCCGACCTGCGCGACCAAGCTGCAGTCATAGCCGATCGATTGGATCGCCGCGTGCGCGTGATCTGCAGACACCGTAAAGGCGATTATCACGAGCGCGAGCGCGCGAATCCAAGGAGTATGCATGCCCATCAGTGCTTGTCGAAGCGGTAGGTCATCAGGTATTCGACTGGTATCGCCGCGCCGTTGAATTGGGGTTCTGAGAACACGATTGCACGCGCCGCCGTCACTGCGTCGCTGTCGAGCGCGGGGAATCCCGAGGACTGTTCGACGCGTGTGGAGAGTATTGTGCCGCCCTTGCCGACGATCACCGCGATGACCGCCGGCGCTGCGCGCTTGAGCATGTCGGGCGTCGCCGAATAACGCGCGGGCTCCGATTGGAGCACTTGCGCCTCGGCGACCGGCTGCATGTAGAGCAGATCGCTCGCGCTGAGCGCGCTATCGTCAAACGATGCGGTCGCGCTTCCCGGCGCGCTGCTCGCCACCCGAACCGTTTGATGGCATGTGATCTCGGCTTCGTTGGGACCATGCACGAGCACACCCAGCACCGTCAGACCGGTCGCGTTATCCGCGCGCGGCACATCGAGCACGTAGTGGCTGATCGACTCCGACCCGTCGCCGGCAGGCGCGACGACCGGCGTGAGAATGTCGTTCTGCAGCCCTGGGATGGAAAGACTAGCGGATACAGGATTGTGGCCGCTCAGCAGCAGCCCGACGACGAAACGGTCGATCGCACCCGTCTGTCCGCGCGCGACGAGCATAAAACTGACGACGCGCAGCGGGCAGGGCGTCGTCGTCGCCGCCCGAGCGGACGGTGCGGTCACTGCGTAAAGCGCCACGACCACGGAAAGCGCGACGACAAGCGGACGGAGCCGCGAAATCACCCCGTGCGTTTCGCGTTCTCGAGCAGCAATACCCCGACCATTTGACCGTCACGTTGGGAAGGTGCGCGCGCCCACGCCCGCCAGAACAGGATGCGCCAAAACCACGCGAAGGGGAAGCGATTGAGGCGCTCGCCTTCGATCATGTTCGGGTGGTATTCGCGGATCGTCCAGCCATGGCTCGTGAAGAACGCCCCGGCTTCCTTTGGAGCGAATAGGAATGGCGCGCCGCCTTGTTCCAGCCTCTTTCCCCACGTCCGTCGCATGATGCGCAGCACCCACGGCGAGGCGATGTCCGTCAGCCACCAGGGCATGGACGGGATAGCCGCCAGGTCGTCTGCAAGCGCTCCCGCGTTATCGGCTCCTAAGTAGACGAGCAAACCCTCGCTGATCGCGAGCATGCGGGGGTATGCTGATCCTAGGCGGTTGAACAGTGCGCGGCGCGCGTCGCGGTCTGACAGGTCCAGCGCGACGCGCTCGAGCGCGCAGCGCGCCGGCGCGTCGGCGAGCAGCGACGTCTTGTAGTCGATGGTGCTTGGGAAGTCAACTTCGATCCAGCGCAGATTTTTCGGCAGATCGAGCCGGTACGGCCGCGCATCGAGGCCTGCGGCGAGGTTGAGCACGGCGTCGACCTGCGGCGCAAGGCGCACGATGATCTCATCCATGACGGCCGTGCGCACGACCATCGGCCAGCCGTACTGCATCGCGCGCGGCATCGTGGCGAGCATCTCCTCGCCGCGTGCGCCGGCGAGCCGGCGTGCGTACGGATCGTGAAAGAGCGCATCTGGGCGTTCCGATTCAATCGCGCGATACATCGCGACCCAGTTCGCAGTGTCGGCCACCGAGATGGAGCGGCCAGTATCTGCCTTCGCCGATGGAGCGGTATCAGACACGGGAACGCAGTTGGGTGGCGGCTGCGTTGTCCACCAGCCAGATCAGCGAGCCGCGCTTGGGTGACACGCCCTGCGCGGGCAAAGCGTGCACATCGCTCGGACCCTCGAGCACCCGCGCGAGCACCGTCGCCTTGCGTTCGCCGTCGACCAGGAATAGCGCGGAGCGAGCGCCGTTGAGCACAGGATACGTCAATGTGAGACGCCACGGCGCGACCTTGTTCTCGGGCGCGTGAACGGCGACGCATAGTGTTTCGCGCTCGTCGAGCGCGGCGTTTCCAGGGAACAGCGACGCGGTGTGGCCGTCGTCGCCCAGGCCGAGGTAGATCGCATCGAAGCGGATAGTCTCGCCGAAAAACTTGTGCAGCTGTGCGCAATAGTCGAGCGCGCCGGCATGCGGCTCGAGCTCGCCGCGCATCCGATGGACGTTCGCCTCGGGAATGCGCAGCGGGGCGAGCAGAGCGTCGAGCGCCTGCTTGTAGTTGCTGCGCTCGTCGTCGGGCGGCACGCAGCGCTCGTCGGCCCAGAAGAAATGGATGTTCGGCCAATCGATATCGTCGGCGTACTTCGGCGAGGCGAGCAGTGAATGGAACGCGGCGGGCGTCTTGCCGCCCGAGAGCGCGACGGCGAACCAGCCGTGTTCGTCGATCGCGGCGCGCGCGCGCACCTCGAACTCGATGGCTGCCTGAGATGCGACGTCGTCAGGTGTGTCGAGCACGGCGACGCGTCGTTCCTCCGCCACAGGCTACTCCTCGGCCAACGCCGCTTCGAACATCGAATCGCGCGAGGGATCGTCGATCGAGCGATGCAGCAGCATCGCTTCGGATTGCTGCGATTCCGCGAACGTCCACGTGCGCACGACCTTGCCGTTGACGTCGCGCGCCTCGGCGACGATGCCGCGCGGTTCGTCCTGCCGGTTGAGCGAGAGCGTCGCCTGCGAGCGCGTCGACTGGAACAGCACGGCCGTGATCCGGCCAGCCCTCGCACCGGCGACCGCCACCGGCGCAAGTCTCACCCGGCCGCGCAAGCGCGGCATGCAGCTCGCGAGCCAGCCGGCGATCAAACTCGCGCGCGCTGTCTTGTGCTGCACGTCGTCCTCGCTCATGTCAGCGGCATACTCGATCCGGCACTTGTCGAATTCGGGCGCCAGCGCGAGGACCGCTGGATCGTCGAAGCAGGCCGCGATCTCGCGACGCCACGGTTTGATGCGCTTCCAATTGAAGTCAGCCACGGCGACGTGGCCGGCGCGCCGCTCGGTGAGGCGGCGCAGCGTGTCGAGCGCGGCATTGGTGTCGCCAAAGCGCATCGAGTCCACCACGATCTTACGCGCGAGCGGTGCGAGAAGACGGAACAGCGGACGGCCGAACGGCGAATCGCCGCGCCACCACACGTAGACCGGCAGATCGGCGGCGAGTAGCGCGAGCACGACCGACGCCGCGGGCGACGCGGCGCGCGGGTGCACGCGCACGAACACCTCCTCGCTGAACGCATCCACATCGTCGGGCCGGATGAACGCCTGCGGCGCATCCTCCTCGACGGTCGCATCCTCGATGAGCGTCACCGCGCGCACTGAGTGCGTCTCGGCGATCTCGGTGAGGATCTTTGAAACTTCGCCGCTTGCAGCCGGGCGATCGACATACGTGACGAGATTGAGCGTGAGCGCTCGCGCGCTGGGCGTGCCGGTCGACGTCGCTACCACTTCGCGCCATCTGGCGGTCAGCGTCGACTCTGCTTCCTCAACCTTCACGGGTGAGAAGCCGGCAGTCCAGACAGGAGTTGCGGCGCCATCCTGGCCCGGGCTCACAACAGGATATCCTTGCAGGCGGTCACGGCAACCGCCACGCTCGGCCATCGCGCTGGATGAGCTCTTCCGCCGCTTTGGGTCCCCACGACCCAGCGGCGTAGTTCGGGAACGCGATCGACTTGTCGTTATCCCACGCCTGCAGCAGCGGATCGACGAGCGCCCACGCGGCTTCGACGCCGTCCGCGCGATCGAAGAGCGTCTGATCGCCCTTCATGCAATCGAGGATCAACCGCTCGTATGGCGACGCGTCCTCCGCGCCGAACGTAGCGCCGTACGAGAAATCCATCGCGACCGACCGGATGCGCATGCTCGGCCCGGGCACCTTCGCTTCCAGTTTGAGCGTCACGCCCTCGTCGGGCTGGATGCGCAGCGCAAGCACGTTGCCTTCGGCTTGCTCGATCTGCGCCTTGCGGAACGGCAGATGCGGTGCCGCTTTGAATTGGATGGCGATTTCGGTGACGCGCTTGGGCATGCGCTTGCCCGAACGGATGTAAAACGGCACGCCCGCCCAGCGCCAGTTGTCGACGAACAAGCGCAGCGCCGCGAAGGTCGGCACCATGGACGCCGGCGAGACGTTGGGCTCTTCTCGGTAACCCGCCACCGGCTGGCCGTTGACGAAACCCGGACCGTATTGTCCGCGTACCGCCTCCTTGACGTCGATGGGGCGGATCGCTTCGATGACACGCACCTTCTCATCGCGGAAATCGCGCGCGTCAAACGAGTTCGGCGGTTCCATGCCCACGAGCGAGATCAATTGCATGCCGTGGTTCTGCAGGATATCGCGCACCACGCCGGTCTCTTCGTAGAACGCGCCGCGGCCTTCGATGCCGAGGCTCTCCGCGACGGTGATCTGCACGCTGTCGACATAGTTGCGATCCCAGATCGGCTCGAAGATGCCGTTGGCGAAGCGCAAGACGAGGATGTTCTGGACGGTTTCCTTGCCTAGATAATGGTCGATGCGGTAGATCTGATCTTCGCCGAGATAGCGCAGCATCTCGTCGTTCAGCGCTTTGGCGCTCGCCAAGTCGCGACCGAACGGCTTTTCGACGATGATGCGCACCTTCTCGCTCGCCTTGCCGTCGCCGCCCGTCAAGCCGGCGTTGTGCAGCTGCTCGACGATGATGCCGAACAGACTGGCAGGTGTCGAGACGTAGAAGATCCGGTTGCCGTCCGTGCCGTACTTGGCGTCGTTCTCATCGAGCACGGCGCGCAGCCGCGCGAACGCCCCCGCGTCATCGAACGTGCCCGACAGATAGCGAGTGCGAGCTGCGAGATCGTCGACGACGTGTTCGTCGCGCACGCGCACCTCGCCCGACTTCGCGACCGAAGCGCGCAACGTGGCGCGGTATTCGTCGTCGGTCATCTCATTGCGCGCGAAACCGACCACGCAGAAGTTCTCCGGCACGAGTTCGGCTTGGACGAGGTTATAGAGCGCGGGCAGCAGTTTGCGAGTGGTCAGATCGCCCGACGCGCCGAAGATGACGAGCTGCACCGGCCTGGTCGCACGGTCTTCGCGCAGCCCTTGACGGAACGGATTGACGAGCTCGGTCGTCGCCATCTAATGCGCGGCAGGAGACAGCGCGCCGGCGATCTTTCGAATGCTGCGGCGCAATGTGGCGAGCGACGCGTCGACATCCTTGCCGAGGTCGATGCGCAAGACGCGACGGCCGTGCGTTTTGAGCGACTCGAGGTCGCCGAGCGCCTGCGCCGCGACCAGCGTCGCGAAGTCGAACGGCTTGCCCGGGATGGGCACGTTTTCTGCAGCATCGCAGACCAACTGGATGAAGACGCCGGTGTTCGGACCGCCTTTGTGGAGCTGGCCGGTCGAATGCAGGAAGCGGGGGCCGTAGCCGAACGTCGTCGCGGTCTTGGTCGCATCGCACAGCGTCGCGCGAACGTCCGCGAAGATCTCATTGCGCGCCGGCGTTTCGTGGATGAACGCCATGAGCGCGATGTAGTCGCCGCTCGAGGCGCCGCGGACGAACTGCGCGAGCGCGTCCTCGTCACCCGCGTTGATCGCCGCAGCCTTTGGCCAGGCGCTCGGTGCGCCGCTCGCGAGGATGCGGTTGGTGTTGTCCTTGCTCTCCTGAACGTTGGGCTGATCGAACGGGTCGACCGCCAAGAACGCGCCGACCGCGGCCGTCGCGAACTCCCAACGGAAGAACTCGGCCCCGAGATCAAGCGGATCGCGCAAGCCGATGCGGATCACCGGGTGGCCTGCGCGAGCGAGCGCGTCGCCGCGCGCATCCAACATCGCATCGTCCCCGACGCGCAAGTGCACGAAGACGCGATCGGAGCCGTACGCGCCCGGGTCGCCGGGCGGCTCGCCCGCGACGGGGATGACGCCGCGCCCTTCCTTGCCCAGGCTCTCTGCGATGAGCTGCTCGAGCCACAGGCCGAAGGTCGAGATGCTCGAGGACGCGAGCACGGTGACTTTGTCTCGCCCATGGCGCGTCGCAAGCGTGCCGAGCGCCGTGCCTAAACGCACGGCCGGATGCGCCGACGCGGCGACGCCTGCAGCGCATGCCGCCACCATGCCGCGCGCGCGATCCAACAAGCCGTCGACGTCGACGCCGGCCGCTGCAGCGGGCACGAGTCCGAAATACGACAGCGCCGAGTAGCGTCCGCCGATATCCGCCGGGTTGAGGAACACCCCGCGGAACCCACGCTCGCGTGCGAGCGACTCGAGCGGCGTCCCCGGATCGGTGATGCACGCGAAGCGCGTGCCCGCCTTGTCGCGTCCGCCCAACGCTGCAGCAGCCTTCTCAAAGAAATACTCGGAGAACACGCGCGGTTCGAGCGTCGTGCCCGACTTGCTCGACTCGATGAACACCGTCGATTTCTGATCGATCGCCGCTTCGATCGCGCGGACGCTCGACGGTTCGGTGCTGTCGAGCACCAGCAGGTTCGGATAGCCCTTGCGCGCGCCGAACGTCTCGCGCAGCACGATCGGGCATAAGCTCGACCCGCCCATGCCCATGACGACGACGCTCGCGATGCCATCCTTGCGCAGTCCGTCCGCGAACGCATGCAGCTCCTGCGTGCGGTGATACATGAGATCGGGCGACGTCAGCCAGCCGAAGCGGTCCTTGATGATCGCCGCGTGTTCGGCGTCGCCTTTCTTCCACAGATCGGGGTCGCGCTGCCAGAAGCGCGCGACGAACCGCTCGCCATCGAGCTGATTGAGCGCGTCCGCTTGTTCGTCCGCGGCCACATCCGCCATCGACAGCCGTCCGCTCGGCCCTTGCAACGCTTGCGCCTTTTGCGCGAGCACGCCGAGCAGCTGATCGTACGACGTCTGGAACGAGACGAGCCCGTCCGCGAGCAGCTTGTCGGTGATCGCGCGCAGCGAGATGCCGAGCTCTTCGAGTTCGCCGAGCGTGCGTTCGGCTTCATCCATATGCTGCTCGAGCGTCGCTTTGACGACGCCGTGATCGCGGAAGGCGTCGATGGTCGCGGGCGGCATCGTGTCGACGGTGTCCGCACCGATGAGCGCCTCGACGTAGTACGTGTCTTTGTATTTGGGGTTCTTCGTCGACGTGCTCGCCCACAGCGGCCTCTGGCGGCGGGCGCCCGCGGCCGCGAGCTTGTGCCAGCGCTGGCCGCCGATCGAGCGCTTGTAGACCGCGTACAGCCGCTTCGAGTTCGCGATCGCGGTCGTGCCGAGGTGCGATTCGAGCCTGGCTTTTGTCGCAGGGTCTGCGGTCTCCATCGCAGCGCTGATGCGCTTGTCGGCCTCGGTGTCGACTCTGCTGACGAAACACGATGCGACCGACGCGATCGAATGGATTGGTTGGCCCTTTGCGACGCGCGCTTCCAAACCGCCCATGAACGCGTCGATCACGCGCTCGTAGTATTCGGCGCCGAACATCAGCGTGATGTTGACGTTGATGCCATCCGCGATGAGCCGCGTGATGACCGGCATGCCCTCAGAGGTCGCCGGCACCTTGATCATGAGATTCGGCCGCGCGATGATCTTCCACAACCGGTGCGCTTCTGCGATCGAGCCCGCTGTGTCTTTGGCGAGTTGGGGCGGCAGCTCGATCGACACGTATCCGTCGCCGCCGGTGCTCGTATCGTAGAGGTCGCGAAACGCGTCGCATGCCTCGCGCACGTCGTCGGTGGTCAACGCGTCGTACATCGCGGGGGCGCTGGCGCCTTCGGCAGCGAGCGCGTTGATCTGCTCGTCGTAGTCGTGGCTTTCGGCGATCGCCTTCTCGAAAATCGTGGGGTTGGAGGTCTCGCCGCGCAGCCCGTCGCCGTCGATCATGCGGCGCAGTTCGCCCGAGCGCGTGAACCCACGCCTGATGTTGTCCAGCCAGAAGCTCTGACCGAGGTCGATGAGGCGCTGCAGCGGATTTGGCATGGGGATCTTCCTTATAGTAAGGAGCGGGCGACGTCGGCGACATGCGCCGGCGTGAAACCGAATTTCTCGAACAGCACCGGCGCCGGTGCCGAGGCGCCGAAGCGGGTCATGCCGACCATCGCGCCCCGCGCGCCGATGTAGCGCTCCCAACCCATGGGAGCTGCGGCCTCGACGGCAACCCGGGCGGTGACCGATGGCGGCAACACGGAGTC
>JAFAHD010000017.1 GCA_019237415.1 Vulcanimicrobiota bacterium
CGGCACGCTCTTCGACATCGACATCGCTTCGCGTGACGCGAACGTCACAGGCGCCCAGCTGGCGTTGTTCAACGACCAGTCCCGCAGCGGAGTAACCGTCCAGCTGCCGGCCATTGTGTTCGATAGCGCGAGCCTGGCCGCTGCCCAGCTCAAAGAGCCGGTCGCATCGGGCAGCCGTTTGCTCTGGATCGGCGCACCGATCAGTTACGCGCAGCTTGAATCGATTGTCGTACGTGACGGCGACGCGATGCGTTGTCACTCGTTCGCCGTGCGCGCCATGGATTATGATGGCAACGCGCTGCGCAGCAATGCGCCCGCATCATCTTCCCCGGCGCCGCAACCGGAGGCATACCTCGTCCTTCCTGCGCGGTACGATCACCGCGTCTTTGCGAAATATCCGGTTGCGCTGGCCGCTGCCGCGACCGGCGGCTGCGTTGAACTGCTCATGCATCTGCGAGACGATGGCACGACGGACAAAGTGGATCTCATCCGAAGCGCCGGCGCCGCAAGTTTGGACCAGGCCGCGATCGATGCAGCCACTTCAAGCGCGTATCGGTTTGCCATGAAAGATGGCGCCCGGCAGACCGAATACTACGACGCGAGGACCTGCTTCGAACCGAAGCCTTAGTAGAGCACGCGGACCGAGTATTCCAGTGTCGTCTTGCCGTTGGCCGGCACGGTGATCGTCCAGGTCGCGGTCGCGCTCGACGACTTCACGTGCGTGAAGTTCTCCGAAAGGATCGTCCAGTCGCCGGGCATCGGCTCGACGACCTTGAGCGTCACCGGCGTGTCCTTGGCGTTGCGCATCTCGATCGAATACGAGCTTTCGTACTGATAGCGGTCGTTGAACGGCCCGACGCGCTTGAAGTCGGTCTGCCTCTTCGTCGCGGTCACATCGAACGATTCGCCGAGCAGCAACCGTATGCGCTCCTTGCGCGCGGTGTGGTCGATCGTATCCTCACCGACGAACTGCGCGTTGCCCTGCGAGTCCTTCTTGTATACGCGCACGATGCCCTTAGGCAGAGGGATGCCCAGTCCGCCGCCCTCGTTCTGGAACTCGAGATAGACTTGCGGCTTGAGCTGTTGGCCGAGATCGCTTGACGCTTGCGTGTAATAGTAGTCCGAGCCGCGCAGTTCAAGCGATTTTGTCACTGGGACCGCCGACGCCGCCAGCATCGCGACTTGTTTGGTCTGCTTGTCGGCGATCGTCGTCGGGCGGCCGAGCGTGTACAGGTGATACTCGAAGAGGTTCTCTTGGCGCATCTGATCAGCTGCTTTGGCGACGTTGGCGGCGAGCGACCGGACCTCTTGGGGCGTCGCGGCGCGGTTGAGGTTGCCGGCGACGAGCTGCATATGGGCGTTCTCGTAACTGGTGCCGCTCGTATTGGTCAATGTGACCAATCCGTTGAGGTCCATGCGCGTATCGTCGGCGTTGAGCACGCCGACGTAGTCGGCGCGCCACGACAGGCCGCCGGTGAGATAGTCGAGCTCGAGCGTCTGCTCGCCGTCATAGGCGTTGTCGAGGTCGGTCACGAGCGTCGGGCGGTCGCGCAGGTTTGACGGGATCGACGGAAACAGCAGCTTGCCGTCCACGCTCGTCTCGATGCGGTTCGCGTATTGCAGCACGACGCCGCCGTTGACGGCCAGGACCTTGGCTTGCTCGCGGATCTCCGCTCCCGTGTGCGGGTTGACGTGCACCACCGTCACTTCGCGCCCGACGTACTTCTCGAGCAGCGTTTCCGGGCTGAGCAGATCGAAGTTGAAGTTCTGCTCGATCACCGAGACCGCGCCGGACGACGTCAGGCTGTGCAGGATCGCCGTCGTGGGGTCGATCTGCGCGCTCACGTCGCGCAGCGCCAAGCGCTGCATGCCCTTGGGCATCGCGAGGCGGCGTTCGTCGCGGACGAGCGCGAGGTTGTCGTTGTAGATGGTCACCGAAACGGCTTGCTGTTCCGCAAGTGTGCTCGTGCGTTCGATCGGGTCCGAACCCTGCGCAATCGCGGGCACGATAACGACGAACGCAAGCAGTGAAACGAGGCCGGCGCGGATGCCGGCGATACGATGCGTCGACATGACCCATTCTCCTATAGGAATGCGCACGTACGCGTGTGTCGTCCGGGAGGCCCGGATGGTTCACAGACGCGTTGGCCCTTCGCGTTGAAGGAACGCGCTATTGGGTCACAGGGTTGCGTCAGCGTTTGGCCGGGACGTACAACTCGCCGCCCGCTTGCTTGAACTCTTCCGCCTTGGCGCGCATGCCCGCTTCGACTTCCAGCGCCGCCGCGTAGTCGCGCACGTCTTGCGAGATGCGCATCGAGCAGAAATGCGGGCCGCACATCGAACAGAAGTGCGCCACTTTCGCGCCCTGCGCGGGCAGCGTCTCGTCGTGGAATTCGCGCGCCGTCTGGGGGTCGAGCGACAATTCGAATTGGTCTTCCCAGCGGAATTCGAAGCGCGCCTTCGAGAGCACGTCGTCCCACTCGTGCGCGCGCGGATGGCCTTTGGCGAGATCGGCTGCGTGTGCGGCGATCTTATAGGCGATGACGCCGTCTTTCACGTCTTTCTTGTCGGGCAAGCCGAGATGTTCTTTGGGCGTGACGTAGCACAGCATCGCGGTGCCGTGCCAACCGATCATCGCGGCGCCGATGGCGCTCGTGATGTGATCGTAGCCCGGCGCGATGTCGGTCACGAGCGGGCCGAGCGTGTAGAAGGGCGCTTCGTGGCAGAGCTCGAGCTGGCGCGCCATGTTCTCGGCGATCTGATGCATGCGCACGTGGCCCGGACCCTCGATCATCACCTGTACGTCATGCGCCCATGCGACCTTGGTCAGCTCGCCAAGCGTCTCCAATTCAGCGAACTGAGCTTCGTCGTTCGCATCGGCGCCGGATCCAGGGCGCAGGCCGTCGCCCAGCGAGAACGAGACGTCGTACGCTTTCATGATCTCGCAGATCTCTTCGAAATGGGTGTACGTGAAGTTCTCTTGGTGATGCAGCAAGCACCACTGCGCGAGGATTGAGCCGCCGCGCGAGACGATTCCCGTGACGCGCTTGGCGGTCATCGGCACGTAGCGCAACAGCACGCCGGCGTGGATCGTGAAATAGTCGACCCCTTGCTCGGCCTGTTCGATGAGCGTGTCGCGATAGATCTCCCAGTCAAGCTCCTCGACCTTGCCGCGCACCTTTTCGAGCGCTTGATAGATCGGCACCGTGCCGATCGGCACCGGCGCGTTGCGCAAGATCCACTCGCGCGTCTCGTGGATGTTCTTGCCGGTCGACAGATCCATCACCGTGTCGGCGCCCCAGCGCGTCGCCCAGGTCATCTTCTCGACCTCTTCCTCGATGGACGAGCTGATCGCCGAGTTGCCGATGTTCGCGTTGATCTTCACAAGGAATCCGCGGCCGATGATCATCGGTTCGGATTCGGGATGGTTGACGTTGGCCGGAATGATCGCGCGGCCGCGCGCGACCTCGTCACGCACGAACTGCGGTGCGACGCCCTCGCGCAGCGCGATGAACTCCATTTCCGGCGTGATGTCGCCGCGGCGCGCGTAGTGCATCTGCGTGACGTTCGCGCCCGGTTTGGCGCGGCGCGGTCGTGCCCCGTGCTCGAAGCGGATCGCCTCCAAGCCTGGATCGGCTTCGCGCATGCGCCGGTATTCTGAGGTCGACCGATCCAACGCGAGCGTGTCGCCGCGCTGTGCGATCCAAGGCTCGCGCAACCGAGGCAATCCGGTGCGCACGTCGATCGCGACACCGGGGTCCGTGTGCAGACCGCTCGTGTCGTAGACGCGGATGTCGCTGCCGTCGGTGAGGTGGATCTGGCGCATGGGCACGCGGATGCCGCCCGGCCCGTCGACGTAGACTTTGTGGCTGCTCGCCTTGGCGTGTGGTGTGAGAGTGACGCTCATCTTCTGCTCCCTTCGCCGGAATGACCCGGATCAGGTTCCAACGGTCGGCTTTTGTACGGCCCTCTCAGTCCGCGCGCGGCGGACTCCCGTGTCCGACAGAGCTTCGGCACGAGCCGCGCGATGCCTTGGCGGAAGCACGCGCGCGCCCCGCGAATAGGGCCTGCCCACATGGTCTCCGATACCCGCTCAAGGCCGCTGCGCGACCTGCGCATCTCGGTCACCGATCGCTGCAACTTCCGCTGCACGTACTGCATGCCGAAGGAGGTCTTCGGGCGCGACTTCCATTTCTTGCCGGCGCGCGAGCTGCTCACATTCGAGGAGATCGAGCGCTTGGCGCGCGTTTTTGCGCGCCTCGGCGTCGAAAAGCTGCGCGTCACCGGAGGGGAACCGCTTTTGCGCCGCGATTTGCCGACGCTCATCTCGATGCTGTCGGCCATCCCAGGCATCCGCGACATCACCCTGACGACGAATGGCGTGCTGCTTCCCAAACTGGCGCCCGCGCTCAAGAGCGCCGGCTTGCAGCGGGTGACGGTCAGCCTCGATTCGCTCGACGACGCCGTGTTCCGCGCGATGAACGACGTCGACATGCCGGTGGCGCGCGTGCTCGAGGGAATCGATGCGGCGGCCGAAGCCGGGCTCGGACCGATCAAGATCAACGTCGTGGTCAAGCGCGGCGTCAACGACGCCGGACTGGTCGACGTCGCCGGCCACTTCCGCGGCAGCCGGCACATCGTCCGCTTCATCGAGTACATGGATGTCGGCACGACCAACGGCTGGCGCCTCGACGATGTCGTGCCTGCCGCCGAAATCGTGCGCGCGATCGATGCCGTCTTTCCGCTCGAAGCGCTCGCGCCGAACTATCGCGGTGAGGTCGCCAACCGCTATCGCTACAAAGACGGCTCGGGCGAAATCGGCGTCATCGCCTCGGTCACGCAGCCGTTTTGCGGGGACTGCTCGCGCGCGCGGCTCTCGTCCGAAGGCCTGCTGTACACGTGTCTGTTCGCGGCGAACGGCCGCGATCTGCGCGCGTTGTTGCGCGCGGGCGCCGGCGACGACGAGCTCGCGTCGTTCATCGAGGGCGCGTGGCACGTCCGCGATGACCGCTACTCGGAGTTGCGCGCTCGAGAGACATCGCATCTCCCCAAGGTCGAGATGTCGCACATCGGCGGTTGACATGAGCGTGCACGTCTACGGTATCAACCATATCGCGATCGAGGTGACCGACGTCGAGAAAGCCGTCGCGTTCTACGAGGACGTCTTCGGCTTGCGCAAGCTCGACGAAGGTGAAGGCGACGCGTTCTTCGCGGTCGGCGAACATCAGTTTCTTGCGATGTTCGAAGTCGAAGAGATGCGCGCTGACAGCACCCGGCATTTCGGGTTGATCGTGCGCGACGAGACGCAGCTCGCCGCCGTGCGCGAAAAGCTGATCAAGAAGTACGGCATCAAGCTCATCCCGGGATTCCGCTGCGATTTCCGCGATCCGTTCGGCAATCGCGTGCAAGTCGTCGACCTCCACGACGAGTCGCTGGTGTGGCTCCTCCCGTATCAGGAGGTCCAGAAGGCCGGCATCCGCTTTACCGGTTGAGCCGCGCTACCGGGGCGACGCGTCGTGGACGAGGGGGAGCGGGTTGCGCGCGATGGCGCGATACTCAGTGACGCCGTATTTGGCGAAGATATCGTCGACGTCTTCGCGCCGCAGTTCGCCCGACGGCATCGACAGCGACAAGATCGCTCCGCCGCCCGTCACAATGCGTTGATATGTCGCGGCTTGTTCCGCGCTGACACCCTGGTCGACCAGCAGGCCGACGATGCCGCCGGTTATGGCGCCGCCGACGAGCGTCGCGGCGCCCGCAGCGATGGCCGTCGCCAGTGCGCCAGAACCCACGACCAACCCGACGCCGGGGATGAAAAGACTTGCGAGCGCGGCAACGACGCCGACGCCTGCACCCCAGCCGGCGCCCTTGACGGCGCCGACCCCTGCGTCCGCTGCCGTCGTCGTCGTGACGCCGTCGATCGATTGTTCGGTGTGGTCGACATTGCCGATGACGATGCTGATGTCGACCGGTTTTGCGCCGCGATCCAACAACGCGCCGGCAGCTTGCTCGGCTTGCGCCGGCTCTCCGAATGCGGCAAAAATGGTCTCCGCCATGCTTCCCTCACGTTCGCGCTAGGTGTGACGCGTTTCGTTGTACCCTATTCGTACAAGATCGAATCACAAGGCTGCGTGGCGAACGAAGGCCTTATTTGTGTGCTTTGACCTGCGCCTCAGTGACCGCGGGCGCGCTGTTGCCCCACGACGAGCGGATGTAGGTAATGACGGCTGAGATGTCGGCCGGTTTCAGCGACGACTTCCACGACGGCATGACGCCGTTGTAGCTCTGGCCGTTCACCTTGACCACGCCGTGCAAGCCGTTGTCGACGATATCGATGACTTTGTTCGGGTCGCCGGTCACCACGGGATTGCCGGCGAGCGGCGGGAACGCACCAGGCAGGCCGGTGCCGTTTGCGCCGTGGCAGCTCGCACAATTGGTCGAATAGATCTTCGCGCCGTCAGGGGCAGCGGCGTTGCCGGTGACGACTGCCGTCGACGCCGGCGCAGGCGTCTGCGGCGGTGCGCCATACCCGAGCACCGGCGTCTGGCCCGCGGGATTCAGCTTCTGCTCCGCGCCGATGGCATCCGCCGAGTATTTCGTCAGCCAGATGATCGCGATGATCGAGATGCCGGTGATCGCCAGCATGAACGGACGCTTCAGAACCGCGCGGCTTGGGTTGCGATCGAGCCAGGGCAGTGCCACCAGCACCAGCGCGAAGACGCCCGGAAGCACAACCGTTGCGGCCAGATTGACGAACTCGAGCGGCAGCCGGAAGAACGCTGCGACGGCCGGTGCGATGCGCAAAAGTCCGTACAGAGCGTAGAAATACCATGCGGGCGCCGGCGTGAATGTCGCATTGTTCGGGTCGGCTTCCGCGAGCAGCGGCGCTGGCATGTACCACGCGAGCGCGACGATCACCAAGAAGGAGATGAACGCGATCACTGTGTCCATGAAGATCTGATCGGGGTAGAAGCGGCCGGTCGTCTTCGGGTGTTCGTCCTGCGCGGGTCCAGCCGGTCCGTTATGCCGGAAGATGAACAAGTGCAGACCGATCAGTCCGATGAGCAGGGCCGGCGTTGCCCACACGTGCAGGCCGTAGAAACGGCCCACGGTGAGCGTACCCAGCGTGGCGCCGTCATTGAGAAAGTAGGCCGTTTGCTGCCCGATGATCGGCACGCTCGCGGCGATGTTGATCGCGACTTGCGTCGCGAAATATGCGTTCAGGTCCCACGGCAACAGGTATCCGGTCAGGCCCATGGACAGCGTGAAGAAGAACAGCGTGACGCCGACGACCCATTGGATCTCGCGCGGGCGTTTGTAGGCGCCGAAGACCAAGACCTGAAGCAGGTGGATGCTGACGAGCACGATCATGGCGGATGCGCCCCAGAAGTGGAGGCTGAGCAAGAACTGCCCGCCATAGACGTGCTGGTAGATGAACGCCGTCGACTTCCACGCGGTGGCGGCTGACGGCGAATAGTAGAACGTGAGGATGATGCCGGTGACGACCTGGATCGTGAACACGATCAGCGTCGCGCTGCCCCAGACGTACCAGTACGTAGCGCCGCCCGGGATATCTTCGGTAAGGAAATCCTTGAGCGCAGAGACCAGGCCGGTGCGTCCCTCGATCCACTTGATCACGTTGGTCATGTGGTGCGCTCCTCAGAAGTACGACACGATGATGCGGCCTGGTTCGTTGGCCTTGTATTTGACCCACTCGACCTGCGCGGCGCCGTTTTGCTCTTGGACCGGCACCGGATCGAGCCCGCGCGGCGACGGACCGATGTAATTCCCGTTCTTGTCGCGGATGTGCACGCCGGTCTTCGAGAACTGCGAGCCATGGCACGGGCACAAGAAGCCTTTGAGGCTGTCGTCCCAGGCGTACTTACAGTTCAAATGCGGGCAGAGCGAACTGAACATAACGAACCCGAGCGTGCCAACCGGGAACGACACGTAGCCGGAAGACTTCGGATCGAACAGCTCGGGTCGTTCGTTCTTGAACGACTGCTCTTCGTCGGGCGTCATGTGGATGCCCCAGACGTAGTAGTCTTGATCTTCGACGAGATACCCGTCGGTGACGCGCTTTTGGAAATTGATCTTGACCGGCTTGTCGAGGCTCGCCTTGAGTTGCGCGAACTCGTCCGGCTTGACGGGCGAGAAGCCCTTATTCGCGGCGATCAGCTCGGGCTTCGGCCACAACGTCGGAAGGATCGCGATCACCAGGCCGAGTCCGACCGCGCCGCCCATCGCGACGGTCGCTTGCGCCAAGAAGCGCGACCGGTTTATCTCGTCTCGATCGGTCGGCTGACCAGCCGCTGCGTCGTCCGCCACAATCCATCCCTCCAAGCAGTCACATCGCGCCGAATGTGGCCGTCATCCATTGTACAATGCCGGCGAGCTTGCGCGTAGGTTTGGCTCCGGCCCGCTTGCGGCCTCCGTCGCACCGGGTTTTCGCGGCGATTTTAGTCGCGGCTTGCGGGACCGCAAAGGTGCGCGCGTCCGGCGCGAGCGAAGCGTGATTTCAACTTGGAGCCAATGGACAAAAGCCCGATCCTCGAACGAGTACAGTCGCAGTTCTCCGCAACTGCGCAGCGCTACGTCGACAGCCCGCGCCATGCGACCGGCGACGATCTTGAACGCCTCGTCGAACTCGCACAGCTGCGCGGCACAGAACGCGTGCTCGATGTCGCCACGGGCGGCGGCCACACGGCGCTGGCATTTGCGCCGCATGCGGCTGACGTCGTCGCGAGCGACCTCACGCCGCGCATGCTCGAGGTCGCGGCCGAGCTCGCCGCCTCGCGCGGCGTGGACAACGTGCGCTTCGTGCGCGCGCAAGCAGAGTCGCTGCCGTTCGATGACGCCAGCTTCGATGTCGTCACGTGCCGCGTCGCGCCGCACCACTTCGCAGATCCAGCCGCGTTCGTCCGCGAGGTCGCGCGGGTGTTGCGCCCTGGCGGCCGCTTCTTGCTCGACGACCAGATGGCACCCGAGGATCGAGAACTCGACCAATTCGTCAATACGTTCGAGCGCTGGCGCGATCCGAGCCACGTGCGCGCGTACACGCCGTCCGAATGGCGGGCGTGGATCGCGGAGGCGGGCTTGACCGTCGAGCGCGTCGA
Organism: Vulcanimicrobiota bacterium; assembly: GCA_019237415.1. GTDB lineage: Bacteria > Vulcanimicrobiota > Vulcanimicrobiia > Eremiobacterales > Eremiobacteraceae > JAFAHD01. Next base: position 9,117 of record JAFAHD010000017.1, read on the forward strand.
GGATTTCGACCGCGACTCCTACGACTTCGCCGACTGGACGGCGCGCTCGAACATGCCTGAAGCCGATCGCGACGCGCTCGAGCGCTGGTTGCTCGCCGCGCCTCCTCGGTGCGCGGAGTTCTTCCGCATCGTATGGTCCGACGGTCACGTGCGTTCGCTGCGCGCGTGTTTCGCCATCATCGTGGCGCGCAAACCAGAAGAGGAGAGCTGAATGACCGCGCTCGTTCTTTCCCTCGCGATCGCCGCCGCGTCGCCGACGCCGTCTGCGGTGCAGGCGCACATCGCCCAGGCGCGCGCCGCGATAGACGCCGGCAACGCGGTCTACATTTCGACCTGGCAGCATGCGGACGCGGCCGGCTTTGCCGCGCTGTACACCGACAGCGCCGACAGCATCGGCGACGATGGATCGATCACGCACGGACGCGCAGCCATCCAAGCAGCGCAAGCGGAATCGTTTGCGCGCTCGCCGCTGTTGCGCGGCACCATCACGACCGAGGATCTGGTCGTCGACGGTCCGACTGCCTACGAGATGGGCCGTTACAGCTTCACGCTGAACGGAAAGAACGGAACGCCCGTGACGATCAATGGTCGCTACTTGACGATCTGGTCTCAGCAGGCGGATGGGACGTGGAAGATCAGCACGGACGCCGGCCTGACCGATCGAGTCTGCACGCCGAGGACGACATGACGTGCGCGAACTGCTCGGCTGAGCTGCCGGACGGCGCGAACTTCTGCCCGAAATGCGGCGCGATCGTCAGCGTGCAACCGGCTGCGAGCGCGCCATCGAAAGGCATGCCGCGCTGGCTCATCATCACCTTGATCGCCGGCGCTGTCCTCGTGGTGTCGGTACCGGTCCTTGCAATCGTCGCGGCGATCCTCATCCCGAACTTCCTGCACGCGCGCGATGAGAGCATGGTGGCTGCAGATGAAAGCAATCTCAAGCAGATCGCCGTCGCGGTCGAGCGCTACGCGGTCGATCACAACGGCGCGTATCCCGACAATCTGCCGCAGCTGGTCCCGAAGTACTTGATCAAACTTCCGGCCGTGCCGGGCGGTGATGGAACCGGCGCGTACGATTATCATCATCCCGCTTCGGTGCAACCGGACGCGAAATATGAGATCTGGGATGACGGTTCGATGGATCCTACGACGCTTGGCGATTTGCCGCGCGGCCCTGGCGGGCGCCCATGCAACGGCGACTGTAAGTACGTCGTCTACGTCGCCAATGGCGGCATCATCGGCGTCTCAGGCCAGCGTTAGCGCGTCACATCCCGATGAGCGCGGCGTGGATGCCTGAGGTCTGGCAGTAGCGGATGCCGGTCGTGGCGCCGTTGAAGTCGGGCAAGTTCTGCAGCGTGGTGGTGTCGTGCTGGTCGCCGTCAGAGATCTTCCATTTGTCGTTGTTGACGCACACGCCGTTACCCGGCGCGATAAAGTGATAGGTGCCGCCCGCCGGGTCCACCGGGGTTGCGCTCATGTACGGGTTGTTGGCGCCGCCGAACAGATTGGGATCCACCGGCGCGCTAGCGGCCGGGTACTGGCCCGAGTTGTCGGTCGCGTACTCCTCGAGCGCGGTCGCGATGTTCTTGAGGTTGCCCTCGCATGCCGCGGTCTGCGATTCGGCGCGGGCGTGCAGAAAATTTGGGATCAGGATGGCAGCCAGTATCGCGATGATCGAGACGACGATCATCAGCTCGAGAAGCGTGAATCCGCGCGCATTGCTGCCCATGTCCCTTCGTTATACGACTTTAGCCGGGACCGAGAATGAATGCCTGATTGGAGAGTGTGATGGAGGACATTAAGAAGACCGACGAGCAGTGGCGGCGCGAGCTCACCCCCGAGCAGTTCGAGGTGCTGCGGCGCGGGGCGACAGAGCGCCCCTTCACCGGGGCGCTGCTGCACAACAAGGCCGACGGCAGCTACGCGTGCGCCGCCTGCGGCAACGCGCTGTTCAACTCGGACACGAAGTTCGATTCCGGCAGCGGGTGGCCGAGCTTCACCGAGCCCGCAAACGCGGCGAACGTGACGCTGCTGGAAGATCGCAGTCACGGGATGCATCGCGTCGAGGTGCGCTGCAAGCGTTGCGGCTCGCACCTCGGGCACATCTTCGACGACGGACCGGGTCCGACCGGACAGCGCTATTGCATCAACTCAGCTGCGCTCGACTTCAAGCCCGGCGCCAAGACTTGAGCGGTCGTGCCGCCAACTAGGGAGCGCGGAGGGATGGCTGAGCGGTTTAAAGCGCTGGTCTTGAAAACCAGAAGACCGAAAGGTCTCGTGGGTTCGAATCCCACTCCCTCCTGATGCCTCGGCTGCATCTGCGCATCCGCGGACACGTGCAAGGCGTTTTCTTCCGCGTGAGCGCCGTTGAGCAAGCACTCGATCTTCGGCTGACCGGTTGGGTCCGCAATCGCAACGACGGCAGCATCGAGATCGTCGCCGAAGGGCCAGAAGATTCGCTCGCAGCGTTGCGCGCTTGGTGCGAGCACGGTCCGCCGGGCGCCGATGTGCAGGGGATCGAGGAGAGCGAGGACGCTCCGACGGGGAAGTTCGAGGACTTTACGGTGCGCTCAAACGTGTGAGGTCGGCGGTCGTGTCGACGTCCTCGAACGCGCGCGCATCGCACGCCTGAACGAACGCGAGGCGCTCCTTCTGGGCAGCCGCGTACTTCTTCGCGCCTCGGTCGCCGGTGAGTCGCGCGAGCGCGGTGAAATCGGCGCGCGGAAACAGGATTGGCGCGCCCCAGACGTCGCCTGCGCGCAGGGCTACGATAGGCGGTCTCGCGCTCTTGCGGTCGCCAGTCGCCTGCGGCCCGTGCTGCGCACACCAGCGGGCGATGAGCAGATTTAGATCCGCTGACGTCACGAACGGTTGGTCGCCGAGCGCGATAATGCACGCGTCGTCGTCGCGGTGCTCCCGCAATCCGCGGCGCAGCGATGATGCAAGCCCCGAACGCCACGCCTCGTTGAACGCCACCGCGCAACGGCGCGAATCGGTCCCTCCAAGCACCGCACCCGCATGCGCGCCCAGCACGAGCGTGCACGTCAAAGCGGAAGAGCCGCACGCCGCATCGATCGCCTTCTGCAGCAGTGCTGCGCCGTCATGCGTTGCGAGCAGCTTCGCGCCGCCGAAGCGTTTGCCGGCTCCAGCCGCCAAGATGATGCAGCCCACGCGCGGCGTCATCGCACGCGCCATCGGCGCGTCTCTTCGCGCTGCGATGCGGCGACCAGCGAGCTCAGCTCGACGTCGCGCAGCGCTGCCGTAATCGCGGAGACGCGAGCGTCTTGCGGTCCCTCGTCGCATTTGTTGATGAGGACGGCGAAGCGCGCCGACTCGTCGACGTCTTCGCAGCGGGCCTCATATTCGTTCACGATCGCGGCGATACGCGCGGCGCTCAGCGTATCGCCGAGCTTCGCTCCGGTCAGGTCCGCGATCCGTTCGGGCCGATGCACGTGCTCCTCATCGATGGGCGCGTCGAGTGCGTCGATCCCAATGACCACCACCAACAGCGTCGTCGTCGACGCCAGCACCGGTTCGTGCTCAGCCGGCGCTTTGAACGGCTTCATGCGAGCCCCGTCAGCTTCGTTGACGACATAGTTCGCGCCGCACCGGAAGAACAGCTCGTCTGCGATCTCTGGCGTCACTGCCCGCAAGCGCGCGTCGCGTACGCCCGATCCGACCGCGACGAGCGCCGACCGCTGCAGCGCATCTGCGACGAGCTCGTGCAGCGAGCGGTCCGGCAGCGGACGGTCCCACTCGACGAGCGCCACGTCGGCCGGCGGCGCGCCCGCCTTCGTCGTCGTCGTCACGATCGTCGGTCCGCGCTGCGCCAACTCGCGGCCCAACGACCACAAGGTCGTCGTCTTGCCGCCGCCGCCGACCAGCGCGATGTGCTCGGTCTCGGTAAGGTCGAAGGCGTCGTGCCAGTTCGCGGCTTCTCTCACGCGAAGTTCTTCAGCACCTCGATCATCCCGTCGTGTATCAACCGATTGCTTGCGACGATTTGCCCGCCGTCCAGCACGAGCGCGCCGCCGCGATAGTCGCTCACCCGTCCGCCCGCTTGTTCCACGATGAGCGCGCCGGCCGCGATATCCCACGCATGCAGCGCGGGTTCCCAAAAAGCGTCGAACCTGCCCGATGCGACGTAGCACAGGTCCAACGCAGCCGACCCGTCGCGCCGCAGCGCTTGACCGCGCACCATGAGCTCCTCGAACGGCGCGAGATTCGGCGGTTCGCCACCCGCAAACGGTGGAAAGCCGGTGACGAGCAGCGCGTCGCGCAACTGCGCCGTCTTCGAAACGCCGATCGCGCCGCCGTTGCAGCGCGACGGTTCGCCCCGCTGCGCGACGAACAGCTCATCGCGCATCGGATCGTACACCACGCCGAGCACCACTGCGCCATCGGCTTCGTATGCGACCGACACCGAAAAGAATGGATACCCGTGGGTGAAGTTGGTCGTGCCGTCGAGCGGATCGATGATCCAGCGGGCGCTGCCCGCGCCGCGCAGTCCTTCTTCTTCTCCGAGCACCGCATCGTCGGGAAATTGACGTGCGATCATCGCACGGACCAAGGCCTCGGCTTGCGTATCGGCGTCGGTCACGAGATTGGATCGTACGCCTTTCGAACGGATCAGCAAGTGCCGGCCGAACCTGGTTCGGAGCAGTTCGCCCGCCGCGCGCGCGGCACGCTCCGCGAGCGTAAGCCGTTCGGTCCACGCCATGGCAGCCGATTCGTGCGCGGGCAAGATTCATCATTTACCAGGTGGAAATATATCCAGCCGTGCTCGAGAAAACCAAACAGGGCATCCCGACCTATCGATTGCCGGGTCCCATCGGCGCGAAAACCGTCGGCATCGAACAACGCGTGGACACGACCGGCACGAAAACCGCGCCGATCGTCGTCAAGCATGCGCGCGGACTCATGGTCGAGGACGTCGACGGCAATGTCTTCCTCGACTTCACCAGCGGCATGGTCACCGCGACCGGACACTGCCATCCCGACGTGGTCAAAGCGATCAGCGATCAGGCCGATCGCTGGCTGTTCATCAACAGCCCGGATTTCTATTCGCCATTACAAGCGCGCGTCGTCGAACGGCTGGCGAAACTCGTGCCAAGCGTCGGCGGCAGAAAAGTCTTCATGTGCAACAGCGGCACGGAGGCCAACGAGGCCGCGCTCAAGGCGACGCGCTGGAACAACCCGGCGCGCAAGCGCTTGATCGGCTTCATCGGTGCGTTCCACGGCCGGACGATGGGCGCGAATTCGCTCACCGCCAGCAAGCTCGCACAGCGCGCGCGCTTCACCTCGAACATCCCGGACGTGCATCACCTGCCGTATGCGACCTGTTATCGCTGCCCGTACAAGATGGCGTACCCGAAC
>JAFAHD010000125.1 GCA_019237415.1 Vulcanimicrobiota bacterium
CTGATTCCCGCAGAAACTATCCCCAGGCCGGCTTGAAACTGGGGACAACACCTTCGACGCTTGGGGCCCGGGACAGCGATTCGAGCGCTAGGCTCCGGCGAGCAGTCCGGCGACAAATCCGAGCCGCATTATTTCGTGTCCACCGTCAGCGTAAACCCGTTGTACGCGGAGAAACAACGGCCGGCCCCGCCCGAGAAATTCGATTGCGCAGGCACGAGCACGAAGCCGTAGTTCGGCTGCGTGCCCGCGGCCCATTGACGCACGGCCTGGGTCACATCGACGCTGATGAACATGCCGTTGCTGATCGTGAACGGACCGAAGGTCTCCGTGTCGTTCGGCCGATCGGCCGGGAAGGTGAGATACGGCGTCCCCAACAGCGCGTTCGGATTGTTCGGGTTGTTCATCCACATCGCGCTCGCGGTCTGCAGCTCCGCGGTGCACGAGACATTGCCGGTCAACGGATTGCCTTGCGCCGACGATTGGCTGCGCGACACGTAGAAGGTCAGCGTCGCATCGACGACGCTGGCCGACTTGGCGATGTCGCGGAACCAAATCCCCGATCGATAGATGATCCCGCAGCGCGCGCCCTGCGAGAAATTCCAACCGACCAGCACTTCTCCCGGTTGGAGCAGCGGTTGGACCGCGTTCGTCGGGTTCGTGCCGCACTGAGGATTGACGTAGTGCACGGTCGTGTTGTTCGTCGTGCTGAGCGACGCGCGTTGCGCACCGCGCGGCGGCGCAGGCGTTGGCGGCCGCGTCGGCGTCAACGCTCCCGGGGTGGACTGCGGCACCAAGAGGGGCTGCACTGGAGACGCGCTGGGGCTCGGCGCTGCCGTGGGAAGCGGCGACGGCGTCGGCGCGGGCGTCGGGGGAGCGGTCGGTGACGGAGTGGGCGACGGTGACGGAGTCGGACTCGCCGTGGGGCTGGGCGTCGGAGACGGCGTCGGCGAAGGCGTCGCCGTGGGCACCGGCGTGGGCGTCGGAGTCGGCGGTTTGGGCGTGGGCGTCGCAGTCGGTGACGCGAGCGCGACGACGGACGCATCCGCACCCGTTCCGCCCGCGAACGCGACGAACGGCGCGAGCATCAACGCGACAAGTAACGCGATCCTCTCAAGCTTCATCGCCACCCTGCTCCTCATGGTCAAGCCATCTGCATCCAGAAACGCTGGCGCAGCGGGCAAAAGTTCCTTTCCAGCACCGCGCACGGGCCACCCGCACCGCGCAGGCGCGGGGCCCGCGCATGCCGGTCAAGAACCTTACCTGAGCGATGGCATCCGGCACCAAATTTGAGATCGCGCTGGTCCAATTCGCGCCCCGCAAGGGCGAGGTCGAAGCCAACCTCGCGTCGGTCGGCGACGCGTTCGCGGCCCTCGCAGAACAGCGCGGCGAATTTCCCGCGGTCGTCATCTTCCCCGAGGCATCGCTTTCCGGCTATTTCGTCGAGGGCGGCGTGCGCGACGTGAGCATGCCGGCTCGTAAGGTCTTCAGCGCGCTGCAGCGTTTCGCGCGGCAACGCGCCCCGAAACGCACGTCATTCGACGTCGTCCTCGGTTTCTACGAGATCGATGAGAACGACAAGCTCTACAACAGCGCGCTGTACGCTACGCTCGGCCCGCAGCCCCGGTTGCGTCACGTCCACCGCAAACTGTTCCTGCCGACGTACGGCGTCTTCGATGAGGAACGATTCGTCTCGCGCGGGCGCAACATCGGCGTGTTCGACACGACGCATGGCCGCGCCGCGATCCTCATTTGCGAAGATGCGTGCCATTCGCTAGCGACCACCGTCGCCGCGCTGCGCGGGTCGCAGATCATCTACATCCCAAGCGCCTCGCCGGGCCGCGGCATGGAAGGTTTCGAACCGGCCAACGTCAGCCTGTGGCGCGAGATCATTCGCGTCGCGGCCTCCGAACATGGCGTGTTCATCGCGTATGCTGGCCTGACCGGTTTCGAAGGCGGCAAGGGATTCACCGGAGGCTCGCGCCTCGTCGGACCGTTCGGCGACCTGCGCGCCGAAGCGCCGGTCACGGGCGCCGCGATCCTGCGGGCGCGCGTCGACCTCGAAGATGTCGCGGTCGCGCGTGCCGCGCTGCCCGCGTTAGGCGACCTCGAATCGAACTTGCCCGAACTCATCCCAGCGCTGCTCGCAGCCGAGGGCGAAGAGCGCGTCAAATCGGCGCGCAAGCCGGCGCATAACGGCCGCGCCACGCCCGTGAGGGCGCGTGCAAGACAGAAGAAGTCGCGTCGATGAAGACCGCTGAGCCGGCAACGGCCTACACGATGCTGACGGCGCCGCCGCGCGACGACACGCCGACGATCGACGCCGCGCTGGTCGAACGCTGGCTCACCGAATTCATCCGCGACGAACTGGTCCGCCGACGCGGCATCAACGACGCGGTGGTCGGCGTGTCCGGCGGCGTTGACTCCGCGGTCGTCGCGTACTTGTGCGCGCGGGCGCTCGGCCCCGAGCACGTGCTGGGCGTGCGCATGCCCTATCGCACCTCAAGCGTCGAGAGCCTTGAACACGCGGGATTGGTCATCAGCAAGACGGGAATCAACGAAGGACTGATCGACATCAGCGACGCGGTCGACGGCTATCTCGCGCAAGAATCCGAAGCGAGCGCTACTCGTCGCGGCAACGTCATGGCGCGCATGCGCATGATCGTGCTTTTCGACCAATCTGCAAAGATCAACGGCCTGCCGGTCGGCACCGGCAACAAGACGGAGCGGATGTTCGGCTACTTCACCTGGCACGGCGATGACTCGCCGCCGATCAATCCGATCGGCGATCTCTTCAAGACCCAGGTCTGGGCGCTCGCGCGCCACCTCGGCGTTCCGGACGTGATCGTCGACAAGCCCGCAACCGCAGATCTCATCCGCGGACAGACGGATGAAGAGGACCTCGGTATTAGCTACCTGCAGGCGGACAAGATCCTCAATCGTTTGCTCATGGGGTACTCGGTGGAAGATATCATCGGTGCCGGCTATCCGCGGGCCCAAGTCGAACTCGTCAAGCGCCGCGTCGACGCCACGCATTGGAAGCGCCACCTCGCGACGACCGCACTCATCTCGACCACGGCGATCAACGAATTCTATCTGCGCCCTGTCGACTACTGATCGAAACGGAGCATACACGATGCCCTTAAAGCTGGGAACCGTCGGTCATTTCGGTATCACCGTCCGCGACCCGCACAAGAGCGCGCGTTGGTGGATCGACACCCTCAATGTGAAGAAGGCCTTTGACTTCCCCGGAGGAGTCGTCATCGGCTCGAAGGACGTCTCCATCGTGCTCATCAAAGGCGAACCGCATCCGGAAGTGATCGATCACGTCTCGTTCCATCTCCCAAGCATGGCCGCATTGAAATCGGCGCTCGCCGAACTGAAGCGCAAAGGCGTCGCCCTGGAAGATCCGGGCGACGAAATCGGCCCCGAGGCCGAAGGCTCGAAGAACGTGGGGCTGTGGTTCCGCGACCCGGATGGCTACCGCTGGGAGCTGAGCGTTCTCGCGCGACGCACCCGCAAGCGAAAGCCGCACTGAGAACGCCGATGTCTGCGACGTTTTGTGTCATCGCGCTGCTCGTCGCCGCGTTCGAAGCGTTTGCACCCGATGCATCTGCAGCGGCCGAGCCGTCTCCTCTGCCGTCACCGCCTGGGTTCATGAAGACCACTACGTCATTGACGGACGTCGTCGCCGCTGCCGATAAGGCGTTCGGGCATCCGCAGCAGCCCGTGCACAGCACGACCGAAACATTTACCGTCACCTCCAAGAGCGGTACCGCGCTTGGCACAATGCAGTCGATCGGCAACGACTACACGGTCACGACGACGCAATCGGATATGACGCTGCGTTACGGGGCCTATCAAGGTCAGCGCTGGGAGCAGAACTACAACGGCGAGACGACGCTCATCAAAGGCATCCACCAAGAAGCATACGCAAACTTTGGCCTGCTCTGGCGCATCGCGCGTTTACCCGGTGCGAGGCTGCTCGGCGAGGTTGCTGTACCATCATCGTACGTCGTCGAAGTCACTCCCGAGGACGGACCGCGGACGTGGCTGTTCTTCGACAAAACCTCGGGACTGCTCGATCAGGCGGTCGAGTTTGGCAGTGTGCCATATAGGATGGAGTTCACACGATATCAGTCAGTCGATGGTGTGACCCTCGCGAACCACGTGCACTTCATATATTCTAGCTCCGCGACGGATGAGGACCTCACTTCGCGCCGCTACAACGACGCGATCGCCCCCGAAGCCCTCCAAATTCCGAAAAGCCGCACGCTGGTCGAGTTCCCCGCGTCGGTCAGCTCGACGCGTTTGCCCGCCCATATCGCGCAAGGATCGGGCCGCGTCGTCATTCGCATCACGATCGCTGGACGCGGCCTCGATCTGCTGCTCGACTCAGGTTCGTCCGGAATCGTGCTCGATCGCACCGTCGCGAGCGAACTCGGCTTGACGCCGGTTGGTCATCTGGGGCCGGACAACGAGCAACTCCATGCGATGGTCCCTGAAATCGACATCGGACAGCTTCGGATGCACAACGCGATCGTCGAGACCGCCGATGTCGAAGACTATCCAGATGAAACGACAAAGGTCGTCGGGCTGCTCGGCTACGACTTCATCAAGGGCGCAGTGCTCAAGATCGACTACGTTCACGGGACCGTTGACGCTTACGACCCCTCCTCGTTCGTGGCACCGCCTGGCGCGCAACCCATCGAAGCGACCCTTGACGACTACGTGCCGATGGTGGCGTGTGTGGTCGGAAACGCGACGGCGCAGAACGTCATCGTCGATACCGGATCGTACGACATGTTGCTCGTGTTCTCGCATTTCGCGAACGCGCATTTCAACGGCACGCCCGATCCGAATAAGAACGTGTTCGCCCGGCGTTTCTTTCCGCTCATGGGCGGGTACGTGCCGGTCGCGCAGTACTACATCGGTTCGGTGCAGTTCGGCGGCTTCACGTTCGGCGACGTGCTCGCGTACGTGACGTACCACGTTCCCGAATTCGAAATGTCTCAAGAGGACAGTGACGGTATCATGGGACAGTCGTTCTTGCTCTACTTCGACGTGTACTTCGATTATCCACACAGGCTCCTGTACGTGACGCCGAACCAAACGCTGAACAACGTCCTGCAAACTCCCAAACCCGCCAAGTAGAAGGAATCGATCGATGGCACGCTACCTCCACACGTCGATCTTCGTCAACGACATGGACCAGACGATCGACTTCTACACCAAGAAGCTGGGTTTGACGCTGCTCGACAAAGCGCACTATCCGGGCAACGCAGACATGGCATTCGTCGGCAAGGATTGGAACGCGTACATCGAGCTCGTCTACGATCTCGAAGGGCACCCGCCATACGAGCTCGGCAACCGGTACGAGCATCTGGCGCTCGAAATCGACGGTTCGCTGGCCGACCTCGTCGAGCGCTTGCGCCGCGACGGCGTGAAGATCGTCAAGGAGCCCAAGAAGTCCCCGGGCGGCACGCGCGCGCTCGCCATGATCGAGGACCCGAACGGCATCGTTGTCGAGCTGCTCGAGCCCAAGCCCGGCGCGATCAAGTAACACGAGGTGGCGACCGCCGAGATCATCACGGTCGGCACCGAGCTGCTGCTCGGACAGCTGGTCGACACGAACACGACGTTCATCGCCAAGGCGCTCGCCGATGCAGGCATCGACGTCCACCGCGAGACGTCGGTCGGCGACAACACCGCTCGCATCGCGACGGCGATTCGCGAAGCCATCGACCGGGCTGATTGCGTGATCGTCGCAGGCGGCCTCGGCCCAACGGTCGACGACCTCACGCGCGAGGCTGCCGCAGAGGCGACGAAGCGGCCGCTCGAGCTGCACGAGCATAGCCTCGAGCGCATCAAGGGGATGTTCGCGCGCCTCGGCCGGCCGATGGCGGAGAACAACCGCCGTCAAGCGCTCATGCCCGCAGGCGCGGTCGTGCTCGACAACGATTTCGGCACGGCGCCCGGCTTCATAGTAGAAGAAGGAAGGCGCGCCGTCATCGCGGTGCCGGGCGTACCGCGCGAGATGAAGGCGATGATCTCGGACCAAGTCGTCCCGTGGCTGCTCGCGAAGTACGACGTCTCTGCGACGATCGTGACGCGAGTGCTCAATACGATCGGGCTGGGCGAATCCGATCTTGACAGCCGCATCGCCGACCTCTTTCACGCGGGCGTGAACCCCAGCATCGCAGTGCTCGCGCATTTCGGGCAAGTGGACGTCAAGCTGACGGCCAAGGCCGCGAACCGCGAGGCTGCAATCGCCATGCTCGATCAACTCGAGCCGCTCGTCCGGGAGCGCTTGCCGGATTGCATCTATGCGGTCGACGGCGGGCCGATCGAGCACGTCGTCGGCGATCTGCTGCGGGCGCGCGCGTGGACTTTGGCGACTGCCGAGTCGTGCACCGGTGGCTTGATCGCCTCTATGCTCACCAGCGTCGCCGGCGCATCGGATTATTACTTGGGCGGCGTCGTCTCATACGCGAACGAGGCCAAACTCGATTTCCTCGACGTCGCTCCCGACCTCATCGAGCAACACGGCGCCGTGAGCGAGGAGGTCGCAACGGCGATGGCCGTGGGCGTGAAAGCGCACCTGCGCTCCACGTGCGCGATCGCCGTCACCGGCATCGCCGGGCCGGGCGGCGGGAGTGAAGAGAAGCCGGTCGGGCTCGTGTACGTCGCCTTGACGGGACCCGATCCACAAGCCGAAGTCCGCAAGTTGATGCTCCCGGGCGATCGCGAGATGATCCAGCGACGCGCGGCGATCGCGGCGCTGAGCATGCTGTGGAAGACGGCTCGGGCGTGAAGCAGTCGCTGAACAAGAAGTTTCGGGCGAAGTTGAAGCACTCTGGTTCGCCAGGCGGTTGGACGTATCTCGTCATGCCCGGCTCGGTCAAGTTCTTCGGAACGCGGGGGCTGGTCAAGGTGCGCGGCACGATCGACGGCCACCAGTTCCGCAGCTCGTTCATGGCGCTGGGAGACGGCACGCACATGCTGCCCATAAAAGCGGAAATCCGCCAGATAATCGGCAAGCAGGCCGGTGACGTTGTGAGCATTGATCTGAAAGAACGCCTTTAAGGAAGGCCGTGCGCTGATGCCCCCGACGATCGAGACCGCGCGCTTGACGCTGCGCAGCCTCGCACAAGCCGACTTCGAACCGTATTACGATGCGGTTCTTTCGCAACGCGCCGTCATGTACTGGCTGTCCGCAAGCGGCGAACCTCGCTCGCGCGAAGAGTCGCTCGCGACCTGGGCTCGGTTGACGAGCCCGCAGCGCGATCCGCGCGACCGCTTTTGGGCGGTCGTCAACCGTGCGAGCGGCGAGCTGCTTGGCCACGTCGTGCTGCAGCGCCTCGACAAGGGCGATCTCATCGAAGTCGGATATGCGCTCGGCGAGAAGCATTGGGGCGCAGGCTTCGCGACCGAAGCGTCGCGCGCCGTCGTCGAATTCGGATTTGCGACGACGGATCTGGAGATGATCGTCGGCATCGCGCGACCCAACAACGGCGCCTCGCGCCGCGTGTTGGAGAAAACCGGTCTGCAGTACGCCGGCATGCGCCGCTACTACGACGTCGACGTCGCGTACTACGAACTGCACCGAGCAGCGCACGAGGCCGCGTTGACGGCGCAAGGACAAGCAAGCAAACGATGAACGGCAAGTACGCAGCCATCTTTTCGGCAATCGGCCTGATCGCGGCGGCGTGCGCGATCGGATCGTGCAGCAGCTCGGCCACGTCAGGCTCGCCGAGCGGCGGCCCAACACCGCTCATCGGCTGCAACCCGGGCGCGCAAGACATATCGGTCGCAAGCGAGATGCTGACCTTCGGGCATCGGGTGCCGTCTCGCATTCCCCCTCCCGCGTACATCAGCGGTAAGATCGCGGTGAAGTTCACCGGCACGGGCACCGAACCGGAAGTCGGGCAGGCGCTCGCGCGGTTGCAGGCGATCCAGGTTCATCCGTCAGCCGCCTCCGGCTATGCGGTGTACGCCATTCCCGAATCGCAAAGCCCGGTTGCCGCGGCAGCGCAGCTGGCGGGCACGCGCGGCATCGCAGACGCGCAGCCGTTGCTTGCGCGTTACACGCAGAACACGATTCCAAACGATCCCGCGTTCGGCGCTGCGCCGCCATATACGGGTCCGCTGACCACGACGACGCAGTGGGACATGTACTACATCCAGATGCCCGCGACGTGGGATAGCTGGAAGGGCAGTGCAAGCGTCACCATCGCGATCATCGACACCGGTTACGACGCGAACAACGTCGATGTATGCGGGAAGGTCGTCGACTCCGCAGTCTTCGATCTGGGCGGCGGCGCGCAAGATAAGACCGCGACTGCCCAAGACATGGACGGGCACGGCACCAACGTCAGCGGCATCGCCGCATCCGTCACAAATAACGCGACGCGCTTTGCGGGAGTCGGTTGGGACACGGATCTGATCGAGGTGCGCGTCTTCCCGACGCCAGGTCCGGGCAACCCGACGCCCGGCTCGAGCAATCTCGATATCGCCGCCGGCATCGGCTGGGCGGTCGCGCATGGCGCCAAGGTGATCAACTTGAGCCTCGGGGCCCCAGGCGTCTGCGACAACGCGGAGCAGAACGCGATCAATTCGGCGCTCGGCGCCGGCGTTGTCGTCGTGGTGGCCTCCGGGAACCAAGGGACCAGCTCCTTAGACGTACCTGCGGACTGCACTGGAACGATCGCAGTCGGCGCGAGCGCGATCGACGACATCACCAACCCAGCGGTGCCCACCGAACGGATCGCATCCTACTCCAATTGGGGCAGCAACGGGGACGGACTCACGCTGGTCGCGCCAGGCGGCGATCCGAGCCACGCGCAGCAGTCATGCGGCGTTGCGCCGCTGTGCGACTACCTGCAGTGGATCACGAACAACTACTCGACGACGGCCCACCAGTTCCCGGGCACCGGCGTGCTGATCGCGGGGACGTCACAAGCAACGCCGCACGTGTCGGGCGTCGCAGCGCTGATGATCGCCAAGAACCCCGGGGTCAACCCAGCGACGGTCAAGCAGCTGCTGCAGCTGTACGCCGACGACATCGGCGCCGGCGTCAAACAGGGCGCCGGACGCGTCAACGCATTTCGCACGCTCTCGCACACGTAAAGTCGACGCGCTCATGAAAATAGCGTGAAGGCGCGGCGTATTGACGCGTGCGCTCAAAGGGCGCGCGTGGAGCACGTGGAACCGGGTAGACCTCGAAAAGAGGGCCCGAGCCATGAATAGCCACCTTCGTAGGTCTCGAATGCGTCTTTGGATTGGCGCAGGTTCGCTTGCCACGATCGCAGCTTTGATCGCCGCGTGCGCGGGTGGCGGCGGTGGCGGCTATGGCGGCGGCCCTACGCAACCTCCGGCGACGGCAACACCTGTGCCGACCGCAACGCCGCTCGTTGGATGCCCTGGTGGGCCACCCGCGGCAGTAGCCCGGCGCCCGATGTCGATGGCAGCTATGGGTTTTGCTAAGCGCTTCCCTCAACGCGTCTACCGAGACAAATACATGCGTGGGAAGATTCTCGCGCGTCTTTCTAGCGAGTCAGATGCCGATCAGTCTCTCACGCGCGTCTCCGCAAAACGCGTAACGGGCGCTAACGCCAGCGGATACTCAGCTGTTGAGATCCCACAAGGCGCCGACCCCGAGGCGTTCGCGGAGAACTTACGCGGACAGGCCGGTATCGCGGATGCCAAACCGATTGTGGCCTTGTATACACAGAACGAGACTATTCCGAACGATCCGTTTTTTGGGTTGAATTCACAGATTTGCGTTGGACCACAGACGACGCCGGTGCAATGGGACATGTACGTGACCTGGATGCCAGAGGCGTGGTTCAGTCAAATGGGCACCGGCGTCAAAATCGCAATAATTGATACCGGTGTAGACCTTACAAACAATGATGTCGCGCCGAACGTGATCCTCGCGGACAATGCCGTTTTTG
>JAFAHD010000094.1 GCA_019237415.1 Vulcanimicrobiota bacterium
CGCCGGAGTGGCGGAACTGGCAGACGCACGCGACTCAAAATCGCGCGAGGTCACCCCTCATGTGGGTTCGATTCCCACCTTCGGCAATGTGTCAAAACCATCACAGCGCGCGAGGATGGCTTCGCACGCCCGTGTAAGCGCAGGCTCGGGAGACCGATCCTCTTGAACCAGACGCGCAAACCGCCGTTGCTCGATATGGAGTTCTGGTCGGTGACGCTCATCTTGACCGTCATCAGCGGCTTGCTGATGTGGGGCGTCGTCATCTTCCCGATCGACCAGTATCTGGCCGAAGCCTCCTCAGTCTCCAAAGATATCGACTTCATCTTCCGTTTCATGGCGTTTTTCGGCGTGCCGATCATGGTCTACGTGATCGGCTACATCGTGTATTTCGCCTGGCGCTATCACACGCGCAAGGGCGACGATCTGATGGCTGTGGGCTCGGATATCCACGACCAACCGGCGCTCGAGACCGCCTGGACGATCATCCCATCAATCCTCATGCTGATCTTGGGAGTCATCAGCTACGTCGTGTTGCCGAAGTACTACATGGCAAGCGCGGCGAGCGTCGCGACGATCGAGGTGATCGGCCACAAGTTCTACTACGAGTTCCGGTATCCCGGACTTTCGCAGTCCGTCGACAACGAGATGCACCTGCCTGTCGGCAAACAGGTGACGATCGACCTCACGTCCACCGAACCGGACATCCAACACGCCGTCATCCACTCGTTTTGGGTGCCGGAGTTCCGGGTGAAACAGGACATGATCCCCGGCATGATCGTGCCCATCCACATCACGCCGACCCAGATCGGCACGTATCGCATCATCTGCACCGAGTTCTGCGGGCTCGGTCATCCAGACATGGTCGGCAAAGTCGTCGTCGAGTCGCAGGCGGACTTCGACAAGTGGTTCGCCGATCAGCGCACGGCGCAGGCCGGCGCTGCGAACCAGAAGCCGATCGCGTTCACACGCGGGGACGCCGCTGCCGGCGGCCAGACGTTTGCGGCGAAGTGCACGGTCTGCCATGGGACCGGCTCGTTTGACATGCGCAAGGTCGGCCCGGGCTTGGGGAACCTGTTCCACGATCCCAACCACGCGAACTTGGTCACCGGCAAGCCGGCGAACGACGCCGACGTCGCCGACATCATCGAGCACGGCGCGACGGGCGACTTGGGCACCATGCCCAACATGCAGGTCAACGGGCTCACCGACAAAGATATCGCGAACCTCGTCGCATATCTCGAGTCGCTTCATAAGTAGAGGAAGAAGAACAACGGTGTCGAGCGCGATCTCAGAACTCCAACAAGAAGCCAGCCACGCGCATATCCATCCGCCGCCGCAGGGCTTCATCGCCAAGTACGTGATCAGCTTCGATCACAAGGTGATCGCGGTCCAATACTTCATCACCGCCGGCCTGTTCTTCGTCCTCGCCGGACTGCTCGCCGAGCTGCTGCGCGCCCAGCTGACGCAGCCGCACAACACCTTGCTCAGCGCGCAGACCTTCGACGAGGCGTATAGCATTCACGGCACCGCGATGGTATGGCTGGTGATCATCCCCGTCCTCACCGGTGGCTTCGGCAACCTCGCGATGCCGCTGATGATCGGGGCGCGCGACGTCGCCTTCCCGTGGCTCAACATGTTCAGCTTCTGGCTATTCCCACCGGCCGGCATCTTGGTGTTCCTGAGCTTCCTGTACGGTGCGCCGCGCGCCGGCTGGACCGAGTATCCACCGGTGAGCATGGAGACCACAGGCACAGCCCTGTGGTGCGCGGGTGTCTTTCTCATAGGCGTCTCGAGCACGATCACCGGCATCAACTTCATGGTGACGATCATCAAAATGCGTGCGCCTGGCATGACCTGGACGCGGATGCCGCTCTTCGTATGGGCGACGCTCGTCACCGCGTTCTTGTCGGCGATCGCGACCGCGAATCTCTCGGCCGCGCTCGCGGGCCTGTTCAATCAAAAGGTGTTCGGCGTGCCGTTCTACGACCCGGCGCATGGCGGCAGCGCCGTGCTGTGGCAGCACGTGTTCTGGTTCTACTCGCACCCAGCGGTCTACATCATGATCCTGCCGGCCTTCGGCATCATCTCCGAGATCCTGCCGACGTTCGTGCGCCGGCCGATCTTCGGATACAAGGCGATCGCGTATTCATCGGTCGCGATCGGTCTGGTCTCATTCATGGTGTGGGCGCACCACATGTTCACAAGCGGGCTGGCGCAATGGGTGCAGCTGCCGTTCATGATCCTGACTATGGCCGTCGCGATTCCGACCGGCATAAAGATCTTTTCGTGGGTCGCGACGTTGTGGCGCGGCAAGATCCGCTTGAGCACGCCATTGCTGTTCACGCTTGGCTTCCTCGCGTGCTTCACGTTCGGCGGCGTCACGGGCGTCATGCTCGCCTCTGTGCCGGCCGACATCCACGAACACGCGACCTATTTCGTCGTCGCACACCTGCACTACGTGCTCTTCGGCGGCAGCGTGTTCGGGATCTTCGCCGGGCTGTACTACTGGTGGCCGAAGATGACCGGCCGGCTGCTCGACGAGCGGCTGGGCAAGTGGCACTTCTGGACCATGTTCCTCGCGTTCAACGCGACCTTCTTGCCCATGCACTGGCTCGGGCTGCTCGGCATGCAGCGCCGCGTCTCATACTACGACTCGCAATTCCACTCGTCCGATCTGCTCAGCTTCGTCGCGGGAACGAACCTGTTCGTGTCGATCTCGGCCTTCGTGCTCGGGGCGTCGATGCTGATCTTCGCATACAACGCGCTTCGCAGCGCGAAAGCAGGCAAGGTGGCGGGTCCCAATCCGTGGGGCGCGCGCACGCTCGAGTGGATGACCTCGTCGCCGCCCCCATACTACAACTTCGCCGAGATCCCGATCGTGCTCTCGGGACCGTACGACTACGGCAAGCCGCTGCCGTATGCGAACATCTCGCAGGACCTGGCGACGGAACCGGTGGCCTAAGAGCGATGGCGACGCACGCACTGCAAGTCAGCGACGCCGAATACCAAGAAGTCCGAAGCCACCGGCTGCTCGGCTTCCTGTTCTTCCTCATCAGCGACTCGATACTGTTCTGCTCGTTCATCTTCAGCTATCTGTACGATCGCTCGGCGTCGCCGATGTGGCCGCCGGCCGGCGTCGAGCGGCCGGGCCTGTACCTCGCGGCGGTCAACTCGATCGTGCTCTTCGGGTCGGGCGTCACGATGCATCTGGCGATGGAGGCTTGGCGCCACGCCAACCGCACGCGCTTCACGCAGTACATCATCGCGACGATCGTGCTCGGCATCGGCTTCCTTTCCGGCCAAGCCTACGAGTACACCCATCTGCACGACACGTGGTGGGGCAGCGTGTTCGGCGCGTCGTTCTTCACGTTGACCGGCATGCACGGCTTCCACGTGTTCATCGGCGTGTGTTTCCTGATCACGGTGCTGCTGCAAGCGCGCAACGGCGTCTACGATCAGAACCGGTATTTCGGGCTGACGGCGGCGACGCTGTATTGGCACTTCGTCGACGTCATCTGGGTCGCGCTGTTCTTCCTGTTCTACGTGTATTAGGGGGCGATGATGGACGCAACGCTGTTGTTGAAGATCATCGCCGGCGCGGGCGCGCTCGTCGTGGGATACTTCGCCGTCAAGGCGCTCTATGAGGAATGGCCGAAGACTGCGCTCGAGGACCAGGTCACGAAGATCATGATGGCGTTGCTCACGTTGGGCTGCGTCATCGTCCTGACCGTCGCGTTCGGCATTGCGGGGAAGGTGTAGACGATGGCACAGGGTTCGGAGACGTCAGAATACGATATCCCGCAAAGCCGCGGTATCCCGCCGTTCGTGCAATGGTTCGGCGTCATCGGACTGTTCATGATCGTGTTCATGGGCGCGATCACGATTGTTCAAGCCGGTGAGAGCCATTACTGGCCGGCCCAGGATACGCCGAAAATCCCGCTCTCGGGCTCGCTCTGATTCAGTGTTTCGGTTTCGGCGGCTTCGCGCCGCCGATGCCGAGCGCGGGGAAATCTTCAGGCAGCACGCCGGTGCTGCGGCCGTCAACGCTATGAATACCGCCGAACTCGCTGAACTCTGTGAACGCCGGATAGACGTCGTCAGGCAACGCCCTCTCGCCGACGGCAGGCCACTCGCACGCGACGCTGCCGTCGGGCAGCATGACCGCGATGTACCCGCTGCAGCCGGGATCGGATTTCTCATCGGGCGCGCGCGTGCGCACGTAACCGTCGACGATGAAGATCGGTTGCCAGGTCTGCAACAATGCGCGGATCGGCGTGACCAGCAGCGCGACCGCGTACAGGGTGAAGCCGGCCGCGCCCAGGCCGAAGACCCACGCGAAATAGATGTAGCCTTGATGTTCCTTGGTGTTCGAGACATGCGCGATGCCCAGCATGAATAGCCCGAACAACAGCGCCAGCGCGGCCGGTTCGAGCGCGACGAGAAATCGGCCGGTGGCACCGCGCCACACGACGCCGCGTTCCTGCGGGCGCCACGGGCGCCTGGCGATTAGCGCGCGACGCTCGCGGGGGGTTAGGCTAGCCATCGCCCTCGGGTTCGCGGCGGCGGCGGGGCTCGCCCTCGTCGGCGCATCGCCCGCACCGAACCCGTTCGATATGCCCGTGCACACGATCGCGATCGGGGACCGCCTCCCGCCGGCCAGCTACGTGGATCAAGAGGGCAAGAACGTCGCGTTCTCGGCGTTTGCCGGTAAGACACTCGTCATCGGCTTCATCTACACGAATTGCTTCGATCAGTGCCCGATCCTCACCAACAAGTTCGCTCGCTTGGCGGCGGCGCTGCCGGCCGGCCGCTTCGAACTGCTTGAGATCAGCATCGATCCGGCGCGCGATTCGGTCGCGGCCATTGCGAACTTCGCGCGCGTGCACGGCATCAAGAGCCGCAATTGGCGCGTCTTGACCGGCCCGGCCACGATGATCGATTCGTTCGCCAAGCCGCTCGGCGTGTCGGTCGTGCAAGGCAGCGGCGGCGAGATCGTGCACAACGAGCGCACGGTGATCGTCGGTCCGGACGGACGCGTCGCCGATTTCATCGATGATTCGGGCTGGACCCCGGATCAGATCGCCGCCGCTGCGCGGCACGCGGACGGCATGCCGTCAAGCTCGCTCGCTCGATTGGACCTGGCGTTGGGCAAGGCCGTGCAAGCGGTGTGCGGCGGCGCGACGGCCGGCCGTTCAGGCCTTGCCGATCTCGCGGGCGTCGTCGGTGTGCTCCTCGTCGGCGGACTGGCGGCGTTATTCGTCGGGCGCCGTCTGTTCGCGAGCCCGAGCTGAATGACGCCGCAGGCGCGTCGCGATGCGCGCGGGAACCATCGCGGCATGATGACTCGCGGCTCATTAGGCATTGCGCTCTGCGTGTTGATCCTCGCGTGCGCCGGTTGCACGCAACCGCAAGGTCCGACCGGCGATTATGGATCGGTGGCAGGCGTCGTCTCTTCGTCAAGCGGTCCGATCGCGAGCGCGAAGGTCTGCATCGATTTCGTCGACTGCCAGACGACTGCATCAAACGGCTCGTACACGATCTCGACCGTCCCTGGCGATCCGCCGGGCGTCACTGAGACGATCACCGCGACAGCGGCGAACTATCAGGACTACTCCGCGCAAGTGCACGTCACGGCGGGCCAGCAGACGCCCTTCAACATCACGATGGTCCACGTATAGGAGTGGCCGCGAAAGGCCGCAGCGCCAAGCGTTTCGCAGACAGGAACCGGCCAGGGGGTGCGCCAAGAGCGTCCCGTAACGAAGTGTCCCGACGAGCATCGACCGGATAACAACGGTCGGTGCTTTGCGCTCCCCAGGCCGTGCGTTGCGCACGGACTCGAGGTGGTTGGAGGAGAGCGTGGTTATATCGTCCGGTGAAGCCGCCGCCACGAAACCGCGTGGTGAATCGAAGGTCAACTCAGTCGATCGAGCGCTCGTCATCCTCGAGTATCTGGGCACGCAAACCAAAGAAGTGGGCGTCCGGGAGCTCGGCCAGGCGATCGGGCTCTCCAAGAGCAGCGTCCACCGCATCCTCCAGACCCTCCGCGCACGCGGTTTCGTGAAGTGGAATCCGGACAATGCCCGCTATTCGCTGGGGATCAAGGCCTTTGAGGTGGGCTGCGGCATCCTGCGTTCCATGGAAGCCCATACGGTAGCCAAGCCGGTGCTCGAGCAGCTCGCCGTTGCGTTGGGCGAGACGGTGTTCCTCGGCGTTCAAGACGACACCGAACTCGTCTATATCGAAAAAGTCGACGGCCGGCGCCCTGTCAAGATGTACGCCGATATCGGCACGCGCCGCCCCATGCATTCGACCGGCATCGGCAAGGCGTTGTTCGCGCATCTCGATCGCGCTGAGATCGATCGCATCATCGCGAGCAAGCCGCTCGCGCGTTACACGAAGAACACGATCGCCGATCCCGAAGCGCTGCGCCAGGAACTCGAAAAAGTGCGCCGCCAGGGCTATGCCGAGGATAACGAAGAGACCGAAGAAGGGCTCTACTGCGTCGGCGCGCCGCTTTTCAACTATTCCGGCCGTCCGGTCGCCGCAATTTCCGTGGCCGTGCCCAAGTTCGGACAACAGCAGTTGCCGCGCGACCGCGTCATCAAGCACGTCGTCGCCGCAGCGCAAGAGATCTCGGCCAAACTCGGCTATAGCGGCCGCTCGAAGAACGCCGCGCTGGCGTAAGGGCGGCCGTGAGCGCCAAGCCCCGCGTGTTCGTCAGCCGCGTCATCCCCGACGCAGGCCTCAGCGTGCTCGAAAAGCACACAAGTCCGGCCATCTGGCCGCATGACCGCGCGCCGACGCGTGACGAGCTCATCCGCGGCTGCAAGGACGCAGAGGCTCTCGTCTGTCTGTTGACCGAGAAGGTCGACGGCGAAGTTCTGACGGCTGCCCCGACCGTGCGCATCGTCGCCAACGTCGCGGTCGGGTTCGATAATCTCGATGTCGCGGCGGGCACTCGAGCCGGCGTGGTCATGACCAACACGCCGGGCGTGCTGGACGATACGACCGCCGATCTTGCGTTTGCGCTGCTGTTATGCACGGCGCGCAGGCTGGCCGAAGGCGACCGCCTGATGCGCACGGGCACGTGGGGAGGCTGGGGCATCATGCAGCTGCTCGGCCACGACGTTCACCATGCGACGTTGGGCATCGTCGGCTTTGGGCGCATTGGGCGCGGCGTGGCGCGCCGCGCGGTTGGCTTCGATATGAAGGTGCTCTATTCAGACGAGTTCCCTGCGCCGCCAGAGGTCGAGCGCGAGCTACGCGCGACCCGCGTGCCGTTCGACGAGCTGCTGGCGAAATCGGATTTCATCACCTTGCACACCCCGCTGCTCCCCGGGACGAAGCATTTGATCAACGCGCAGACGTTGGGCAAGATGAAGCCTACTGCGTGCCTCATCAACACCTCGCGCGGACCGGTGATCGACGAGGCGGCACTGGTCGTGGCGCTTCGCTCGGGCACGATCGCCGCAGCCGGCCTTGACGTCTACGAGCACGAGCCGAAGCTGTCCCCCGGTCTTGTCGAACTTGAAAACGTAGTGCTGCTGCCGCACATCGGCAGCGCGAGTTACGCGACGCGCGGCAAGATGGCTGAGATGGCTGCGAACAACGTGGTCGCCTTCTTCGAAGGCAAGGCGCCACCCAACGCGCTCAACCCCGAGGTCCTCACACGCGCATAGTCATCGCGCCGGATAAGTTCAAGGGAAGTCTGCGCGGCATCGAGGTCGCACGAGCCATCGAAGCCGGTTTCCGGCGCGTGTTCCCCGATGCGACGTACGATTTGATTCCAGTGGCCGACGGCGGCGACGGAACGCTCGACGCGCTGGTAACCTCGCTGCACGGCACTGAGATCGAAGAGACGGTCACCGGCCCGGATGGCAAGCCCGTGCGCGCCGCATACGGTTTGATCGACGCGCACTCGCTGGGCGTCGTCGAAATGGCGCGCGCAAGCGGCCTCGCATTGGTGGCGCCCGGCACCAACGACGCCATGACCTCGACGTCGCGTGGGACCGGCGAGCTGATCGCTGCGGCGCTCAAGGCCGGCGCGCGCCGAGTCATCGTCGCGATCGGCGGCAGCGCGACCAACGATGCAGGCGTCGGCGCCTTGCGCGCGCTTGGCGCCCGCTTCCTGGACGCCGATGCAGAAGAGCTGCCGCCGGGCGGCGCCGCGCTCATCCGCTTGCGGCACATCGATACGGGAGATCTTGAGGCGCGGCTTGCCGGCGTCACGATCGAGATCGCATGCGACGTCAAGAATCCGCTCGTCGGCCCCAACGGAGCCTCGGCGATCTACGGACCGCAGAAAGGCGCGTCGCCGGCCGAAGTCGCGGAGTTGGACGCGGCGCTCACGCAGTTCGCGATGGTCGCCGCGAAGACGACCGGCGTCGACGTGCGTGACGTTCCGGGTGCCGGGGCCGCGGGCGGCTTCGGAGGCGGATTTCTCGCGCTTGCGGGAGCACAGCTTCGCCCGGGCGCGGATCTGGTGTTCGACGTGTTGCACTTTGCCGATCATCTCACGGGCGCCGATCTCGTCGTGACGGGCGAGGGGCGCCTCGACAAACAGACGCTGAGCGGGAAGGCGCCGTATGCGGTGGCGCAGGCGGCTCGCGCTCGGGGGATACCGGTCGTCGCGATCGCGGGCACGGTGACGACGACGCCGGACGAACTCGAGGAGATGGGAATCCGAGAGGCGGTCGCAATCGAACCTCAGGGCATGTCCATTCAGGAATCGATGCGCCATGCAGCCTCGCTAACGGAAGACGCCGCGTTCAACCTCGCGAAGCGGCTGCGCGAGGACATGAAATAGATGAGCCACTTGAACGAACCCGTCAGAGGGGCGATCGGAGATCTGCGGGCGTTCCAGAGGCCCGGATTGGAAACGTTTCGACGGTACATTCGCGGCGAACTCGCGGCCCCTCCCATGTTTCGGCTTCTCGGCATGCGGCCGACCGATGCTGGTCTCGGCAAGGCGACGTTCACGATGCCGGTCACGCGATGGCTGGAGGACGGCTTCGGCTTGTATTGGGGCGGCGTCTATGCGCTGTTCGCCGATGCCCCCCTTGCCGCGTCCATTTGGACGACGTTGCCCGCAGGCAAGACGGTCACGACGTCCGAGCTGACCATGTCGTTCGTGCGCCCGATGACTAGGAAAACCACAAACATGATCGGCCGTGCCGAAACGGTTCACTCCGGAAACCAAGTGGGATTGTCGACCATTCAAATCACCGATCACGAAGGCAGGCTGCTCGCGTTCGGTAGCACCCGATGTCTGATCGCAGACGTACCCGTCGACCCGCACGCGGACTATCCGCCGCCTGATATCGGGCCTTCGGATTCTGCCGATCCATACGCACGTCCGGCGCCCGAAAGCCGGCTTTTCACGCTCGATCAGATCATGAATGGGATTCCCATCGAGCTGCAGCGCTTGGCGATCGAGGAGAAGAAGGTCTTTCCGATCTGGCAACTGACGGGGTTTCGTTTCAACTCGGTCGCCGACGGCCGCCTTATGGGCACGCTGCCTTCCTCGGCTTGGTTCTCGAATGGCGGGCCCGCTATCTACGGCGGACTGCTCGCGTGGGCGGCAGACTTCGCGATGGGCGCTGCGGTGTATTCGACGCTGAGCGCCGGCGACGTCTTCGCCACATTGGACATGCACATCCGGTTCACAAGGCCGGCCACCATCAACTCGGGAGACTTCATGCTTGAAGGAATAGTCAATCATCGCGGCCGGCGCCTGCGCGTCAGCTCGTGCAACATCGACGACGCCGGCGGCAAGCGCGTCGCCATGGCGACGGCATCGGCGCTGGTCGTCGAAGGCGGTATCCGCGAGCTGCAAAAGGGCCGCCTGCCGGAAGAGATCCTCGCCGAGGCTTCGCGCCCGGCCGATCAGCTCGACTCGCGCTAGCGCGCGGTGGCTTGGCCGCCGACGATCTGGGGCACGTCGTTGGGCACGCCGCGGCCTTCCATCTTGTCGACGATGAGCTTCATCAAGCTTTGCGCAAGCCGGTCGGCGTCGTGGCGCACGAGCTGCGTCTCAGAGACGAACTTGCCGTAGATCGGCGTCACGCCCATCGCTGAAACCGCTTTGACATCCGGGCGGACTTGGAAGGCGCGCTCGGACTCGTAGCGTTTGAGCAGCCGGTGGGGCTGTTCGACGTTGACCAGCACGTAGTCGAAGACTTGGCGCCCGGTGCCGCGCAGCAAGGCGCGCACGTGATCGGCCGCCGTCATGCCGTCCGTCTCACCCGGCTGCGTCATGATGTTGCAGACGTAGATCTTGAACGCCATCGAGTGCTCGATCGCCTCGGCGATGCCGGGCACGAGCAGATTGGGCATGACGCTCGTGTACAAGCTGCCGGGTCCGAGTATGACCGCGTCGGCTCCCAAAATCGCCTCGATGGCCTCATCGAGCGGTTCGCAATTCTCGGGGATCAAGCGCACCGATACGATGGGTGATGACGTCTGCGAGATCGCGCTCTCGCCGCATACGACCGAGCCGTCGGCCAGCGTGGCCTCGAGCGCGACGTCGCTCAGCGTCGATGGCAGCACGCGGCCTCTGATCGCAAGCACGCGGCTGCTCTCTTTGATCGCGCTGTCGAAATTGCCGGCGATGCCGCACATCGCTGCCAAGAACAAGTTGCCGAACGAGTGGCCCGATAGGCCGTCGCCTTCATTGAACCGGTACTGGAACAACTCGGCCATCGTCGATTCGTTGTCGGCTAACGCCACCAAACAGTTGCGGATGTCGCCAGGCGGCAACACGCCGAGCTCGTGGCGCAGCCTGCCGCTCGAACCGCCGTCATCGGCGACCGTGACGATCGCCGTCAAATTCGAGGTGTATTCTTTGAGGCCGCGCAGCAGCGTCGACAAGCCGGTGCCGCCGCCGATCGCGACGATGCGGCAGCCGCGCGCGAGGTGGCGGCGTTCGTACACGACGTCGATCAGGCGGTGCTCGTCGCGCGGACTCACGGCCGAAACGATCGAGCGCATCCACTGCCGGATGCCGAGATACACGGCGGTCAGCCCGACGAGCATGAAGGCCCACTCGATCGTGACGGGCGAGATCAGGTCGCGGCCGATGAGCTGGCGGTTGACGTACTCGTTGATGTGGAAGTTCAAGAACGGCGACGAGGCGATGAGCCGGCCGAAGCCATCGAGGAACAGCGCGCCGCCCGCGATGGCGAGGAAGAGGCAGCGCTTGACCTTCATGCCCGGTGTCAGCCAGCGCATGGCTTGGCGGACTGTCTCGCGCGCGCCGTTATTTTCGCGCATCGCGAAGCTCCACAAACGTACGCACGTCAGCCGAGCGCAGATGCGCG
>JAFAHD010000108.1 GCA_019237415.1 Vulcanimicrobiota bacterium
TGAGCGCGCTGAAAAAAGTGATGTTCGGCGGCGCTGCGACGCCCGCCGCGATCTTGCGCGCGCTCGACGAGCGCCTGCCCGATGCGCAAGTGCATTGCGGCTACGGCCTCTCCGAGACGTCGCCAATCCTCACCACCGCGGTCCCCAAAGCCCATCTGCACGGCGACAACGCGTCGTCGCTCTCGGCGCGCCTCACCGCCGGATTGCCGATCCCAGGGATCGAGATTGAGATCCTCGACGATGACGGCAAGCCGCTGCCCCACGACGGGAGCAGCGTCGGCGAGGTGTGCGCGCGCGGCAACTCCATCTTCGCAGGTTATTGGAAGCAACCCGACGAGACGAAAAAGAGCATCGTCGACGGCTGGTTGCACACCGGCGACATGGGCACTATCGACGATCAGGGGTACGTCGCGATCGTCGACCGCAAGAAAGACATCATCATCACGGGCGGCGAGAACGTCGCGTCGATCGAGATCGAAAAGGCGATTTACGAGCACCCCGCGGTGCTCGAGTGCGCAGTGATCGGCGTGCCCGATGAGAAGTGGGGCGAGGTGCCCGCAGCCATCATCGTGCTCAAGCCGGGCCAGACGCTCGACGTGGCCGAGCTTATCGACCACGCACGCGTCAAGCTCGCGCATTTCAAAGTGCCCAAGCACGTGAAATTCATGGAGGCGCTGCCCAAGGGCGGCACCGGCAAGATCCTCAAGCGCGAGCTACGCGAGGCGTATAAGAAGGAGCTCCAAGCCACCCCTGCGCGCTGACGTCGGTCGAGTTGATCGCAGCGGCCGACACAAACGGATGCCGGCCTCCTGGGGGGCCCAGTACGGCCGGCATCCATAAGACTGACGTTTCGCTTTTTTGTTGCTAATCGTTCAGCGTGTACGTGAAGTCGTTGTACGAGCTGGTGTCGACGTAACGGAAGTTGCGCGACGAGCCTGCGCTGCACGGCGTGTCCATGTCGTCTCCCTTGAACAGAAACTTCACGGTATCGACGCAGAAGTTGTTGTCTTCGCTCTTGCGCGCGCCTGACCAGGTCGATGACGTGTCGTTCTCGGCGTAGGCGTACAGGTAGATCCGATATGAGGAGATGTCGTTGCTGATGAGGGTCTTGCAGGAGCCCTGATCGATGCCCCACCAGCCCTGCGTCTCCCCGTACGAGTCGCCGTGGGACTCCCACGTGACGGCGTCCGCCACCCACAAGCGGCCCTGCGACGTCTGATTGCAGACCTTGAACGACGCCGCCGCGGGCGCCGGGTGCAGCGAAAGCATGAAGAATACGGCCGCCGTGGCCGCCAACGCGATGAGATAACGCATGATCTACAGTCGCCTCCAACGTGTGTGCGCGCTCCAGCTATGCGCGCGATGTCAATACGACTGCGTGCAGGACGGCTTTGATTTAGACGAGGAAAACTGTGACGCGGGTCACAGCACTAGCGCGCGAGCTTGTTGCGCAAAAACGGCACCGGCAGGTACGCGAGCAGCGCCATGACGACCACCAGCCACGCGAGATCGCCCAGCAGGCCGGGGTGCAGCTGACCGTTGACCAGCGCGCGGAAGATATTGACGCAGTGATAGAGCGGCGTGCACCACGCGATCGCCTGAAGCCAGTGCGGCAGCTTGTCCAACGGGAAGAACACGCCACCGATCATCGACATCGGTGTGGTGACGAACGAGAAGTAGTAGAACAGATGCTCCTGCGTCTTCACCATGAAGGCGACGGCCAAACCCGGCATCGCGAAGAGGATGCCGCACAGCGCAAGCAGCGGCAGGCTCAGCAGCGCCCACCACGAGTGCACGAGCCCAAAGCCGGCGATCACCACGAGGAAGATCGCACCGTAGAGCGTCGCGCGAAACGCTTGCCACAAGTATTCGCCGCCGGCGATCTCCAGCGGATCGACCGGCGCCGTGACCATCGACTCGTACACGCCGTTGAAATTGAGCCGCTCGTACGCGCCCCAGCACGCGTCAAACGTCGCGGCGTTGAGCGCCGCCAGCCCCAGCATGCCGGGCGCGATGAATTGTATCAACGAGCTCTTCCCCAGCGTGAGATACGCGCCCAAGCCGAAACCGATCGCCAAGAACCATGCCATCGGCTCGAAGATGTTGATCGCCACGCTTGAAAACGCGTACTTCTGCCACGCCATGAAGTCGCGGCGGAATACGTTCCACGAGTTGCGGTGAAATAGCGCGACAAGCGGGCTCAATCGGTCAACTCCCGTCCGGTGAGGTTCAAGAACACGTCTTCCAACGTCGCAGGCCGCGCGACATGGCGCGTCGACTCGATGCTGAGTTGCGCGAGACGGGCGAGCAATGCGGTGTTGTCGTCGTTGTAGAGGTACGTGATGTCGCCGTGCTGCTCGCGGCGCCGGACCGATCCGTCCAGGGGCGCGCGCGACAAGTCGACCGCATGGAGTTCGAGGACGTCATCCGCAGCGTATTGCGCGATGAGCTCGCGTGGCGTCCCTTCGGCCAAAATGCGGCCTTCGTCCATGATGACGAGCCGGTCGCACAGGCGCGCCGCTTCTTCCATGTAGTGCGAGGTCAGCACGAGTGTGATGCCGCGCTCCCGAAAGCCCAACAATAGCTGCCACACCGCTAAGCGCGCCTGCGGATCGAGTCCCGTCGTCGGCTCGTCGAGCACGAGCATCTCGGGATCGTTGACCAGCGCACGAGCGATCGCGACGCGCCGCTTCATGCCGCCAGAAAGCTCGGCGATGCGCGAGCGCTCCTTGCCCTCGAGATTCATCAAATGCAGCAGTTCGGCGCATCGCTCGCGCGCGGCGGTGCCGCGGATGCCGAAGAACGCCGCGTAGAGCATCACGTTCTCGGCCGCGGTCAGCTCCGGGTCGAGCGCGTTGTCCTGCGTGACGACGCCGATGCGTTGTTTGATCTCGCGCGGATGCGTCGCCGCGTCCATGCCGAGCACGTCCAACTGCCCCGACGTCTTGGTCGTACGGCAGTAGATCATCTTCATCGTGCTGGTCTTGCCCGCGCCGTTGACGCCGAGGAACCCGAAACATTCCTGGCGGGCGATGTCGAAATCGATGCCGCGCACTGCTTCGAAGGTGCCGTAGCGCTTGCAGAGGTTGTGCGCGTGCACCGCAAGACCGTTCATCGCCGACATAGCCGGCCCGTCTTCGCGATGCGGAGCGGGCCGGCCCTGGCAGGAGTGGTCGGCGGCCGGACGCCAAATGTCATCTTCCAAACGATGGCTCGCCACCTGTATCGCTATTTGCATCAGGACAAGATTCCGCCGGCGTGTACGGGCTGTACCGGCCTGACGCTTCACGGGCACTGTTGCCATGCCGTGTAGCGCCAACGTCCTCGCTCCGGCAAGTCCGCTGGAGCGCGCCCGGTACATCACCGAACATCTTTCGCCGCATCTCTTCCGCGCAGTCGCCGGCGAAGCGGCTCCCGAAGCCGCCCAAATCGCCTGGCGCATCACCCCAGAACCATTCCCGCTTTCCCCCGCAACCGTCGCCCGGCTTCACGCGCTCGGGGCGGATCTGCTGCGTTTTTATCGCGCGCTCAACCGGCTGTACTTCCAAAGCGTGCACGGTGCTGCGCCCGCGTTTGTCCGCGAATACCTCGAGTTCGGCAAACCCGAACAGATCATACGTCTGCAGCGCCAAAACCGCTTCAAACAAGATACGCCGTGCGTCATCCGGCCGGACATCGTGCTCACCGAGGGCACGATCGACGACGGTATGATCGCCGCCGAGCTCGACGCAGTGCCCGGCGGCATGGGCTTCGTCGGCGCGATGGGAGAGACGTACTGCGAGCTCGGCTTCGACCAAGTGGGTGAGTTCGACGGCATCATACGCGGTTTCGCGGCGATGGCGCGCTCGCTCACCGGCAAGGAGCGACCCGTCATCGCGATCGTGATCTCGAAAGAATCCGAGGACTATCGCGGCGAGATGCTTTGGCTCGCGAGCGCGCTGGATAAGGCCGGATTGGCGGATGCGGTCGCCGTCAAGCCCGAAGAGGTCGTGTTCACCGAAGAGGCGCTCGTCGTCGACGCACCTGGCGGACGACGCAAAGTCGATTTGCTCTACCGCTTCTTCGAGCTGTTCGACTTGCTCAATATCCCCAAGCAAGAGCTCTTCTTCTACGCTGCGCGGCACAAACGCGTCAAGATCACCCCGCCGGCGAAGTCGTTCTTCGAGGAGAAGCTCACGTTCGCGCTGCTGCATCATCCCACGCTCGAGCCATTGTGGCGGCGTGAGATGGGCGATGACGCATACCAACGCGTCGTGAAGATCTTTCCGCAGACGTGGATCCTCGATCCGCGCCCGATGCCGCCGCAAGCGGTCGTCTTGGGATTGACCGCGGAGGGCCGGCCGCTGCACGCCTGGTCGCAACTGTATCCGCTGTCGAAATCCGAGCGCGCGTACGTGGTGAAGCCGTCGGGCTTTTCGGAACTGTCATGGGGCAGCAAAGGCGTCTACGTCGGCGACGACCTCACGCGCGACGAGTGGATGGCCGTGCTCGACGGCGGGCTCGCCGTCTTCGACAAGACGCCGCACATCTTGCAGCGTTTCCACAAAGGCCGGCGCGTGCAGGTCCCCTATCTCGACGTCGCTGCCGGCGACGTCAAGACCATGGACGGACGCGTGCGCCTGTGCCCGTACTACTTCGTCGCCGGCGACGACGCGACGCTTTCCGGCGTGCTTGCCACCATCGTGCCAGCAGACAAACGCCTGATCCACGGCATGTCGACCGCGGTCATGGCGCCGTGCATGGTGTCCGACAACGGCTACTGACCTCGAGCAGACCCCGGGCCAGGTCCAACGCGAGGAGATGCGCCGGCGCTCCGAATCCCGTTGGCCCCCGGCGTTTGCCATCATCGCCGCGACGATCCTGTATGCCATGCTGCCGCCTCACCTGTCGCTCGGTCCGCGCTGGCTCATGCCGCTGCTGGTCGCGTTGCTGCTTCTCCCGTTGCTCGTCGTCGGCCCGATGTTCAGCGGGCACGAGGTGTCGCGCGTGCTGCGCACGCTTGGGATCACGCTGATCGCGCTCGTCAACGCCGCCAATATCGCATCGCTGGTGCTGCTCGTGCGCGCGCTGTTGACCGGCATGCCCAAAGAAGGCGGGCTGGAGCTGCTCTATTCCGCCACCGCGATCTGGGCGACGAACATCCTCGTGTTCGGCCTGTGGTTTTGGGAATTGGATCGCGGCGGCCCGCAGCGCCGGCTGAATGCCTCGCGCCGCACCGCCGATTTCATGTTCCCGCAGATGCTGTCGCCGCAGTGCGCGCCGAGCGGCTGGCTGCCGTCGTTCATGGATTACCTCTACCTCGGCTTCACCAATGCCACTGCGTTCAGCCCGACGGACACGATGCCGCTGACGGCCTGGGCGAAAGCGCTCATGACGATCGAGGCGGTCATCTCGCTCTTGACGATCGTGTTAGTCGCGGCGCGCGCGGTGAACATCCTTTCGTAAAAGGGAGCGGGCGCCCGGCCGCACAATTGTCGGCGCCACGTTATGATCAGCGCCGCAGCGATTGTAAGCTTCATCGTTTTCGTTTGCGTGTTCGGCGGTGCGCTCGTGGGCATCAGCTTGAGCGCGCTGATCCCCCAACAGCACCTCGACGGCGAATCTAAGGACGTCGTTCGCGGCGGCATGGCCGTCGTCGCCACGATGGTGGCGCTCGTCCTCGGCCTGCTCATCGCGTCCGCGAAAGGCTTCTTCGACACGCAGACCAACGAGCTGACCCAGATGTCTGCGGACGTCGTGCTCGTCGATCGCATGCTCGCGCATTACGGGCCGGGATCCGCACCGGCGCGCGCGATCTTGAAAGCACAAGTCGTCAAAGTGCTCTCCGACATGTGGTCCCGGTCGCCCTCGCAGACGCCGGTCAACCCCGGCACCGAGCGCCCCGAGCCGCTGTACGACAGCGTCGAAGGGTTGGCTCCGAAGACCGACGATCAGCGAACCGCGAAGGCACAGGCGCTCGAAGTCCTGGTGGAGATGGGCCGTCTGCGCTGGCTGATGTACGCGCAGCGCTCGACGCACGTCCCGAATGCGCTCATCGGCGCGCTCGCGATTTGGCTCGTGCTCGTCTCGCTGACGAGCGGCTTATTCACACGGCCGAATGCCACCGTGATCGCGTCCTTCTTCCTCTCCGCGCTCGCCGTCGCAAGCGCGATGTGGCTGATCCTCGAGATGTACGCGCCCTACAGCGGATGGATACGCGTCTCTGACGCGGCATTGCGGGCGGCGCTCGCGCAGTTAGGGACCTAGGACCGCAAGCACGCGGTCGATATCCGATTCGTCGTTGTAGCCGTGCGGCGATACACGCACGCCCACATCCCGCACCGTGATGCCGACGCGCGCCGCGTTCGCGCGCTCGGTCAGATCCTGCGCATCTCGCCCGCCCCTGCTCAGCAGCACGATGCCCGAGCGCGCATACGGACGAAGGTCGCTCATCACCTCGAGGCCGATCCGTTGCGCACCCCCAATGAGGCGTTCCGTCAGCGCGAGCACGTGGCGCTCGATGTTCGCAAGTCCCGCGGCCATGAGCAACCCAAGGCTTACTCCGAAGGCGACAACGCCCGGGTAGTTCAGCGAGCCCCCCTCGAAGCGCTGCGCGTCGGGATGGAGCGCTTGCTCGTAGTCGAGAAAGCGCATCGGGTCCTGCACCGAGCGCCAGGAGAGCGCCGAGGGCAGCATTTCGTCGATCAACTCGCGCCGTACGAAGACGAAGCTGACGCCGTGCGGTGAGAGCAGCCACTTGGCCGCCCCGCAATACGCGAAGTCGGCGGCGCAAGCGCGCACGTCGAGCGGCAAGTATCCGAGGCCCTGCATCCCGTCGACCGCGAACAGGACGTCATGCGCCTTGCACCACCGGCCCAGGCCGACGAGATCGTTGCGATATCCGTCGTTGAACCCGACGTACGACACCGCCACCAGGCGGGTGCGCTCGCTTGCGACGCGGTCGAGGAACTCGACCGTCACGCGCTCGTGCGGCGCGCGCGCCAGCTTGATGTGCACGCCGCGCCGCCGCAGATTCAGCCACGGGTACGCGTTGGCGCCGAATTCGTCGCCTGCCAAGATGATCTCGTCGCCCTCGCGCCAATCGATGCCGTTGGCGACGAGCAGCGCGCCGTCGCTGGTCGAACGCATGAAGGCGATCTCGCCGGGCTGCGCGTTGATCGCAGCCGCGACCTGTGCGCGCACCGCATCGCGCTGCGCTTCGACCGGCGCCAAACCGTTCTTGCCGAGGCGCATTTGTGCGTCGTAGATATCGACCAGGACGTCCCTTGTCGGTTGAGGCAGCGGTCCGACGGCTGCATGGTCGCAATACGCCCAATCGCGCGCGATGGGAAAGAGCGTCCGGTCTAACGGCGAAGCTGTCATCCGCCGACAATAATGGAAATGCTGCTCGTCGCCCTGCTCATCGCCGCCGATCTCGGTCCGATCCCCACCACCGGACCGCCGCCTGCCGCAGAACTGCGGACGCTGCGCGCGCAATTAACGGATCAGATCAACAAGGACCGCGCCAAGTACAACCTACCGCCGCTCACCCTTGATCCCATCGCGCAACAAGCTGCGCAATATCAGGCCGAAAACATGCTCATCAACGACAAGATGCAGCACCAGGACACGTCGGGGCGGTCTCCGGTCCAGCGTTACAACGATCTGGGCGGCAAGGCCGACTACTACGGCGAGAACGTCGGGTTCCGCTCGCCTGGCGTCGTCGACCCCGTCTTGTTGTGGGATGTGCTCGCGAAGCTCGAGGCTGCGATGATGGCCGAGGTGGCGCCCGAAGACGGCCACCGGCGCAACATCCTGTCAAGCCATTACAGCGCGGTCGGCATCGGCATCGCGGTCGGTCCGAACGGCGTCTTCATGGCTGAAGACTTCGCCGGCAACCTGCCGAAGTGACCGCGGACGCTTAGCCGTTCCCGTGCCCGTGATTGCCGTGACCGTGGCCTTGGTCGTTGTCATGGCCTTGGTCGTTCTCGTCGCCTTGCTCGTTCTCGCCCTTATGCTGTTTCCAATATTGTTTGCAATGTCCAGGCGGCCAGCACGGCGGCTCATACCCCTGCGGGAAATAGGCGTATAGGCGCGCCGGCGCACAACGTGTGCCGTAGCCGTTGAACGCGCAGTGCGTCGACCCGTTGTTGCTCAAGTAGGCGACGACATTGCCGTTGTTCGGGTACACGACACGCCCGTCGCCATAGACGACACCGCCATCCGCCGTGTAGCCGACGACCGTGTTCGATTGCGCGACCCTGTGGACGTAATTGTTGTAGATGATGATCCCGGCGGCCACCGCGACGGCGCCGAGAATGATGTTGCGGGTGCTGATCTGGCCTGCGGTTTCAGCGCTCGACCGCACGCTCACGCCCGCGAGCAGCGCGAACGCGAGGACCAAAGCGAGTAAGCGTGATGGCCGGGTCAAGCGGCCAAGCGTCGTTTCCATTGCGAATCCTCCGTGAGTTGCTTATACCCAACCCACAAGGCCTGCTGTGACGCATGCGAGCGTCTATCGCAGCCACCACTGCCACGCGTTGGCGTTCGGCATGATGCCGCGCGACGGCTGATACCCCTGCAGCGCATCGCTCACCACGCCGATGCGGTCGCGGTAGTAGAGCGGGAACGTGCCGAGATCGTCCATGCGCAATCGTTCGATCTGCTCGTACAGCGTTTTGCGCTTTGCCTGATCGTACGTCGCCAGCGCCGCGCGCTCGAGACGGTCGACTTGCGGATCGCACAGGCGCGACTCGTTCGCGCCCTCGGGTGCGAACTGATCGCAGCCGTCATCTTGCAGCGCCGAAGGATCGAAGTTCACGCTGTACGTGTACGACGCGATATCGTAGCGCGCTTGACGGATCGGTCCGTTGAAGTCGAACACCGTGCCGTAGGGG
The DNA here is from genome assembly GCA_019237415.1 of Vulcanimicrobiota bacterium. Lineage (GTDB taxonomy): Bacteria > Vulcanimicrobiota > Vulcanimicrobiia > Eremiobacterales > Eremiobacteraceae > JAFAHD01. The sequence continues at coordinate 8,877 of JAFAHD010000108.1, forward strand.
AACTGCTTGATGATCCCTTCGACCCCGATCGCGCGCAGATGCGACTGCAGCAGGACGTTGAACTGCCTGGTCGCGTCGCTGCCGATCGATCCGATCATGACCAGTGTGAGTCGCTGCCCATCCTTCACGCGGATCCCGTCGGCACCCGGCTTCCAGCCGGCCTCATCGAGCAGTGCGGCAGCTTTCTTCAAATCGTAGTCGTAGCGCGGCACGTCGGCCGTGTATGCCCACGACCACGTTGGCAAGAATTCATCCGCCAGCGTTCCGACGTCGTGCAGGACCTTGTGAAGCACTTCGCGCCGGTCCACCGCGTATGCGACGGCGTGACGCAGGCGCTTGTCCGCAAGCGGATGGCCGGGCGCCGCTTCCATGACGAGCACGCCGAGGCGCAAACTCGGCGAGCGCGAGACGCGCATGCCTTGCAGCGTCACGTAATTGGGGAGGTCACCCGGACCGGTGTCGAAATCCGCATCGATCTCGCGGGTGCGGAAGCCGATGATCTCCGTGGATTGGCTCGGCTGCGCTTGAAACACGATCTCGTGCAGTTTCGGAGCGCCGCGCCAATAATGGGGATTTGCCACGAACACGAGGCGCCCGTTGTGCTCCCACGACCGTACGATGAACGGACCCGTGCCGATGGGATGCTCGTTCAAACTCGAATGGACGAGATCGGGCATGTTCGCGATGATGTGCGCGGGCAGCACGGGTACCGGCCCCTCTTGGATGCCGACCAAGAAACGCGTCGGCAGCGGGGCGTACGGCTGCTTGAGGCGCAACACGGCGGTGTATCTATCGGGCGTATCGATTCGCTGGATGATTTCGTAACCGGTGCGGATGATGACCGGATTGGCCGGGTTCATCACCTGTTTCCATGTCGCGACGATGTCGGCGGAGGTGAACGGCTGTCCATCCTGCCACGTGACGCCTTTGCGCAGGTGATACGTGATGCTGCGGCCGTCCGCGCTGATGTCGCCATTTTCGCGGCTCGGCAGCCGCTCGCACAGCACGGGCGTCAGGTTACCCTTGTCGTCAAGCTGCACGAGGTACTCGAGGGAATAACTGGCGAGCTGATACGCGACGTCGGCGCCGGTGAGCATCGGGTTCAACGTCGAGGGATCGGAGATGTCCGAGATGCGCAGCACGCCCGTTTGAGCGCCGCGCTGCGGCGCAGTGGAGGAGCTGATCTTCGAGCAGCCGCCCAACACCACGATTGCCAGCGCCAAGATGCAAAGCGCTCGCTGCGACATGGGTTGCGCGCATTCTGCGGACCGTCGAAGGGTGCCTGTTGTAGCTGACGGAAGCGGCCGCCATGGTCGATTTCGAATTGACCGCCGAGCAGCGTGCCCTCGCGGACACGGTGCGCTCGTTCTTGGCGCAACAGATCGCGCCCGACGTACAGCGCTGCGACAGCGCCGGCACGCCGTTGCCCGACGCGTTCGCCAAACTTGCGACGCTCGGCATCGCCGGGCTGCCGTTCCCGGAGAAATACGGCGGCGCGGGTTCGGACTACGTGACCCTCGGGCTCGTCTGCGAGGAACTCGAGTATTGCGACACGTCGCTGCGCACCATGATGTCCGTGCACATCGGGCTTGCCGGCTGCGGCATCTACCAGTGGGGCTCCGAGGAGCAAAAACAACGGCTGCTGCGTCCACTCGCATCGGGCGAGAAGCTCGGCGCGTTTGGGCTCACCGAACCGGATGCCGGCTCCGACGTCGGCGCGATGCGCTCGACCGCGCGGCGCGACGGCGATTCCTACGTCCTCAACGGTTCGAAGATCTGGATCTCGTGCGCGACGCAGGCCGACACGTTCTTAGTGTTCGCCAAGACGGCGCCCGAAAAGGAAAAGCACGGCATCAGCGCGTTCGTCATCGAACGCGCAGCGGCCGGCGATGCGCTGCACACGTTTTCGCTGCACGACAAATACGGCGTGCGCGCCGGGGACACGGGCGGTCTCTCGTTCAACGAGCTGCATGTTCCGGCCGGCAACCGTCTCGGCGACGAAGGCGAAGGCTTCTACATCGCGATGACGTGCTTGGAGAACGGGCGTTTCACCGTGGCCTCAGGCGCAACCGGGCTCATCCGCGCGTCGCTTGACGCATCGGTCAAGTATGCGAAGGAGCGCCATACCTTCGGCGTGGAGATCGGCAAACACGAACTGGTGCAAGAGATGATCGCAGACATGGTGCTCTCGTACGATGCCGCCCGCTTGCTGTATCTGCGCGCCGCCTGGCTCAAGAACCTGGGGCGCCGCAACACGCGCGAAACGGCGCTGGCGAAATGGTTCGCGACCGACGCTGCCAATCGGGCGGCGGACAATGCGATGCAGATCCATGGCGCGTACGGCTTTTCGGACGAATACCCGGTGGCGCGCTTCCTGCGCAACTCGCGCGGCAGCATCATCTACGAAGGGACGCGGGAGATCCAGAAGATCATGCAAGCCGAGTACGCGCTCGGCTACAGGAAGGATAAACCGCCGCGCTGCGAACTCCCGCCCTACAAAGGATGATACGAGATGGCTGAGATCAAGAACGTTGGTGTGTGCGGCCTCGGGCTGATGGGCTCTGGCATCGCGCAGGTAGCTGCGACGTCCGGGTATGGCGTCGTGGCGGTCGAAGCGGTGCAGGCCGCGCTCGACAAGGGGTTGGCCGGCATCAAGAAATCGCTTGAGAAATTCGTCGAAAAGGGCTCGATGAAGCCCGAGGAACGCGACGCGACGCTCGCACGTCTGAAGGCGTCGACCAACCTCGACGATCTTGCGGGCTGCGACCTCGTCATCGAAGCGATCGTCGAGAACATGCCGGCCAAGAAGGAGCTGTTCGCCAAACTCGACGCGCTGCTCGCGCCGCACGCGATCATCTGCTCGAACACGTCGAGCCTGTGCGTGATCGAGATGGCTGCAGCCACCAAGCGGCCGAAGCAGATCGCGGGCCTGCACTTCTTCAATCCCGTCCCGATCATGAAGCTCGTCGAAGTCGTCAAGACCATCATGACGGATCAGGCGACGATCGACGCGCTGTACGGGTTCGCGAAGAAGCTGGGCAAGGTGCCCATCCTCGCGCAAGACACGCCTGGGTTCGTCGTCAACCGCCTGCTCGTACCGTACTTGCTGTATGCGATCCGCGTCTACGAGGAGGGCTTGGCCAGCAAAGAGGACATCGACGAAGGCATGAAACTGGGCTGCGGGCATCCGATGGGACCGCTGACGCTGCTCGACTTCGTCGGCTTGGACACGACGTATTACATCGCGCAGATCATGTTCGACGAATTCAAGGATCCGATGTTCGCCGCGCCCCCGCTGCTCAAGCGCATGGTGCTCGCGGGCCATCACGGCCGCAAATCGGGCAAAGGCTTTTATGACTACACCTAGATGGAGCATGCTGTGGCATACGAAACACTGCTGATCGAGCGCGACGGTCCGGTCGCGATCATCACGATCAACCGGCCCAAGGTGCTGAACGCACTGAACGCGAGCGTGCTCGACGAGCTCTCGAACGCCTTCGATGAGCTCGAGGCCGACCGGTCGGTACTCGCCGTGGTGATCACAGGCGCTGGTGACCGCGCGTTCGTCGCGGGCGCGGATATCGGCGAGCTCGCGGCGCTCGCAGACGGCAAGGCCGGCGAAGAGAAAGCGCGCGCGGGCCACCATGTCACCCACAAGATGGAGCATTCGCGATTGCCGGTGATCATGGCGATCAACGGCTACGCGCTCGGCGGCGGGCTCGAACTTGCGATGGCCGGCGACATCCGCCTCGCGTCGGCGAATGCAAAGCTCGGCCAGCCGGAGGTAAATCTCGGCATCGTCGCGGGCTTTGGCGGCTCGCAGCGTCTGCCACGCCTTGTCGGACAGGGCATGGCTTCATATCTGCTGCTGTCGGGTGAGCAGATCGGCGCCGACGAGGCCAAACAGTGCAACCTCGTGGAGAAGGTGCTGCCGCCCGACCAGCTGTTGTCCGAGGCGAAAAGGCTGGCGAAAGTGATCGCGGCCAAAGGTCCGCTCGCGATCGCCGCCACGAAACGCTTGATCCACAAAGGCCTCCAGACCGACCTGCACTCGGGGCTCGAGCTCGAAGCCGCCGAATTCGGCAAGATCTCGCAGACCGCTGACGCGAAAGAAGGCACGAAGGCGTTCCTCGAAAAGCGTCCAGCCCAGTTTGAAGGCCGATAACCGTGACGTGCGCGAGCTGCGGCGCGCAGAATCCGTCGTACGCGATCCATTGCATCAGCTGCGGCAAGCCGCTGGTCGGCGCAGACGTGCAGTCTGCGCAAGCCCAATCGAAGACCGGTTGGTGGATCGCCGGCTGTCTCGGCCTTGGACTGCTCGTGTTCGTCGGGATGGTGGCCGCAGTCGTCGTCGCGATTCAAAACCTCGCGAAGGAAGCGGAGCGAACCTCGAGCGCGCCGCCGCCGCGAGCGGTGGCGTCGCCACTCGGCAATCCCGTGCCGCTTCCCGGTTTTGTCGGACTGCCGGGTCAAAACCAGTACCTCGATCTCGATACCCAGGACGGACACAACTCGTCATGGCGGCATGCTGAGCTCGGCAATGCGTCCGCGTTGTTCGCGGTCTTCCGCGTCGTGAGGCTCGGCGCTCATCCGTCTTGGCGGCCTGCCTTCTTCATCGGCGTGCAAGGTCCGACCGCGGTCCCTTGGTACAACCACTGGGTCGGCTTGCGGCTGACCCCGGTCAGCGGTTCAACCGCGTCGCTCGTCGCCGAGATCGACGTCGTCGGCAACGATCGACGTCATTACGAGCGGCACTTCCTCAAGGTCCACCCCGATCTCGATCAACGAGTCGGAATAACCATCGATTGGCATACGCCGCACAGCGTGCTCTTCACGTTGAGCAACGGCGAGACGCAGCGAATCGAGGTCCCGTGGCCCGTCGCGAGCGTGGTCGCGAGCGCCTCAACCGGAGAGATGGAAGTCAATCCGCTCGTGCTGGGGACGCTGAGGCGCTAGCTCGTCAGCGGCGCTCGAAGCGTCCGCTTGTTTCGGTCAGCACGATGCGATAGACGACGGCTGCCAAGCCCTGCTCTTGCGCTCGGTGCTGATGCGTCAAGCTTTTCGGCGGATGGCTTGTCTCGCTCGTGATGGTCATCGGCAAGAGCCTGGCCATCAAGAGCGCAAGCCCACGGTCGGCGTCCGCGCCGCGCAGCTCCTCGAAGCGGCCCCACGCGATGACGCTGCGCCAGGTCGCCAAGTCCTCCACCTGATCGACTTCGAAGCAGACGTTCGGGTTGGCACGCATCATCTGCAGCTTGCGCCCCTCGGCGCTCTGTCCGTAGACCGCGCCATTGTCATACGCGTAGGTCACCGGCACGACATAGGTCCGGCCTTGCGCATGGCACCCGATGCGCCCGAGCAATTCAGCGCGCAAAACCTCTTCGATCTCTTGCTCGTTCAGCCGCCCCAGCATAGCAAGACGCATGATAGCAGTGGCCGGCGCCCTCGAATGTGAAGACGCTTCACCGGAAGTTCATACCAGGCGCTGTGGCGCGAACCCACAATATGGACGATGGTGGCGACCCGAGCATTTGCCGACCGGCGCGATGCCGGCAGGCTTCTCGCACGGCAGCTGCGTCCGTTCGCGGACCGCGCAGATGTCGTCGTATTGGCGTTGCCCCGCGGCGGCGTGCCCGTCGGCTATGAGATCGCGACCGCGCTGCACGCGCCATTCGACGTCATCTCGGTCCGCAAGCTCGGCGTGCCGGGCCACGAAGAGCTCGCCATGGGCGCGATCGCGAGCGGCGGCGTCTACTCGATGGATTCGGAGCTCATCCACCATCTCGGCTTGACGTCAGATGAGATGCTCGGCGTCATCCGCGACGAGCAAAAAGAGCTCGAGCGCCGCGAGCGCGCGTACCGCGATCAGCGCGAGTTCCCGGAGGTCGCGGACAAGACCGTGATCCTCGTCGACGATGGGCTGGCGACCGGACAGAGCATGTCGGTCGCGGTGCAGGCGGTGTCGCGGCTCAAACCCGGCCGGATCATCGTCGCGGTGCCCGTCGCCACGCGCGAGGCGTGCGCGGAACTGAGCGCGCACGCCGACGTCGTCTGCGCCCTCACGCCGGAGCAGTTCTATGCGGTCGGCGCCTGGTACGACGACTTCTCCCAGGTCAGCGACGGCGAAGTCCGCGCGCTGCTCGACCAGGGGCGCGGGCAACGCGGAGCCTGACGGCGAACCTCACCGGTCCCAGCCTCATGCCTTCTTCCAACGAGCTCCCCGCGCGCTCGCGCGAGGTCCTCATCGAGACCGACCGCGTCGCACTCGAAGGCGCGCTTGAGTTGCCGGACGCTGCGAGCGGATTGGTGATCTTCGCCCACGGCAACGGCAGCAGCCGCCACAGCCCGCGCAATCAGCGAGTCGCGCACGTGCTGCGCGACGCTGGTCTTGGGACGTTGCTCTTCGATCTGCTGACCGGCGAGGAAGAGCGCCACCATCAAGCGACCGCGGCGTTGCGCTTCGACATTCCGCTGCTCGCGCGCCGGCTGCTTGGTGTGGTCGATTGGAGCCGCTCGGATGCGGACAGCCGCGGCCTTCCGGCCGGACTGTTCGGCGCAAGCACCGGCGCGGCGGCCGCGCTTGCCGTCGCCGCTGACCGCCCGCAGATCGTCCGTGCCGTCGTATCGCGCGGGGGACGCCCTGACCTCGCCGGGCACAGCCTTGCGGGCGTGCGCGCGCCGACACTGCTCATCGTAGGCGGCCTCGATCACACGGTGCTTGCGCTCAACGTCGAGACCGTGCGGACGTTGCACGGTATCGCGGAGCTTGCGGTGGTGCCGAACGCCTCGCATCTGTTCGAGGAACCGGGCGCATTAGACCGCGTTTCGGCGCTCGCGCGCGACTGGTTCCAACACCACCTCGCGCGAGAGGCATAACGGCGTTAGGTGCCCGGTACGATGTCGAACTCGATGCGCACGTCATCCTTGACTTTGACCGTGCCGCCCGCGATCGTTATCGGCGCGATGCCGTAGTCGGTCTGCTTGAGCGTCGTCGAGCCCTTGAAGTGGCCGGCGCTTTCAGTGACGTGGAGCTTGACCGGCTTGGTCTGCCCGTGCAGCGTCAATTGCCCGCTGACGTCCCAGCCGGCTGTGGGCGACCCGCTGATGTTCGTGGATTTGAACTCGATGGTGGGGAAGTGTGCGGGATCGAGCACATCCGGACTTTCCATGCGCGCCTGGACCTGCGTGCGGTTGTTGTCAGATGAGTTAGGATCGAGCACCTTGAGCTGCGACGCCGTCACGACGAACGAAACCGATGTCAGGGGATCATCCAACTGACCAGACGCGATCGGCGCGTTGATCACGTGATTGTCGGCGGCGAACGCGAACAAGCCGCTCTTGTAGACGAACACGGCGATGTGCGACTGCGCGACGTCGATCGTGTGCGTCGCGCCGCGCGCGACCCCTGTTGTCGCACACAGCAGCATGATCGTGAAAAGTGTGATGCGCTTCATGATGCTCCTACTCATACCCGTTCCTCATGAAGGTGCGCTGAAAGGTCGCGCCGTGCCTCGATGATCGTGAACGGCGACCGCGTTTGATGCGTCCCGGTGCGCAGCAGCCCAGCCGCGGCCAACAGCGCGTCATACTGCGTCAACGTCCGTTCCCTGCCGCCCGTTGCGATCAGCATCTCGATGTCGGCCAGCTTGGCAAGCGAGGGCTCGCCGCCATCGGGCACCAGCATCTCGATGATCAGCAAGACGGCGTCGCGATCCATGGCGGCCTGGCAGTTGCGCAAGATGACGGCTGCCTTGTCGTCGGGCCAGTCGTGCAGCACTTGTTTGAGCAGATATGCGTCGGCGCCCGCCGGCACGCTATCGAAGAAATTTCCAGGCACGAGCGTGCAGCGCGGCGCGAAACCGTCGCCGATCATCCGCGGCACCGCGCGCTCGATCACCTCGGCCAGATCGTAGAGCACGCCGCTCACCGCGGGAAACCCGGCGAGCACCGATTTCAACAGCCGCCCTTCGCCGCCGCCGACATCGACCACGGTCTTGAAGCGGCCGAAATCGTAGCCTGAGATCGCCGACACGTCGCGTGCGTTGGACAGGTCGGCCATCGCGGCGTCAAAGATGGCGGCCGCGTCCGGATCCCGCGCCAGAAACTCGAAGAGCGACTCGCCCGCGCCGTCCGGCGGGGCCGGCGCGCCGGTCCGCACGCTCTCCGCGAGCTCGCCCCACATGCCCCAATGCCACGGCACGCCGTTGTACACGGCGAAGCTGCGCATCGAGTTCGGATTGTTGGTTTGAAGCAACGCACCGAGGTCGGTCAGGCTGAAGCGGCGTTGCCAATGTTCTTCGAAGAGCCCGGCGGGCGCCAGCATGCGAAGCACGCGATAGAGCGCATCCTCATTCGCGCCGGAGGCAGCGGCGAGCTGAGAGACGGCGACCGGCGCGCGGCTCATGTGGTCTGCGACACCAAGCGTCGCCACGGCGTGGATCCCCTGCGCGATCCACGACGCCGTGATCTTGTCGCCCATGTCGATCATGCGCCGGATTCCGG
>JAFAHD010000131.1 GCA_019237415.1 Vulcanimicrobiota bacterium
GCCAGTCGAGGGCGGCCTTGATTTTTCCGGATCTGCTGCGCGCGTCATCGAAGCCGCGGGCCTCGAGCCGGTGACCGCGACGCAGGTCGCCGCTGCGCTCAACGTCGTGCTCGCCAAGGCGCGCGACGCGCTTGCCGAGTTGGCCGCTGCCGGAGCAGTGGTTGAATTGCGTAAACCCGACGGCTACATCGGGCGCGCTGCAGCCGACGCTGCGCTAGCGCGCGTCAACCACTTGCTCGAACAACGGCACAGCCGCGCCCCGTGGCTGCTCGGCGTCGCGATAACCGATGTCGCGCGCGAGCTCGGCACCTCCGACGCGCTTGCTGGCCGCTTGCTCACGGCGTGGCACGAGGACGGACAGCTCGCGCTCACTGGCCGTTATTGGCACAAGCCCGATCAGCAGCCCGCCTACAGCGCGCAGCAGCGGGATTTCTTCGCGCGCGAACTGCGCGCCGACGCGGCAAATCCGTTGCTGCCGGTTTCTTACGATCAGCTCGCGCAGCGCGCCGCTGCTGCACGCATCGACGGACTTAAAGATGCCATCGAGACGCTTCTTGCGACCGGCGCGCTCGTGCGGATCGGCGACGATGTCTATCGCCGCGCCCAGCTCGCGCGCGCGCGCGAGCTTCTCGGTCACCTGCTCAAAGATGGGTCCGGCGCGACGATGGCGCAAGTGCGCGACGCGTTCGGCACGTCGCGCCGCTATGCGCTGCCGCTCATGGAGTATTTCGACGGCATCGGCGTCACGATGCGCGACGGCGACATACGCCGCCTACGCAAGATCACTCGGCCGCAACCGGCTCGGTGACGCCAACATCCGGCGAGCGGATGTGTTCGGGTCGCACGCCGATGCCGATGAAGCGCGCCGGCAAACTCCTCAGGCTCGGGAAGCGGCTGAGCAAACGGAATGGCAATGGCGGTGAAAACGGTTGGTCGAGACCGAGGATCCGGCGTATCGCGAAGTCTTGAACGAACACCTGAAAGCCTTGGGTCACGCGGGTCGGAAACGCGCGCCGCGCCTGGACCTTCGCGAGCAGCGAGACCGGAGCCGGACCATCCCTCAGCGCCTCCCAGAGGATATTCGCGGCCGCGACCGCGTCTTGGATCGCGAGGTTGATACCGACGCCGCCGATGGGCGACATCGCGTGTGCCGCATCCCCGATCATCAACAGCCCGTCGCGATACCACCGCTCAAGACGATCGACGACGACGGTCAGTAGACTGATCTTGCTCCAATCATCGATCTCGACAAGGCGATCGCGCAGGAATGGCGCCAGAGACGCGACGTCGTTGCGGAATGCAGGCAAACCCTGTTGCTTGATCTGGTCGAACGCACCCTTGCGGATCAAGTAGCCGCATTGGAAGTACTCGCCGCGGTCGATCATGATCAGCACTTTTCCGCGATCGGCGCGCCCGAGCACCTGGCCGGGATCGGACGGCGCGCGCGAGATGCGAAACCACATGACGTCCATGGGCGCGCCGAAATCATCGACCTTCAGCCCCGCGTCGTCGCGCACGGTGGAGTGCCGGCCGTCTGCGCCGATCACGAGGTCGGCGCGCACTTCGAGCGCGCCGCTCGGAAGCGCTGCGCGCACACCGCTCACGCGGCCGCCCTCCGCGATAAGCTCGCGCACATCGGCCTGCATGCGCAATGAGAAGGCGGCATACTGGCGCGCGTGGCGTGCGATGAAATCCAAGAAATCCCACTGCGGCATGAACATCAGGTATTTGCAGTGGGTCGGGAGATGGCCGAAGTCGGCGACCGGCGTAAACGTGCTGCCGATGTAGGCGCCGAGCTCGGTGGTTTGTTGGTGCGGCACCCGCAAGAAATCGTCCAGCAGCCCGAGCTCGTAGATCAGCTCGAGCGTCGACGGGTGGATCGTGTCGCCGCGGAAGTCGCGGAAGAAGTCCGCGTGCTTCTCGAGCACCAGCACGGGCACGCCGGCGCGCGCGAGCAAGAAACCGAGCATCATGCCCGCCGGCCCTCCGCCCGCGATGCAGGTCCTGACCTCGACGCGCTCCATCTGCGTGGCCACGAGGCAGAGGGATTGCGTTTCGGACATCGGCCCACCCGCAAGGTCGGGCGTCCGGCGACGCCGTAGCCGACGTATTCCATAGTAGAAGAGGAGACACAACACGATGGCAGATGGGTTGCAGACCGCCGCATTCGGCGCCGGATGTTTCTGGGGAGTCGAATCGAATTTTCGGCAGATCCCGGGCGTGGTCGATGCCAAGGTCGGCTACATGGGCGGCACACTCGATAACCCCACATACGAAGACGTGTGCACTGATCGAACGGGCCACGCAGAAGTGGTCGAGCTGCAGTACGATCCAAAGCGCGTCTCGTACGACCAGCTACTCGACGCGTTCTGGAAGCTGCACGATCCGACGCAGCTCAACAGGCAAGGGCCCGACTACGGCACGCAGTACCGCTCCGCGATCTTCTATTTCACGCCGGAGCAAAAAGCCGAAGCGGAGCGCTCCAAAGCTGCGCTCCAAGCGTCAGGGCACTATCGCAAACCGGTCGTCACTGAGATCACGCCCGCCACCAAGTTCTACGAAGCTGAAGACTACCACCAGCGCTACTTCGAGAAGCGCGGCATCGCGCCGACCTGCCACATCTAGGTGAAGATCGAAGCGCAGTTCCCAGCGGAACAGGCGACGGACGGTTCGTTCGTCCGTCAGAAGGATGCGTTCAACGATTGGGTGACCGCCGATGGGCGCTCCGGCTACCAGGCGCAGGCCGGACGCTACCATCTGTATGTGTCGCTTGCGTGCCCGTGGGCATCGCGCATCGTCATCGTGCGCCAGTTGCTCGGTTTGGAGCAGGCGATCGGAATGACCGTCGTCGATCCCATCCGCGACGATCGCGGTTGGGCGTTCCGCAACGGCCCCGGCTACTCCGAAGACCCGATCAACGGTTTCAAGTTCCTGAGCGAAGCGTATCTCGCGACCGACCCGTCATACCACCAGCGCGTCACGGTCCCCGTCTTGTGGGATACGAAGACCAAGCGCATCGTCAGCAACAACGACGACGACATCATGCGCATGCTCGAAGTCGAATTCAAGGCGTTCGCGACGCGCTTCGTCGATCTGTATCCCGCGCCACATCGGAGCGAAATCGACGAGTTCAACGAGTGGATCTTCCAGACGTTCAACGACGGCGTATATCGTGCGGGGTTCGCGACTGCGCAGGCCCCGTACGAGCGCGCATCGCGGCGCGTGTTCGAAACGCTTGACGAGCTCGAACAACGGCTTTCGACGCACCGCTATCTCATCAGTCCGCAGCCGCTTGAGACCGACTGGCGCTTTTTCGTCTCCTTGATCCGCTTCGATCCCGTCTACTACGTGCATTTCAAGTGCAATCTGCATTTGATCGCGCAGTATCCCAACTTGTTCGGCTACCTGAAGGATCTGTATCAGACAGACGGCGTCGCGCAGACGGTGAATTTCGACCACATCAAGCGCCACTATTACATCACGCACGACGACATAAACCCGACCGGGTTGGTGCCGATCGGCCCCGCGCAGGACTTGCTCGCCCCGCACGGCCGCGAGCGGCTCGGCTGAGGGACGCATCCATTCTCGCGTGAGATTCGTAAGACGGGCATGAAGCTTTTTCAATCCCTCAGACTCCTGTTCGCCGGCTCCCTGTGCGCCATATTTGTCACGGCCGGCTTGCAAGCGCGTGCGGCCACCGCGAATCCGGCAGCGAATGCGTCGGCTTCGACGCAGAAGGTCGTCTTCGCAGGCGGCTGCTTCTGGGGCATCGAGGCGGTGTTCGAGTCGCTCAAGGGAGTGACGAGCGCGGTCTCCGGCTATTCCGGCGGAAGCGCGGCCACCGCGCACTACGACATCGTGAGCACGGGAACGACCGGCCATGCGGAGTCGGTCGAGGTCACATTCGACCCTGCGCAGATCTCGTTCCAGCAACTGCTCGAGGTGTTTTTCCTCGTGGCGCACGATCCGACCGAACTGAACCGCCAAGGCCCGGACGACGGCACGCAGTACCGCTCGGTCGTCTTCTACACGAGCGAGGAGCAAAAGCGCGACGTGCAGTCATACATCGCGCAACTGACCAAGCAAAAGACGTTCGGTGCGCCGATCGTGACGCAAGTCGTGCCGCTGGTCGCCTTCTATCCGGCCGAGGCGTATCACCAGCACTTCGCCTCCCACAATCCGTACAATCCGTACATCATGATCAACGACGCGCCCAAGCTGGTGCATCTGCACCAGCAGTTTCCAACCCTGGTGAAGAGCTCGTCCTGAGCGCGCCGTGAGAGGCAGGACGTGAACCTTACCAAGAGAACCGCCGACTCACTGCAATGATAGGCCGCGCGATGCTGACGGTGTTTGCCGCGCTTCTTCTCTTGGGAAGCGGCCGGCAAACGACGCCGGGCGTCACGCGGCAGAGTACCCACGTCCCAGTAAGTTATTCTCGCGTACCATCGACCGGTGGAGCGCGGTACGTGCATCCAATCCTGCGCGGCTCGCCGTGCAGGCCGATTCTCGTGCCAAGCCCCGCCAGTCCAAGTCCCAGGATGCTTACACCGAGCGTTGGCGCGGGAAAGAGCCCGCGGATCGATCCGTGTTCATCGTGGAGTTCGAGGCCCTAGGCAAGCCAACTGATGGCGTCAGCACTGCACATACTGATCGACGCTGCCGTCGCGGCGATCGTGCTGTTCCACCCCGGCCGCACCATCGCCACCACAACGACGAGCGCGCCGCCCGCTCTCTCGCAGATACGCCACGTCTTCATCGTCGTGCTCGAAAATGAGGACAACGACGTCACCTTCGGGCCGCAATCCCAGGCGCCGTACTTGTCAAAGACGCTTGTCGCGCAAGGCGCATACTTGCAGAATTACTACGGCATTGGGCACTTCAGCCTCGACAACTACGTCGCGCTGATCAGCGGCCAAGCGCCTAATCAAGTGACGCAGCTCGATTGCCAGCAGTTCGTCGACTTCAAGAGCAGCGGCGTGGCCGCGCAGGGCCAAGCGATTGGACAAGGATGCGTCTATCCAGCGTCGGTACGCACGATCGGCGATGAGCTGACCGAGCGCGGTTTGCGCTGGCGCTCGTACAATGAAGACATGGGCAACGACCCGGCTCGAGAGAACGCGACGTGCGGGCATCCGGCGCTCGGTTCGTCTGATGCGACGCAGCACGCTGAAGCACCCACTCTTTCAGTGCCGCAGGGCGATCAGTACGCGACGCGCCACAACCCATTCATGTATTTCCACTCGGTGATCGATTCGCCATCTTGCGCGGATGAAGTAGTTCCGCTCACACGCTTACCCTACGACCTCGCCGCGTCCGGTCGTACGCCGAATCTCGTGTTCATCACGCCGAACCTGTGCAGTGACGGTCACGATGCGACGTGCGTCACGGGCCGGCCCGGTGGCCTGGCCGCCGCTGACGCGTTCCTCGCGCAATGGATCCCGATGATTCTCGAATCAACCGCGTATAAGCGAGATGGACTGTTGCTCATCTTGTTCGACGAGAGCGAGATGGAAGTAAATTTTGACATCGTCGCCAACAAGATCTCGATCATCCGCGGCGACGCTCGGGCATGCTGCGACGAACAGAGCGGTCCCAACGTCAAAGCCGCCGGCCAGATCGGACCCGGCGGCGGCAATACGGGCGCGGTGGCGTTGTCGCCGCACATCAGGCCCGGCACGGTTTCGCAAACGCCCTACAATCACTACTCGACGTTGCGAACGATCGAAGCGATCTTCGGCCTCCCATATCTCGGCTACGCGGGCGCACCCGGGCTTGCGGTTATGGGCAACGACATCTTCAGCCGCTAGCGCGCACACCTGCGCGCGACGCGCAGGAGGTCCCCG
>JAFAHD010000030.1 GCA_019237415.1 Vulcanimicrobiota bacterium
GATGTTCACGCGCGTGGCGCTCACCGCGGTGCCGCCATGGCAGATCGCGCTGTCGATTGCGCTCTCGCTCGCGGCGATCTGGGGCTTGACGCTGCTGGCCGGCAAACTGTATCGCGTGGGCGTGCTGATGTACGGCAAGCCGCCCAAACTCGGCGATGTATGGCGCGCGCTGCGCGCGCCCGCGTAAGCATCGCTGCTCGCGCTCACGCAGGCGAAGGACGGGCGCTCAAGAAAAGCGGCATCCATGAGTCCAACCCGGCCCAAGCCCACGATGGAAGAGATCACGGCGCTCGCAAAGCGCCGCGGTTTTATCTTCCCGTCGAGCGAGATCTACGGTGGCATCAACGGCATGTGGGACTACGGGCCGGTCGGCACGGAGCTCAAGCGCAACGTGCGCGAGGCGTGGTGGCGCGAGATGGTGGCGCTGCGCGATGACGTCGTCGGCTTGGAGACGTCCATCATCATGAATCCAGAGGTCTGGCGCGCATCCGGCCATGTCGAGAACTTCACGGACCTGATGGTCGACTGCAAGACCTGCAAGAAGCGTTTTCGCGCCGACCACGTCAAAGGCGACCAGTGTCCGGCTTGCGGCAACAAGACCCTCACCGAGCCTCGCGCCTTCAATCTGATGTTCAAGACAAACGTCGGGGCGATGGCGGATCAGTCGTCAGAAGCGTACCTTCGTCCGGAAACCGCGCAAGGCATGTTCGTCGATTTCAAGCTGGCGTATCAGACGGCGCGCAAGCGGCCGCCGTTCGGCATCGCGCAGATCGGCAAGGCGTTCCGCAACGAGATCACGCCCGGCAACCTCATCTTCCGCTCGCGCGAATTCGAGCTGATGGAGATGGAGTTCTTCGTGCCGTCCGACGACGAGGCAGAGGGGTTGCGCTGGTACCGCTATTGGGTCGATCAGCGCTTCTCGTGGTGGCTGAATCTCGGCGTGCAACCCGAGCGCTTGCGCAAACACGAGTATGAAGGTGCGGATCTCGCGCACTACAGCAGCGCGACCACCGACATCGAGTACGATTATCCGTTCGGCTGGGGCGAGCTCGAGGGCATCGCGCACCGCGGCTGCTTCGACCTGACGCAGCACGTCAACGCAAGCGGCAAAGATCTCTCGTATTTCGACGAGGAGACCAAGGCCAAGTACTTGCCGGCAGTCGTTGAGCCGGCGCTGGGAGCCGATCGCGCGCTGCTGGTCTTCCTCATCGACGCGTATGAAAAGGAAGAAGACCGCACGGTGCTTCGTCTGCACCCGCGCTTGGCGCCCTACAAAGTTGCGGTGTTTCCGCTGGTGCGCAACAAGCCGGATATCGTCGAGCTGGCGGCGTCGATCGAAAAGGATCTGCGGCCGCACATGCGCACCACGTTTGACGATTCGGGCAACGTCGGCAAGCGCTACTATCGCCAGGACGAGATCGGCACGCCGCTGTGCGTCACCGTGGACTACGAAAGTCTCGAAAAGCACGACGTGACCGTGCGCGATCGCGACACCAAGCAACAAGTGCGCGTCGGTCTCGACCAGCTGCTCGGATATTTGAACGAGCGACTCGCCTAGCAAAGCCACAAAAGGCGGGACTTTGAGTGTCCCGCGTCAAAGAACAGAGAAGCGAGCCATTTTTCGCGCAATTTGATGCCGGGCTCGCGTTTCTCTGGGCTGCTTACCTATGCCCGGAGCTGGAGAGAACGGTTCGTGAAGTCGAGCAAGACCGAAAAGATCAAACCCCGCCGGATCACCGGCCGCGACGGACGCGGCAGGCGCGGGATTCGCAGGCCCAAGCCCATCGTCAAGACCCAGATCGCAAAGGCCCCGAAGACCAACGGCAAAGTCAAGGTGAAGGCAAAACCCGACGGTTTCGCTGGCCTCGTGCTGGCGGAAATCGGTCCGGAGGATCCGGTACGCCGCATTCCGCTGCCGTCGCCGCGCAAGGCGACCGCGCGCAAGCTCGAGCCGCCCACCAAGCTGCAGCTCGGCAAGATGACGTATTCGTTCGAGGAGGGCGGCGCGGATATGCGCGACCTGCTCGGCGGCAAGGGTGCGGGCTTGGGCGAGATGACGCGCATCGGCTTGCCGGTCCCGCCCGGCTTCACCGTCACGACTGAGGTCTGCCGGCGCTTTTTCGAACTGGGCCGCCAGTTCCCCAATGGGTTAGAAGAAGAGATCCATCGCCGCGTCGCCGAGCTGGAGCGCAAGACCGGTAAGGAATTCGGCGGCGAAGTCGATCCGCTGCTCGTCTCCGTGCGCTCGGGCGCGCGCGTCTCCATGCCGGGCATGATGGACACCGTCCTCAACTTGGGCTTGAACAACCGCACGTGCAACGCGTTGGTCGTGCTGACCAAGAACGACAAGTTCGCGTGGGACGCATACCGGCGTTTCGTGCAGATGTTCGCGACCGTCGTGCTGGGGATGAAGAAAGAGCCGTTCGAGGAAGTGCTCAAGCGCTACGTCGCCAAGGCGCGCGTCGCGTCTGAGTCCGATCTCACCGCGCTGGCCTTCCGCAACATGACGAGCGAATACAAAGCGCTCGTACGTCACTACACCAAGAAGGATTTCCCGGAAGACGTCTTCATTCAGCTGCGCATGGCGGTCGAGGCGGTCTTCAACTCGTGGAACTCGCGCCGCGCGATCGATTACCGCAAGCACGCGCACTATCCGGATTGGTGGGGCACCGCGGTCAACGTCGTCGCCATGGTGTTCGGCAATATGGGCACCGACAGCGGCACCGGCGTCGCGTTCACGCGCGATCCGTCGACCGGCCAGAAGAAGCTGTTCGGCGAGTTTTTGCAAAACGCGCAGGGCGAAGACGTCGTGTCGGGCAGCCGTACGCCGGTGAAGATCTCGGAGCTCGAAAAGCAGCAGCCGAAGATCTACCGCCAGTTCGTCGACGTCGCAGACAAGCTCGAGAAGCACTATCACGACATGCAGGACATCGAGTTCACGATCGAACGGGGCAAGCTGTACATCCTGCAGACGCGCTCGGGCAAGCGCAGCGCAGCAGCGGCCGTGCAGGTCGCCGCCGACATGGTCAAAGAGCACCACATCACGCGCGAGGAAGCCCTGATGCGCATCGAGCCCGCCGCCATAGGCGCGCTGCTGCACGCGCAGATCGATGAGAAGCACAAAGGGCACGTGCTCGTCAAAGGCCTCAACGCGTCGCCCGGCGCGGCGGCCGGCATCGTCGTATTCGATCCCGACGACGCGGTCGAGTACAAACGGCAGAACAAGAAGACGATCCTCGTGCGTCCGATGACGACGCCGGATGACGTGCACGGCATGATCGCCGCAGAGGGCATCCTGACGTCGCAGGGCGGCGCGACGTCGCACGCGGCGGTCGTCGCACGCGGCATGGGCAAGCCCGCGGTGGTCGGCGCGGAGGCGCTGCTCATCGACTTGCGCACGCGCCAGTTCTCCGTGAAGGGCGAGACGATCAAACAGGGCGACGAGCTCACGATCGACGGCACGACCGGCACAGTCTATCGCGGCATCCTGCCGATGGCGGCCGCGAAGCTGACGCCGCAGTTCGAACACATACTCAAGTGGGCCGACGAATACCGCCGCCTCGGCGTCTACGCGAACGCCGACACCCCCGAGGACGCGAAGAAAGCGCGCGACTTCGGCGCCGAAGGCATCGGGCTGTGCCGCACCGAGCACATGTTCATGCAGCAAGACCGCTTGCCCGTCGTGCAAGAGATGATCATGGCCGAGACGCCGGACTCGCGGCGCAAGTGCCTGGAGCAATTGCTGCCGATGCAGCGCGAGGACTTCCGCGGCATCCTGCGCGCGATGAAGGGTTTGCCGGTGACGATCCGGCTGCTCGATCCGCCGCTACACGAGTTCTTGCCGAGCGTGGACGACCTGCTCGTCGAAGTGACCGAGCTGCGCATGAGCAAGGCCGATCCTTCCGAGTTGTCCGCGAAGGAGCGATTGCTGCGGCGCGTGCGCGTGCTGCATGAAGAGAACCCGATGCTGGGCCTGCGCGTCTGCCGGCTGGGCATCGTGTTCCCCGAGATCTACCAGATGCAGGTGCGCGCCATCATGGAAGCGGCGACCGAGCTCAAGAAGGAGCGCGTCGACGTCAAGCCGCTCATCATGATCCCAGGCGTCGGCACCGTCACCGAGATGAAGGCGCTGCGCGATCTCGTCACCGCCGAAGCCGAACGGATCATCAAAGCCGCCGGCACGCGCCTGCACTACCAAGTGGGCACGATGATCGAGATGCCGCGCGCGTGCATGGTGGCACATCGCGTCGCCGAACACGCCGAGTTCTTCTCGTTCGGCACCAACGACCTCACGCAGCTCGTCTTTGGCTACTCGCGCGACGACGCCGAGGGCTCGTTCATCCCCGTCTATCTCGAAAAGAAGATTTTGCGCGACGATCCGTTCCAAGTCATCGATCAGGACGGCGTCGGCGAGTTCATGCGCATGGCGATGGACCGCGGGCGCATGACGCGCGAAGGCATGAAGATCGGCATCTGCGGCGAGCACGGCGGCGATCCGACGTCGGTCGAATTCTGCCACAAGCTCGGCCTGGATTACGTCTCGTGTTCGCCGTTTCGCGTGCCGGTAGCGCGCCTCGCGGCGGCCCAGTCCGTGCTCAAGGAGCGCG
>JAFAHD010000008.1 GCA_019237415.1 Vulcanimicrobiota bacterium
TTGATCGTCATCGACGTCGTGATCGAGCCGAGGTCGATGCCATGGAACAGATCTTGCATGTCCCGCAGCGTCGCGATGGCGACGCCGCACTTGCCCACTTCGCCGAGCGCGCGCGGATGATCGGAGTCGTAGCCCATGAGCGCGGGCATATCGAACGCGACGGACAGACCGGTCTGGCCCTGCGCGAGCAAGAACTTGTACCGTTCGTTGGTCTGCTTTGCGGTGCCGAAGCCGGCGAATTGGCGCATGGTCCACAGCCGGCCGCGATACATCGTCGGGTGGATGCCGCGCGTGTACGGATACTGGCCAGGGTACGAAAGGTCGCGATCGTAGCTGAGACCTGCGACGTCTTCCGGACCGTACATGGGTTTGAGCGGATGGTCCGACAGCGTGCGGTCGTTGGCTCCCGGCAGCTTGTCGGCTGCGTCGAACTGCGCTTGCCAGCGCGCTTTCGACGGCTTGGACGCCTCGGCCGCGCCGTTGCCGTTCGCGGCCGCGCGTTTGCCGGCCGCACCCTTGCCTTTGCCGTTGATGAGCCTCGCCACGAATCCCGTCGTCCTCTATCCTTATACTATGGGGCGTATGTGCGTTTTCGCTCTGCGGACAGGCCTCGCCTGCGGTACGCAAATGGGTTCTGCGCACGTGTCCGGCGAACAGCCGCGCCACAGATGCCACACGAGCACATCCATGCGACAGTGGAGCACGGCGCAAGCGCTCCAAAGCTCGGCCTTGCCGCCCTGGTGCTCCATCATGGGAGCATGGAGGTCGAGTACTACGCGCCGCACGGCCGCGACACGCAATTGCCGCACGATCGCGACGAGCTGTACGTCGTCATCTCCGGCCATGGATGGTTTCGCAACGGCCAAGTCCGCCATGAGTTCTCCGCCGGCGACGTGATGTTCGTCCCCGCCAAGACGGAACACCGGTTCGAGCAGTTCAGCGAAGATTTCGCGACGTGGGTGATCTTTTGGGGCCCAAAGGGCGGCGAGCACGAGTGAGCGTCCGCGTGGGCGGACGCGCGCCGCCGCACCCAGCCTAACCTAACCTTTTTCTTCTATGCTTTGAGTCGTAGCGCGGCCGCCCGGACGCGCGACCTCGCGCCGTGGAGTCCTCGCTCGCATGCGCCAAATCAGCCGGTCGGGCCGGCGTCGTCTCGTGTTCGCGATTCTCACCGTGGTTGTCGTCGTCGCTGCGGCAGTCGTCGTCGTCGTGCTCGCGCGTCCGGCGCGCCAGCTGGCCGGCAACATCGCCGCCAAGGTCAGCATCGGCGACCGCCCGATCAACATACTGCTCATCGCCAACAACGCGCGCGGCGTGCAGGCCTCAGACCCGCTCGGCCTCGGCACGGCCGCCGGCCAAGCCGATGTGATTTTACTTGCGCGCATCGATCCGGCCGCGCACGTCATCCACGCGATCACGATCCCGCGCGACACGCTGGTCGCACAGCCGCAATGGCACAACTCGGTGCCGAAGATCAAGACGCTGTTCTTCATGGGCGATGAGGAGACGCCGCGCAAGGGGCCGCAGTATCTCTCACAGGCGGTCGGCGCGCTGACCGGGCTGCCGATCGACGGCTACATCGCCATCAATTTCGCCGGCTTCAAAGAGGCGGTCGACGTCGTCGGCGGCTTGACGATCAACGTCAAGAAACCCATCCACGATCCGTCGTTCACGCATACGGATTTCCGCGCGGGCGTGCAGCACATGAACGGCGGCCAGGCGCTCAACTTCATCCGCGTGCGGCAGAACGAGGCGGGCAACGACTATCGCATCAACGACTACCAACGCATGCAGGACGAGGTCATGGTCCTTGGCTTGTTGCGCGACAAGCTGCTAGACCCCGCGCACGCGTCGACGCTCATCCCGAAGTTCGTGACGAACATGAAGCGCGACGTGGCCACCAATATGCCGCAGGATCTGCTGGTGCGCATCGGCATCGCCATGGCCGGCGCGCCCGTCTATCAAGTACCGCTCGGATCGATCGCCGATTCGATGGTGCTGGCGCGCGCACGCATACCGGGCGTCAACCGCGACGGCGTGATCGACGAAGCCGCGTACGACGTGCTCGATACGAACGCGGTCAAGGCGCGCTTGGCGGAATTCGGGTCGCGCTCGTCGGTCACAGGGCTACCGGCATCGGATGATCCCCACAGCGTACACATCGATCTGCACGGCAGCAAGCATCTCGCCTTGCATCTCGAGCACCTCGGATACACGCACGTGCGGATCGTCGGCGCATCGGACGGCGCGAGCCGCGTGATCTACCCGGAAGCGTCGCCTGCGTCCGCGTGGGACGTCGCCCGCGCCATGGGTGTTGGAAACGTCTACGTGGAACCCGGCGCCAGTGGAGCGATCTCTGTCTACGAATAACGGCTCTCTGTGCGCGCGCAGGCGCATTGGCGCAACGTTCGCGCTGTGCGTCGCGTTCGCAGGCACCATCGGTGTCGGCATGGCGGACCCGCTCGCCGCACCAACGCCGACCGCCGCCCTTCAACCCGCTATTGGCGCGAGTCCATTTCCGGGTGAAATTGCGCGCTTCGGCGGCCTCTCTGTGCAGCTGCTCGTGGGGATCTGCCACCGCAGGGCCCTGATAGGCGGGTCGATAGACTGCAGCGGTGAGGCTTTTCGCCGTTCCCACGTTCGCATCGACGAGACGCCGACGTCGTACATGATCGCCTATTTCGCGTTTCCGCCGGGAGGGCCGTTCGATCACACGCTTTTTCGGATCTTCAAGCCTGCCGACCCGGCGCAACCTTCCCCGGCACCAGCGCCGAGTGGACAATCATATCAGCCGTTGAGCCGCGTCACTGCGGACGGCACGTCAGTGCAGATCCTGGATGAGGCATGCGCGAAGATAGCCGCAGGCGGGAAACTTTCTTGCCGAGATGATTGGATAAAGCCGGACGCTGTCGTCCTCTTGGACGGAGAGCGTTATTATGACGTGTACTTCATGCCGCCGGGCGATCACGTCGACGGGCCTCCCGGCCTCCACGTGACGGTCGACAAACCGCTGGCCGATCCCACTCCTGAACCAGCCGGTTCCGTCGCATGATACCTTGACCGCCCCGAATGGCCTTGGTATAATGCGGGGGCACTGAACACTACCCTTCGCACCGGACGGCGCGTGAGCTGCCAGTCCGGTCGGCAAAGACGAAGGCCGCAAATCAAGCCCATGCTTTGCTTTGAGGGTAGCCTGCGACGACAAGCAGGCTTTTTTGTTAGAGGAGGTCGCCTACGAGTATCAGCGTGATGACGCGCGGCGAAATCGCCCGCCATTAGCTCGAAGAATCTACGAGTCAACGAACAGATACGCGTCCCCCAGGTCCGCGTGATCGCGGACGACGGAGCCCAGCTCGGCATCATGCCGACCTACGATGCGATCCGGCTCGCCCGCGAGCGCGGCGTCGACCTCATCGAGGTCTCGCCCAACGCGGTGCCGCCGGTCTGCCGGCTAGACGACTACGGACGGCTCCGCTACGAACAAGATAAGAAGGACCGCGAGACGCGTAAGAAATCGCACAAGATGGAGCTCAAGGAGGTCAAGCTCCGCCCCAAGATCGAGGAACACGACTACCAGACCAAGTTCCACACCGCCGAACGTTTGCTGCACGACGGCGACAAGCTCAAGGTCACGATCATGTTCCGCGGTCGAGAGATCTCCTACGCGCAGCAAGGCAGACGGCTGCTCGACCGGATGGCGCAAGACACCGCGCCGATCGCGGTCGTCGAGCGCGAGCCGCGGCTTGAGGGTCGCAATATGTTCATGATCCTCTCGCCCAAGCCGGAAGTCGTCGCGGCGCACAGCGCCGCCAAGGCGGCCCACATCGCCGCAGCTGCGTCGAAACATCATGAAAGGACCGTCGAGGTCAAACATGCCTAAACTGAAGACTCATCGCGGAACGGCCAAGCGCGTCAAGAAGACGGGCACGGGCAAGTTCGTACGCGAGCGGCAGTTCTCGGGATGCAGTCACATCCTGACCAAGAAGTCGCCCAAACGCATCCGCAGATTCCGCAAGCAGGTCACCGTCGACAAGACCGATCTGAAGAAGCTCGCGGTGCACCTGCCCTACGCATAGTGCGCGTTCAGAGAACGCGCTACTACAGATAGAGGAAACAAATTATGGCACGCGTCAAACGCGGGATGATGTCGCTCAAGAAGCGGCGCAAAGTACTGAAGGCGGTCAAGGGCTTCCGAGGCGCCCGCGGTCGGAACTACAAGGCGGCGAACGAAGCGCTGCTGCATTCGCTCACGTACGCGTTTCGCGACCGGCGCGTCCGCAAGCGCGATTTCCGCGCGCTGTGGATCGCGCGCATCAATGCGGCGGCGCGGCGCGAAGGCGTGACCTACAGCCGCTTGATGAGCGGGCTCAAGAAA
>JAFAHD010000013.1 GCA_019237415.1 Vulcanimicrobiota bacterium
ACGCGCGCTTGAATCGTATTGGTCAGGCCAGTCCGACAAGACCGCGCTGGTCGAGACCGCATGGCTGCTGCGCAAGCGCGACTGGGAACTGCAGCGCAAGGCCGGGCTGGATTTCGTGCCGGTCGGCGATTTCTCGCTCTACGACCAGATGCTCGACACCTCAGCCATGCTCGGCGCAGTGCCCGAGCGGTTCGGACATCGCAGCGGCATGCTCGACCTCGCGACCTATTTCGCGATGGCGCGCGGCACGCAGACGATAGCCCCGATGGAGATGACCAAGTGGTTCGACACGAACTATCATTACATCGTTCCGGAGTTCACGCCGCAGACCACATTTGCGTTCTCGAGCACGAAGCTGCTTGATGAGACCAAGGAGGCGATGGCGCTCGGCGTCCCAGCCAAACCTGTGCTCGTCGGACCGTACACGTTTTGGCGGCTCGGCAAGTGGCGGGCGGCCGGTGCGAACGGACACGTGGCGCCAATCGATCTCATCGACCGCATGCTACCCGTCTATGCCCACGTGCTCGCGCAGCTCAAGAAGCTCGGCGTCAAATGGGTGCAGATGGACGAACCTGCGCTCGCGCTCGACCTGCAGCCTCAGTGGCTGACGGCGCTGACTCACGCGTACGCGACCCTTGTCGCCGAGGGTGCACCCGATCTGCTCGTAGCGACCTATTTCGACGGCGTTGACGAGATCGCCAAAGAGCTGCTCGCACTGCCGGTCGCCGGCCTGCACCTCGATCTGGTCCGGGCGCCGGAGCAGCTCGGCGCGTTTGCACAATCGCTCCCGAAAGACAAAGTCCTTTCCGCGGGCGTCATCGACGGCCGCAACGTCTGGCGTGCCGATCTCGATGCTGCGCTTGCACTCGTGCAGCCGCTCACCGCGCTGGGCGATCGTCTTTGGGTCGCTCCGTCGTGCAGTCTCTTGCACAGCCCGATCGACCTGCACCTGGAAACAAAACTCGATGCTGAGCTGAAGTCATGGATGGCGTTTGCCGTGCAGAAGCTCGACGAGGTGGTCGCGCTCAAGAAAGCGCTCGGCCCACAGGCCGCATCGGTGCAGCCGCTCTTCGCACAAGCGCGGGCTGCGCGGCAGAGCCGCCAGACGTCCGCGCGCATCCACGATCCTGCGGTCGAAGCGCGCGAAGCCGCACTGAAAGACGGCGATGCCCGACGCAGCGCCCCGTTCGGGGAACGCCGCGCGGCGCAGCGCGAACGACTACAGCTGGCAAGCTTTCCAACGACGACGATCGGCAGCTACCCGCAAACGACCGCCATCCGCGAGGCGCGCGCGAAGTTCAAGAAGGGCGAGATCGACGCGCCGGACTACGAACGGCGCATCAAAGCTGAGATCGCGCACGCGGTGGAGCAGCAAGAGCAGATCGGGCTCGACGTGCTGGTCCATGGCGAGGCCGAACGCAACGACATGGTCGAGTACTTCGGCGAGCAGCTGCGCGGTTTCGCGTTCACGCAGAACGGCTGGGTTCAAAGCTACGGCTCGCGCTACGTGAAGCCACCCATCATCTTCGGCGACGTCTCCAGGCCCAAACCGATGACGGTCGACTGGATCACATACGCACAGTCCGTGACCACGAAACCGATGAAAGGCATGCTCACCGGACCTGTGACGATCTTGCAGTGGTCCTTCGTGCGCGACGATCAGCCGCGTTCGGATACGTGCCTGCAGATCGCGCTGGCCATCCGCGACGAAGTCGCCGATCTCGAGCGGGCAGGCATCAAGGTCATCCAGATCGACGAGCCGGCGATCCGCGAGGGCTTGCCGCTCAAGCGATCGCAGTGGAACAAATATCTCGAGTGGGCCGTGAAGGCGTTCCGCGTCGCGTCGTCCGCGGTACGCGATGAGACGCAGATCCATACGCACATGTGCTACTCCGAATTCAACGACATCATCGCGTCGATCGCCGCGATGGACGCGGATGTCATCACGATCGAATCATCGCGCTCGGACATGGAGATCCTCGAAGCGTTCCGCGACTTCAAGTATCCCAACGAGATCGGGCCGGGCGTGTACGACATCCACTCGCCGCGCGTGCCGAGCGCCGACGAGATGACCACGCTGCTGGAAAAGGCGGCCGCAGTGGTGCCGGCGGATCAGCTGTGGGTCAATCCGGACTGCGGTTTGAAGACGCGGCGCTGGGAAGAGGTCGTGCCGGCGCTCACCGCGATGGTCGCGGCGGCCAAGCGCATGCGCGCAAAGGTCGCGGTCAACGCCTAGCCACCACGGTCGAGTCCGTGACTAGGCTACACCGGGCTCCATGAGCGCCGGCGATAGGTGAACGCCCGCGAGGTCGAGGCCGCGCGCTTCTGCGATTTCAAAGAAAGCGGTGAAATCCGCGGCGTCGCCCGAGAGGAGTTCAACCCCCACCACCGCGCCGTTTGCGTCGAGATCGACATTGACCTCACCAGCGGCATGGCTTTCGGTCGCGGCGACGATCGAATCCGAGAAGCGGAAATACATCGGATCGCCGGTGACGCCGTTCCATTCAATCCGTTTGAGCATCTGGGTCATGTCGTTACCCCATCGGCCGTCACGGTGAGTACGAGGTATGTATTTGGGGGCACAAACCGGTAGGTGACGCGTATTCTGCGCGAGCCGATGACCTTATACCTGTTTCGCCTTCCAAGCCGCGCCGGAAGCTCCACGTCAGGTTCGCCCAGCGCTTCTGATACTTCGCGCTCGGATACGTTTCTCTATTTCATTCGCAAGATCGCGCGCGGATGGTAGTCGATATCCATCCATTGCACGGTAACCAATGCGCGTGCACGAAAGCTTGCTGAAATGAGAACGGATCTTTGGTTTCGGGGTCGTTCTCCCACTTGCTGGTCGGAGGGGTTCGCGTGATATACTGTGCGTGCGATGGCTGAGATCGTCTTGCCGGAGACCAAACCGGCCACCGAGTGGGTTCGCGGCCGCCCGCTGCAAAAGGTGAGCCCACAGCGCGAGCACGCGCTCGCGCAAAGCGTGTTCGTCAGCGCGTTGTTCGCGTGGGCGAAACGACATAGATCTGGACGCGTCGGGACGGAATGGGAGTTCCGCCTGGAGCCGCCGGGTGAGATGCGCCGGCCGCTCGTCCCCGATGTTGCGTACCTGTCATACGCGCGGATTCCCAGAGAATGCGAGTCTGACGCCGACATTCCGCGCATCGCACCGGACGTCGCCGTGGAGATTCTCTCGCCTGGCGATGCTGTCGCTGACGTTGAGGAAAAGGTGCGCGTGTATTTGGCTGCGGGCACCGAGGTAGTCATTCTCGTCGATACGAGACGCAGGACCGCTACCGCACGACGAGCCGATGGCCAACGACTGTTCTCGGAACCAGAGAGAATCCGAGACCCGGCACTGCCCGGCTTCGCCATGCAGGTTGGGGCGCTCTTCAAGGAACCGTGAGCGGACGAGGTTAGCGTGCGGCGTCGATCGCTGCCAACGATCCCGGATTTTCCAGCGCCGACAGATCGCCGAGGCTGTCGAGCTTGAGATAGCGAGCTCGGGCGACGCGGCGCATCATCTTGCCGTTGCGCGTATGCGGCAGGTCGTGCACGAACTTCACGGCTTTCGGAGCCAGCGCTTTGCCGAGGCTCTCGACCACCTTGCCGGTCAGCTCGCCGCGCAACGCTTCACCCTCGGAGACTCCGTTGCGCAGGACCACCAAACAGACGACGCTTTCGCCTTTGAGCTCGTCGGGAACTGACACTGCCGCAGCTTCGCGAACGGCGGCATGTGCGACGATCGCGCTCTCGTACTCGGCGGGTCCGACGCGCTTGCCGGCGACGTTGATCGTGTCATCGGAGCGCCCGTGGATGTACCAAAAGCCGTCCGCGTCGATGCTCGCCCAATCGCCGTGCACCCACACATTGGGAAAGCGCGACCAGTAGGTGGTCAGATAGCGCGCTTCATCGTGCCAAAACCCTTGCGTCATGCCGGGCCACGGCTGGCGCACGACCAGTTCGCCGACCTCGCCGCGCACCGGTCGGCCGGCGTCGTCGACGACATCCGCATCCATGCCGAACACCGGGCCATGAAACGCGCATGGCACGAGCTCGCGGACCGGATAACACCCGAGGATGCCGCCACTGATCTCGGTGCCGCCCGAGTAGTTGATGATCGGCGCGCGCCCGCCGCCGATGATGCGCGAAAACCAACGATACGGCTCCGGATTCCACGGCTCGCCCGACGACGCCAAGATCCGCAACGTCGAAAGGTCGTGCTTTCGCGGCCAGTCGTCGCCATGCGCCATGAGCGAGCGGATGGCGGTCGGTGCGATGCCCAAATGCGTGACCTTGTGACGCGCCACCACTTCCCACAGGCGATCGGGCGCCGGGTAATCGGGCGTGCCTTCGTAGAGCATGATGCTGGCGCCGAGGCCAAGCGTGCCGAGCACCAAGAACGGACCCATCATCCAGCCCATGTCGGTGAACCAGAGCATGCGTTCGCCCGGCTTGACGTCGAAGCACAAGAACTGGTCGATCTGCACCTTGAGCGGGAACCCTGCATGGCCGTGCACGGCCCCCTTGGGTTTGCCGGTCGAGCCCGACGTATAGAGCAACAGGTATGGTTCGTCCGACGCCGTGTGCTCCGCCTCGATGAACGTGCTTTCGCGCGCGACCGCTTTCGACCAGTCGACGTCGCGGCGCTCCACCCAATGCACGTCTGCGCCCGTGCGCGCGAAGACCAGCACGTGTTCGACGCTGGGCACATCCACGAGGGCAGCATCGGCGACCGCCTTCAGGTCGACGGCTTTGCCACGCCGGAACACGCCGTCCACGGTCAAGAGCACCTTCGCGCGCGCATCCGCGAGACGCGTCGCGAGCGCCGGCGCGCCATAGCCGGAGAACGCGGGCACCGCGATCGCACCGATACGCCCGATCGCGAGTAACGCGATGGCGGTCTCGGGCAGCAGCGGCATGAAGATGCCGACCGTATCGCCGCGTCCGACGCCGAGCGTCTTGAGCGCGCTCGCAAGCCGGCACACTTCTTCAAGCAGCTCGCCGAACGTGTACGTCCGGAGC
This sequence comes from Vulcanimicrobiota bacterium, assembly GCA_019237415.1. Taxonomy (GTDB): domain Bacteria; phylum Vulcanimicrobiota; class Vulcanimicrobiia; order Eremiobacterales; family Eremiobacteraceae; genus JAFAHD01. The sequence continues at coordinate 5,026 of JAFAHD010000013.1, forward strand.
GCGCCATCTTCGCCTTCCCAGACGAGCGCAACGTCGCCGCCGCGCCCGGCCTGCACCCAGCGGTCGAGGCAGCTGAACGACGCGTTGGTGCGCCCGCCGACGAACCAGCGTGCGAATGGCAGTCCGCGCGAGATGTCAAGCGTCTGCGCATACGGCTCGAACCAGACGACGCCGAGCTCGTTCACGAGCTCGTGATAGAAGCGCGCGATGTCCGCGCGCGCATACGCCCACAGCTCTTCAAGCGTGCCACACCCCACGCGCTTCATGAAGCGCGTGAGGTTGGCGTTGTTCACATATTCAGGAGTGGGTGCCCAAACGACGTCCGCCACGCCGGATGGGTTGCTTGGTCTACTGGCCGGCGGCCGGCGTGCTGCCGGTGCCCGAACTCGCGCCCGGCGCCCCCGACGGGCTGTTGCCAGCTGCGATCTGGTCGTGGATGAACGCGAGCGCCCGCTGCAGCTGCGTGTCGTTGAGGACGTTGCCGATATCGGCCGGCTTCACGTCGGCGACTTCGATGTCCGGCTTGATGCCGATCGTGTTGATGTCCTTGCCCGACGGCGTCAGGTAGCGCGCGGTCGTGATCTTGATCGCGCTGCCGTCCGGCAACGGATAGATCGTCTGCACTTCTCCTTTGCCGTACGTCTTGGTGCCGATCAGCACGCCGGCGCCATCATCCTGTACAGCACCAGCAGTGATCTCCGAGGCGCTGGCCGTGTAGCCGTTCACCAGCACCGCCAGCGGACGGACGTCGACCGCCGTCGCCTCTGCGTTGATGGTCGTGAACGGTTTTTGCCGGCCGTCGATCGACACGATCGGCCCATCCGGGATGAACTTGGAGGCGACGTCGACCGCCGCGTTGAGATAGCCGCCGCCGTTGTAACGCAGATCGAGCACGTAGCCTTTGACGCCGGCCTTCTGGAAGTCGTCGAGCGCCTTGGTCAGTTCTTCGCCCGTCGTCGCGCCGAAGACGAGCAGGCGCACGTATCCAACGTTGTTCTCGAGCACGCGGGAGAGCACGCTCGGCTCGTGGATGAACTCGCGCGTGATGTTCATCGTCAAGGTGCTGGTCTGACCTTTGCGCTGGACGACCAGCTCTACCGATGTGCCGGGCTTGCCGCGGATGAGTTTGCTGTCGTCGCTCACCGACAGGCCCTGCGTCGTCTTGCCGTCGATCGTGAGCACGATGTCTCCCGGCTGCAAACCGGCTTTGTCGGCCGGGCCGCCGGCGATGACCTGCGTGACGAGCAACGACTTGGAGTCGGGATCCGTGTCAATGACGATGCCGATGCCCGGGAAGCCGCCGCCTTCGAGGTTCTGATTCAGCGACTTGTACTCGTCGGGCGTCATGAAGACGGTCCAGTGATCGTGCAGCGAATCGAGGATGCCGGCGATGGCGCCGTATGCGATCTGCCGCTCGCCGACGGTCTTGCCGTAGGCGATGTCCGCGGCTTGCAGCTCCTGGTTGAGCAGTGAGAGATCGGCGCTCTTGCTGCCCATGGCCTTGAGCGGCTGCACGTGGGTCGCATCGCCGCCCTTGCTCTGGATCGTCTTCTTGATCCCGGCAACCGCGCCGTCGAGCAGCGTCTGGTCGTCGACCTGCTTGTAGAACTCGCTGCCGGCGCGCAGGAAGCTGTAGTCGAGCATCGAGCGGTCGAGATCGCTCGGGTTGCTCGTCGCTGCGAGCGACGGCGCGCGGCCTGCGCCGAGCGCGAACATGCCCGCGGCTACGGCTGCGGCGAGCAGCGCGGTCCGCGTGCGAGAAAGCGTGTGCACCATCATCTAGTCCTACTGGTTCTTAGCGCTCAGGGCGATCTGTTTGTGCAGGTATTCGAGCGCGGCTTTGAGCTGCACGTCCTTGGCGTCGAGACCGACGATCTTCGGATCCATCGGCACGGCGATGTTGGGATCGATGCCGCGCTTGTTGATGTCGCGGCCGTTGGGAGTGACGTAGCGCGCGGTCGTGACCTTCACCGCGCTCGAACCGGGCAGATCGTAGATCGTCTGCACCACGCCCTTGCCGTAGGTGCGCGTGCCGAGCAGCACGCCGACCCGCGCGTCTTGGATCGCGCCCGCGGTGATCTCCGACGCGCTGGCGGTGTACTGGTTGACGAGGACGACCAGCGGATGCGGCGGCACCGCGTCTTGGTACGCGTCTTCGGTCTCGACTTGGCCGGCGCGGTTGATGGTCGACACGATCGGCCCATCGGCGATGAACTTCGATGAGACTTGGACCGCGGCATCGAGCAGACCGCCGCCGTTATTGCGCAGATCGAACACGATCGCTTTGGCGCCTTCTTTGAAGACCGCGTTGAGCGCGTCGGTGACTTCCTGTTCGGACGAGTCGCCAAAATCGTAGAGCTGGATGTAGCCGACGTCCTTGCCGATCATGCGGTACGACACCGACGGCACGTGGATCTGCTCGCGCACGACGACGTACGTCTTGTCCGGCTCTCCCTTGCGCGCGACGAGCAGCTTCACCGGCGTGCCGACCTTGCCGCGGATGAGATTCATCACCGCGTCAAGGTCCATCGGCTGCGCCACGTGGCCGTCGACGCTGAGAATGGTGTCGAACGGCTTGAGGCCTGCGCGCGCCGCCGGCGTGCCTTGGATCGGGTTGAGCACCTCGACGTCTTTGGTCTTTGGGTCCTTGCCGATGTAGATGCCGATGCCGCCGAAGTCGCCGCCGCGGATCAGCTCGTTCAAGCTTTGGATCTCGCGCGGGCTCAAGAAG
>JAFAHD010000062.1 GCA_019237415.1 Vulcanimicrobiota bacterium
CCGTGCGACGAGCTCCTTGACATAGGCGATCATGCCGACCGACATCTGTCGGGTGATGCGCGCGTCGAGAACGACGCGCACCTAGCCGGGCCTTCCCGCGCGCATCGCTTTGGCTGCCACGACCACGGGATAGAACGCGCTGTACCACGCGATATATGCGCCGCGCCACCCGTCGGCGATCGCGCCGCGCCCGAGATACAGCCACAGCGCGCGCAATGGAAATACCGTCGACGCGTTGAGCAGTGCAAAGACGTCGGGTGATACCGCCGATGCCTCGATATCCGTGTAGCGCTCGAACTTCGCGCGATATTCGGCGAGATCCGCGTACGAGCGGTGTTCGAGCGGCGCGTCCAGCTGCGCGCTCTCGCCGAGAACGAGCCATGTTTCGTGCAGCGACGCGTCGCCGCTGTTGCGCGCCTCGATCATCACGCTGCCGTTCCTCAGGCCGTCGGTCCGGAACAACCGCACCAACCGATCAGGCCACCACCCTGCGCCGCGGACCCATGCACCGCAAAAATAGTTGCGTCGCGAGACGGAATAGGCCATCACGTCGGGAGGAGGATCAAGTTGCGTCAGTTCTACCGCCAGCTCAGCGGTCACTCGCTCGTCCGCATCGAGCATGAATGTCCAAGGAGTTCGTACGAGACCAGCCGCGTCAACCCGCGTCTGTGCAAATCCGCGCCAGGGCGCCTCGACCACGAGGGCGCCGCGCGACCGCGCGAGATCCGCGGTGGCGTCGCTGGAAGAAGAATCGTAGACGAGGACGTTTGCGCCGGCCGGAATCGACGCCAAGCAATCGGGCAGGCGGGCCGCCTCGTTCTTGGTCAGCACGACGAACGTGATGTCCGCGGGATCCATGCTTACAAGAGGAGGCCCTTACGCGCCGATGCGCTCTGCTGCCTGTTCGGCCTTGCCTTCGGCGCGGTGCGCGAACTCGATGCATGCCTGCATGAAGCCCGCATACAGGGGCGCTGGCCGCGTCGGCCGCGACTTGTACTCCGGATGCGCTTGCGTGCCGAGGAAGAACGGATGTGCCGGCAGCTCAACCATCTCCACGAGGTTCGCAGCCAAGTACTGGCCCGAGATGACCATGCCATGGCGCTCGAATAGCTCGCGATACTGGTTGTTGAACTCGAAGCGGTGGCGATGGCGCTCGGTGATCTCTTCCTGGCCGTACAATCTGTACGCGAGCGTGCCTGGCGTGACGTGGCACGGATACGAGCCAAGCCGCATCGTGCCGCCCATCGTCTGCAGATCGCGCTGGTTCTCCATGAAGTCGATCACCGGATGCGGCGTCTCCGGTTCCACCTCTCGCGTGTGCGCCTCGTCAAGCCCGCACACGTTGCGCGCGAATTCGACGCACGCAAGCTGCATGCCGTAGCAGATGCCGAGGAACGGCACGCCGCCCTCGCGCGCGTAGCGGATCGCGGCGAGCTTACCCTTGATCCCGCGTGCGCCAAAACCGGGCGCCACGAGGATGCCGCTCGCGCCTTGCAGCGCTTCCACGCCGCGCTCTTCGAGCGCTTCTGAATCCACCCGCATGACTTCCACCGCTGCGTTGTGCGCGACGCCCGCATGATAGAGCGCCTCGTTGATCGAGATGTATGCGTCCTTGAGTTCGACGTACTTGCCCACCAGCGCGACGCGCACCGTTTCCTTGGGCCGCTGGATGCGGCGCACCATCGCGCGCCACTCGTCGAGGTCGGCTTGGCGTTCGCCCAAGCCGAGCTTCGCGCACGCCAACTCCGCCAGGCCTTCGGCTTCTAGATTGAGCGGCACTTGATAGATGCTCTGCGCATCGCGCGACTGCACGACCGCGTTGGGCTTGACGTCGCAGAACAGCGCGATCTTCTGCTTGATCTCAGGCGTCAACGGGTACTCGGTGCGGCACACGATCGCGTCCGGCGAGATGCCGATGCCGCGCAGCTCGCGCACCGAGTGCTGCGTCGGCTTGGTCTTGAGTTCGTCCGCCGCGCCCAAGTGCGGGATCAACGTCAAATGGATGTACATGACGTTCTCGTCGCCCACATCCTGTTTGAACTGGCGGATGGCTTCGAGAAACGGCAGCGATTCGATGTCGCCCACAGTGCCGCCGACTTCGACCACGCACACTTGTGCGTTGCTCGCCACTGCCACGCGCTTGATGCGGTTCTTGATCTCGTTCGTGATATGCGGGATGACTTGCACCGTCGCGCCGAGATAATCGCCGCGCCGCTCCTTGTCGATGACGGCGCCGTAGATCTGGCCCGTGGTGACGTTGTGCAGCCGCGTGAGATTCTCGTCGATGAAGCGCTCGTAGTGCCCGAGGTCGAGGTCGGTCTCCGCGCCGTCCTCGGTCACGAAGACCTCGCCATGCTGGTACGGGTTCATGGTGCCGGCGTCGACGTTGATGTACGGGTCGAGCTTTTGGCTGCTCACCGCGACGCCGCGAGCCTTGAGCAGGCGGCCGAGCGACGACGCGGCGATGCCCTTGCCGAGCGACGAGGCCACGCCGCCGGTAAAAAAGATGTACTTGCTCATGCGCCCGCCCCTGACGGGGTCTTATAATGAAGAACCAGGTCTGCGAAAGACCCGGTTCTGGGGGTTCCTCGAGCGTTTTCGGCGGCGGCGCCGTCGCGCGTCGCCATCGGCGATGCGGTCCGGTTCAAGACTCTCGGCTTCCGGACGCAGGTCATGTACTTGTCAATTCGTCCGGCGAGGTGGGACTCCTGCCCTGCGCAGCGGCGGCCTGCGCGAGCCAATCGCGCGGTTGGAAAAACGTCATCGCGTGCGCCTCACGGCTGCCGGGAGCGGGCTGCCAGTCGTATTCCCAACGCGCGACCGGCGGCAGCGACATGAGGATCGACTCCGTTCGGCCGTTCGTCGCCAGTCCGAAGGCGGTCCCGCGGTCGTACACCAGGTTGAATTCGACATAGCGGCCGCGCCGCAGCTGCTGGAAATGGCGCTCCGTGTCGCCGTACGGCTGCGCGCGCCGGCGTTGCGCGATCGGCGCGTACGAAGGCATGAACGTTTCGCCGCAGTCCTTCACAAATGCGAGCAATGCATCGAAACCGCCGCACAGATCGTCGAAAAAGATGCCGCCGACACCGCGCGTCTCGCCGCGATGCGGGATGTAGAAATA
>JAFAHD010000091.1 GCA_019237415.1 Vulcanimicrobiota bacterium
CTGTACTTGATGTAGCTGTACGTATACGTGTACGACAGCTGCTCAGCCCAGCCGTTGTTGTTGAAGTTGCCGTTGGCGAACAAGAACTCGAAGCCCGAGTTCGACTCGTTGCCGACGTTCAGACCGGAGACGAACGCCTGCGTCGGAGCGATGTAGAGCTGCTGCACTTGGTTGTTCGTCAGCCGCAAGAACGGCGTCAGCACGAACGACATCTGCGTGTTCGGGAATTGGTGTTCCAGCGAGATGTCGTAGTTGTAGGAGATCGACGGCGTGACCGTGTGGTTCGGCCCCGAGAAGCCGTACTTGTAGAAGAGCGGACCAAGCAGATGCTCCGGCAAGTCTTGGTCGAGGCTGTTGTACTGCTGGAACGCTGCATTCGCGGGCTGCGAGTAGCGTCCGGCGGAGAACCGTATCACGTCGTTGGCGCTCATCGTGTACGTGCCGCCCACCCGAGGCTCGAAGCTCGTATACGTGATGTTGCCGCCATTCGCCGTCGTGTCGGTGAGCGTCGCCGGCGCAAACGAGCCGGCCGGGAAGCCCGGAGCAGACACGGCCGAGCAGGCAGTGCCTGCCTGGGAGCCCAGCGTCGTCTCGTCGACGGGGTTGCCGCCGTTGAAGAGCGGGTTCACGCACGCCACGGCGTTCCACGCGTTGAACCAATAGGGTCTTGTGCCCCCACCCGTCGGCGTGTAGCCGAACTGGTAGATGTTGTCGCGCAGCCCGAGGTTGATGCTCAACCGGTCGTTCGGCTTCCAGGTGTCTTGGATCGAGATTCCCCAGAAGGCCGGCGTCACCGTGTTGAACGTCGCGTACGGGCCAGTCTCAGTCTGCATCCATTCGCAGCCACCAGGGCAAACGGCGCCTGCCGGTATGGCCGGAACGCCGCCCCCCTGGACCTGCCCGAATGTCAGCACGTCACCGCTGCACTGCGTCGGCGTCACGATCGTACCACCTGGGCAGTTCGGGCCGAAATTGTTCGGCGAGTTCTGCGGAACGATCGAGTTGGGCACGGTCGCTTTGAGGCATGAGAGCGCCAGGCCTGGATTGTTTCCTGAGTAGCAGAGACCGCTCAGCGGATTGCTGATGCTCACGAGTTGAGCCGCAACCGACCGATCGGTCGTGAAGTTGAACATCTGCGTGTTGTTGTCGCGAACCGTGCTCGCCGTCGAATACGTGCCTTCGAAGTTGAGCAAGTTCTTCGGCGAGAGCTGGTTGACATAGTTCAACGACGCGCCGCGAGTGTGCGTCCACAGCTCGTAGTCCGGTGCGAGCCCGTAGTCCAGGTTGTACGCGCCTTGTGGGTCTTGGATGAACCACCATGAGTAGAAACCGTACCCATAGAGGCGCAGATACGACTGCGTGCCGATGTTGTGCTGGTACTGGAGCTTGTAGATCTCCTGGCCGTTGCTATAGCCTTCGAAGTTGTTCCCGGGGATCGGCTCGCCGAAGAACCCCGTTCCACCCGTATTCGGGTAGGCGTAGTTCACGACGTTGCCTGCTTGTCCGGGCGCTGCGCCAGGGAACACCGAGCCCAACGGGTTGTTCCACTGGAAGCCGGCGAAGTAGATCGGCTGCCCAGGTCCTTCGAGCGCACCGAGCGTGTTGGCGGGGTAGTACTGCGGGCCGCCGCCCCAGTCGTTCGGCGCATTGTAGAAGTTGGTGTACAACTGGAACGAGTCGTACAGCAGTTGGATGTCGTCCTTGCCCGTGTCGCCCTTGTGCGGGATGCCGAAGTGCACGTTGAAGACGTTCTCGCGATCTTCGAGGCTCTTCGGCTGGAGGATGTCCGCAGAACCGAGATAGTAACCGGCCGGTCCCGCAGGCACGCCAAGGATCGAATTCGCTGCGTTGTGGTAGCAGAGCGTGAAGTTCTCAGCGATTGCTTCCGGGGATGTCGCGCAATTTGCCGCGTGCCCGCCCGGCGCTTGCATGTCGAACACCAGACCGTATGTCGCGTTCTGGCTCACGCCCATGTTGGTGTCGTACCACTGCGGTTTTGAGTTCACGACGCCAAGACCCACGTAGTACGAGAAGTTGCGGTTCGGCGAGGCGCCTCCGAATTCGAGGCTCGCCTTGTTGTACAGGCCCGGGCCGCCGATGCCGAGGTCGACCGTGCCGTACCCCGGATAGGTGCCGCTCTTGATGACCTGGTTGAGGTACCCAGCGAGGCCCTGGCCCTCTGCAGTGGCCGGCGTCGCGCCGGTGTAGATCTGCAGTTCCTGTTGGCCGATCGCGGACAGATTGCTCGACGGATAGTTGTCGAACGACCGGTTGACCGGTACGCCGTCGAACTCATATCCGACTTGGTCGTAGTCGCCGCCACGGATGTTGACGACTTGGAACCAGCCGGCTTGGCCAGGTGCCACATAGGCGCCCGGCATCGATGCGATCGCCGAGTATCCTTGGTTGGCGGCGCCACCGCCGCCCAGTGTTGCGGTTCGCGCTTGCGCCGCCGCGTTGATCGAGTACACGTTTGCGATGGTACCCGGCTTCACGAGGTCGGTCGTCGCGCGCGACGTCACGGTAGCCAGCGTCTTGATCTGTGGCTTCGCGACGAGCGTGAGTGATTGCACTTGGTCGGCGAGCACGGTCACGCCGCGCTGCACCAACGTTTCGATCACGCCTTCTTTCGTCACCGTCACGCTATACGTGTCGGGGACCAAGGAGACGAACCCGAAGTGACCACCATTGTCGGTCGTTGTGCTTGAGGTCTGGCTGGCCGAGGACACAGTCACGTGGGCTTGCGCCACCGGTGCATGCGTGCTCTCGTTCAGAACCGTGCCATTCAACGATCCGGTGACGCCTGCCAGTGCCCATGTTCCCTGCACAAGCAACACCGCGACCGTTAAGAAGGCAATTCTCAGCAAACCTTTCATGGTTTTTTGGGTTCCTTCTTAGAGAAGCGAGTGATGCAGTTCTGTGCGTCCTTCCGGACGGCGAAGCATCCGTTCGGGCGCGCCAATACTGCAAAGCTGACCCACACCACGATGGTGTGAGCCCGCGTGTCCCGGCTTTCTTTCTTTACCCTGGTTTAACCTGGCTCTGGGCGGGGGATTTTCAGCTTCTCAAACTCGTGCCGGGAGCTTCAACGCGCGGGCGATGAGGCTCGGGATATCGGCCGGACTATCGGCCACCGGAACGTTCACGGATTCGAACGCGGCGATCTTCGCTTTCGCAGTCCCGCCGCTGCCGCTGACGATTGCGCCGGCGTGCCCCATGCGCTTGCCTTCTGGGGCCGAGCGCCCGCCGATGAATGCGACAACCGGCTTGCTCACGTGTTTGCGGCGGATCAGATCGGCGGCGTCTTCTTCATCCGTGCCGCCGATCTCGCCGACGACGACGACGGCGTCCGTCGCGTCGTCGCGTTCGAACGCGCGCAGGCAGTCGACGAAGACCGTGCCGATGATCGGATCGCCGCCGATGCCCACGCAAGTGCTCTGGCCGATGCCGGCACGCGTGAGCTGGTCGACGATCTCATACGTCAGCGTGCCGCTGCGCGAGATCAAACCGACGCGGCCTGCGCTGAACACGTGGCCCGGCATGATGCCCGCGAGCGCTTCCCCCGGCGTGATGATACCGGGGCAGTTGGGACCGATGACGCGCGTCGAGTCCGGGATGACCGACATGACCTTGAGCATGTCGTGAACCGGAATGCCCTCGGTGATGCAGATGATGAGTCCGATACCCGCATCGGCCGCCTCGAGGATCGCGTCAGCCGCGAACGGAGGCGGCACGAAGATGACGGTCGTGTCGGCGCCGGTGCGCGCGCGCGCGTCGCTCACCGTGTCGAAGACGGAGAAATGCTCGACGGTCTGGCCGCCCTTGCCGGGCGTCACGCCGCCCGCGACGTTGGTGCCGTACGCGCGCATGCGAGTGGCGTGATAGAGCCCCTCGCGTCCCGTGATTCCCTGGACGAGGACGATCGATTTCTTGTTCAGATAGATGGACATCTACGCCCGCGCCAGCGCGACGGCTTGTTTCGCGCCTTCGTTCATCGTCTCGACCGATTTGATGCCGTTTGCTTGCAGCACGGCTCGCCCTTCCTTTTCATTGGTCCCGGTCAACCGGATCACGAGTTTATCCTTGCTCCAACCGCCGCCGCCCAGCGCTTCGACGAGACCCTTCGCGACTTCGTCGCCGCGCGTGATGCCGCCGAAGATGTTGATGAAGAGCGATTTGACCTTCGGATCCGCAGTGACGATGTTGACCGCTTCGCGCACGATGTCGGCTTTGGCACCACCTCCGACGTCGAGGAAGTTTGCGGGCTCACCGCCTGCTGCTTTGACCGCGTCGAGCGTGCCCATGACCAAGCCCGCGCCATTGCCGATGATGCCGACGTCGCCATCGAGATGCACGTAGGCCAGGCCGGTTTTGCGCGCGCGCTCTTCGAGCGGGTCGCTCGGCAGGTCGGTCTTCCACGCTTCGAGCTCGGGATGGCGGAACAAGCCGTTATCGTCGATGTCGACCTTCGCGTCGGATGCGATGAGGCGGCCGTCCTTGGTGATCGCGAGCGGATTTATCTCGACGAGCATCGCCCCGATGTCGAAGAACAGTTTGTACAGTTTGCCGAGGATGTCGACGAACTGCGCCGTGACTTCTTTGGGGATGCCTGCCTCTTTGGCGACGCGCCGGCCGACGAACGGCCAGTAACCCATGGCCGGATCGATGCGGTACTTGGCGATTCCGTCGGGGTGGGTAGCCGCTACCTCCTCGATGTCCATCCCGCCCATGGCCGACGCGATGATGATCGGCCGCTTGCTTTGGCGATCGACCGTGATGGACAGGTAGAGCTCTTTGGCGATGTCGACGCGCTGCTCCAGCCAGATGCGTTTGGCGATCTCGCCCTTGATGTTCATCCCCAAGATGGCCTTGGCGGGTTCGACGACGTCGCGCTCGTCATTGGCGAACTTGATGCCGCCGGCTTTGCCTCGGCCGCCGATGAGGACTTGCGCTTTGACGACGCTCGGCGCGGGATTGGCGCGCATGATCGCGACCGCTTCCTCGACGGTTTGCGCCACCTTCCCCGTCGGCGTTGGGATGCCGGCCTCCGCAAACAGCTCTTTACCTTGATACTCGAGTAGCCTCATGGTCCCTCAACTTGCGCGTTCAAGAAAGCGCGCTACTACTGGCGCGTGCGATCGGGCTGGCCGGCGCCGTCTTGCGACGGCGTCTTGCGTTGCACATGCGGCCGCAACGGACGGTCGACAGATGTGCGTTCGTCGAGGCGGCCGAGCAGTTCGCGGGCGATGACGATGTGCTGCACCTCGGACGTGCCTTCGTAGATCTCCGTGATCTTCGCGTCGCGATAGTATCGTTCGGCGGGAAACTCCTTCGTGAAGCCGTAGCCGCCGAGGATCTGCACGCACTCTGCGGCGTGCTTGCGCGCGGCGGTCGACGCGAAGAGCTTGGCTTTGGAGGACGCATCGATGCTCGTCGAGCCGTTGTCTTTTTGCCACGCGGCGCGGTACAACAGCAACCGGGCAGCATCGAGGTCCATCGCCATGTCGGCGATCTTGAACGACACTGCTTGGAACGCACCGATCGGGCGCCCGAACTGCAGGCGGTCGAGCGCGTACCGCACTGAGGTGTCCAGACAGGCGGCGAGAATGCCGACCGCTTGCGCGGCGATGCCGAGCCGCCCGACACCGAGGTTCGCGAGCGCGATCTTATAGCCGGCGCCCTCCGTTCCGAGCAAGCGCGACGCCGGTACTTGCGCGTCGCGCAACAACAGGTCGACGGTGTCGGACGAACGGATGCCGAGCTTATCCGTCTCGCGGCCGATCGAAAGTCCCGGCGTATCGCGATCGACGAGGAATGCAGAGATTCCGCGCGGGCCGGGACCGCCGGTGCGCGCAAAGACCACGTAGACTTTGGCGTGTCCGCCGTTGGTGACCCACTGTTTGGTGCCGTTGAGGATATAGTCGTCGCCGCGCCGCTCGGCACTCGTGCGCAACGCGCCCGCGTCCGAACCTGCCTCCGGCTCGGTGAGTGAAAATGCGCCGAGCCACGTGCCCTCGCACATCTTCGGCAGGTAATGCTCTTTGAGCTCGTCCGAAGCGAACTGCTCTACGATGCGCGTGATGATCCCGGCATGGACCGAGACGGTAACGCCAACGCCCGCGTCGGCTTTGCTCAGCTCTTCGATGGCCAGCGCAACGCTGACCGCGTCGAGTGCGGCACCGCCGTAGCGCTCGGAGACCGACATGCCCATGATACCGAGCTCACCGAGCTTGGCGAACAGCTCCACGGGGAACGTGCCTTCTTTATCCCACTGCGCCGCGTGCGGCGCGATGTGTCGCGCGGCGAATGCCGCGACCATGTCGCGCACGGCCCGTTGATCGTCGGTCAATTCGAAATTCATCGATACTCGTAAAAGCCGCGGCCGGATTTCTTGCCGAGGTAGCCCGCGTCCACCATCTTCTTCAGCAGCGGGCACGGCCGGTACTTCGGGTCCGAGAAGCCCTCGTAGAGGACTTGCATGATCGCCAAGCAGGTATCGAGCCCGATGAAGTCCGCCAGCTCGAGCGGCCCCATCGGGTGGTTCATGCCAAGCTTCATGACCGTATCGATGGCCTCGGCGGTGCCGACGCCCTCCATGTGCGCGTAGATCGCTTCGTTGATCATCGGCATGAGGACGCGATTGCTCACGAAGCCGGGAAAGTCGTTGACCTCGACCGGCGTCTTACCGAGCTCCGCGGCGAGCCCGGCGGTGAACTCGTACGTCGCATCCGACGTCGCAAGGCCGCGGATGATCTCGACAAGCTTCATCACGGGCACCGGGTTCATGAAGTGCATGCCGATGACGCGGTCCGGGCGTTTGGTCGCGGCGGCAAGTTTGGTGATGGAAATCGACGATGTGTTGCTTGCGAGGATCGCGTTCTCGGGAGCGATCGAGTCGAGCTTGGCGAACAGCGATCGCTTGAGCGCTCCGTCCTCCAACGCCGCTTCGATCGCGATGCGCACATCGACCGGCGACCCGAGGTCTGCTTGAAAACTTACGCGGGCAAGCAGGGCGTCAGCATCGGCACGGGTCGTCTTGCCCTTCTCGACGGCGCGTCCGAGGTTCTTCTCGATCGCCGCGCGCCCGCGCTCGTAGGCGGTTTGATCCACGTCGTGCAGCAGCACGCGATGACCGGCGGCCGCGCAGACTTGGGCGATGCCGGAGCCCATTTGGCCGGCTCCGATGACGAGGATGTTCATCCGGCCCTCTACGACGCAAAAAAAGGGCCGCCATTTCGGGCGGCCTTAGGTGCGGTGTGCTCGGTGCGGCGCAATCTATCCTAACACTGCTCCGGTACCCCCACTGAGGCCGGAAATCCCGAGAACTCGCGTTCCCGGAAGTCTCCGCAGACCCGGCCTCGTGGGCCTCGCGCATTCAAGCGCACCGCCTCCTGAAGATAGCATCCGGTCCGGCAGAAGGACAAGCCTACGAGTGTTCGGGACTACGATGTCATCTGTCCCGTTTTGCGGGATTTTAGAGGACGACGGTGTAGTCTCGTAAGACGGTCAGCTTGAGGATTACCGCGAGCGTCATGAGCGCGAATAGGGCAAGCGTCGTGATCTCAGAGCTCCCGATGACGCTGCCGTTCCATTTGCCTTGCTGCTTGCTCTTGGCGAGTTCGCCTTTCCACGGGATGAAGCGCGGCACAAGCGTCGTGTATTCCGTATAGCGCATGCCGAACGCCCGCGCGAGATACTCCTCTTCGAGCGGGATGATCGCGGCATAGACCGTGACGAGCAGGACGACCACGAAGACGAGCAGCCAGACGAACTGTGCGGTCGGAACAGCCGAAAATGCGATGGTGAAGCCGAGCGCGATGAGCGCATTGCCGACATAGAGCGGATTGCGCATGAGCGCGTACGGGCCGGCGGTCACGAGTTGCGGCGCAGTCACGACGTCTGCGCGCGTCGTCGCGCCCGAATAGCCGACCGCCCAGATGCGCAGCAACTCGCCGCACGCCGCGATGGCGATGCCGATGAGCGCGCTCATCGCCGATGGACGGCCGAACACGACCAGGGCGAGAGCCACCGGCACGAGCAGCAGCCCGCGGTTCTTGAAGACCACGGCGCGCCAGTCCGCAGCTTGGGCCGGAGGTGCCGGTTGAGGTGCCTGTTTCGGTTTATCCATCTTCCTTTAGAAAGTATTCGTACAGATCGCGCAGCGTCCGTAGGAGGGGGATCGCCGGCTGCCACTGCGTGGTGCTTTGAAGCAGCGCCGGATCACCCACGACGACGGGTGTGTCGACCGGCCGCATCCGGCCCGGGTCTTGGCGCAGCTCGATCGGCCGTCCCGCGAGCCGAGTAAGCTCCTCGACGATCTCACGCATGCTGACCGCATGGCCGCTGCACACGTTGTACACGGTACCGGATGAGCCGCGCGCGGCCAGCAGGCGGTACGCGGCCACGACATCGCGCACGTCGAGGAAATCGCGCTGTGCTGAGAGATTGCCGTGCGCGAGCACCGGCGCCTGCCTGTCGCGGGCGATATCGGCGCACTGTTTTGCGAATCCCGCGGCGGCGAACGACGGGTTTTGGCCGGGACCGGTGTGGTTGAACGAGCGCGTCGCGATCACGCGTACCCATCCGGTCTGCGCGTATTGCAGCGCGAGCATCTCGGCCGCCGCCTTGCTGCCGGCATACGGATTGTTCGGCCGTAACTGCGCGCTCTCACGCAGCGGCAGCTCACCGGGCTCGACCGCACCGTAGATCTCGGCAGAGCCGACGGCGACGACGAGCGCGTCTGGTGCGTCGGACCGGCACGCTTCGAGCACGTTGGCCGTGCCGATCACGTTCGTCTCGACGGTGCCGACCGGATCGCGCAGCGACGCCGCGACCGACGCTTGTGCGGCAAGATGGTATACCGCGTCGGGTTTGGATTCTTTGACGGCGGCGCGCAACGTCTCGGGTTCGAGCAGCTCAGCGCTGGCCCAGCGGACTTGGGTCGCCATTTCGACCGGCAGCGTCGTCAATCTCGTGTGATCGCCGCGCGTCACGCCCGTGACGTCGTCGCCGTGCGTGAGCAGCTCGCGTACGAGCCACTGCCCGACGAACCCGTCCGCGCCCGTGACGAGCGAGCGCATCGTCAGCCGCTGATTTTTCGGAGGCGCGCCATGTCCGCGTCGACCATCTCCGCGATCATCTGCTCGAACGTGATCTGCGGCTCCCAGCCAAGCACCCGCTTCGCCTTCGAGGGATCGCCGACGAGCACGTCGACTTCGGCAGGGCGGATGAATCTCTGGTCGATGACGACGTACTTCTTCCAGTCAAGCCCCACGTGGCCGAAGGCAGCCGCGACGAGATCCTGCACCGAGCGCGTTGTGCCTGTTGCGATGACGAAATCGTCGGGTTTGGGCTGTTGCAGCATCAGCCACATTGCGCGCACGTAGTCGCGCGCGT
Organism: Vulcanimicrobiota bacterium; assembly: GCA_019237415.1. Taxonomy (GTDB): domain Bacteria; phylum Vulcanimicrobiota; class Vulcanimicrobiia; order Eremiobacterales; family Eremiobacteraceae; genus JAFAHD01. The sequence goes on from JAFAHD010000091.1 coordinate 9,397, forward strand.
CCCCCCAGTCGCGCCTCGCTTCCATGTTGCCGAGCCGTAGCTCGTTCGCGAGACCAAGCTTGATCCGGGCGGCTGCGTCACTGACTTTTCGCGTTACGAACTCGAGCCCGCGCCGTGGCGAGTTGTGGATCACGCACTCGCCGATGCCGGCATGGAACTTACCGGAGGTCGTGGTGAAGTCGTAAAGCCAGCCGTCATAGTCGGGCATCGGCGTCACTCGCTTCACTTCGGCCAAGTCGCGGCGCAAGTGCCGGCCGAACTTGACGATGCGCGGCGTGCGAAGATTCATCGAATAAAACGGGCCAGGGCGCTCAGGCGGTCC
>JAFAHD010000118.1 GCA_019237415.1 Vulcanimicrobiota bacterium
GGAAGCGGCGATCGCTCGCCGGTCACGAAGCCGAGCAGTTTGCGGAAGCGTCGCCGGAGTCGATCCGATTTATCGTCCAAAACGCGGCCCTTTGCGTGCGAAAACGAATCGCGGGCCACGCGCTCTCAAGCGCGGGCTCGGCGATACCTATACACTCCCATCGGAGCAGCCGGCGAGGATAGTTAGCCGCCGGGCTGCGCTGTCCCGCCATGCACGTCACATGCGGTTTGGGATTGCGCGAGAGGCCGGGGGTGCGCGAGGACGAAACCGCGCCATGGATGTTGGCGCCCGAACGCCCGTTCTCACGCGAGAGCGTCGAGAAGAAACCGCGGATCCGCGGCGCGCAGGTCAAGCATTCGATCTGCCCCTATTGCGCCGTGGGCTGCGGTCAGCTCGCGTACGTCAAGGACGGCAAGCTGATCGACGTCGAGGGCGATCCCGAAAGCCCGATCAGCCGCGGCACGCTCTGTCCGAAAGGCGCTGCCACCTACCAACTCGCGGTGAACCCGCTGCGCACGACGCACGTCATGTACCGCGCGCCGTATTCCGATCATTGGGAGCGCAAGCCGCTCGATTGGGCGATGGAGCAGATCGCGCAGCGCATCAAGCGCACGCGCGACGAGAACTTCACGGAGAAATTGCCCAACGGCAAGACGGTCAACGCGTGTTACGCCATCGAGTCGCTCGGCGGCGCGACGCTCGACAACGAAGAGAATTACCTCATCAAGAAGCTGCTCTGCGGCGGCCTGGGCATCATCTCGATCGAAAACCAGGCGAGGATATGACATAGCAGCACGGTGCCCGGTCTGGGCACCTCGTTCGGCCGGGGCGGCGCGACGACGTTCCCGCAGGATCTCGTCAATTCCGACGCCGTCCTCATCATGGGCTCGAACATGGCCGAAGCGCATCCCGTCGCCTTTGCGCGCGTGCTCGAAGCCAAGGAGCGCGGCGCCAAACTGATCCACGTCGATCCGCACTTCTCGCGCACGTCGGCGTTGGCGGACTTGTATCTGCAATTGCGTGCGGGTTCAGACATCGCATTCCTCGGCGGCGTGATCCGCTGGCTGCTCGTCAACGATCGCTACTTCCACGACTACGTCTATCAGTACACCAACGCGCTGACCGTCATCGACGACAAGTTCAAGGACACCGAAGAGCTCGACGGCGTGTTCTCGGGGCTCGACGAAGAGACGCGTTCGTACGATATCGCGTCGTGGCAGTACAAGCGCGATAAGAAAGGCAACACCGTCACCGACCCGGGGCTCAAGAACCCGAACACGGTGCTCAACCTGCTGAAGTCGCACTTCGAGCGCTACACGCCCGAAGAAGTCGAGCGCATCTGCGGCGTGGACAAGGCCGACTTCGTGCGCGTGTGCGAGATCTTGGCCGACAACTCCGGTCCCGAGCGCACGTCGGCCTTCTGTTATGCGCTCGGGTGGACGCAGCACAGCCACGGCGTGCAGAACATTCGCGCGGCGGCGATCGTGCAGATGCTGCTCGGGAACATGGGCCGGCCTGGCGGCGGCATCATGGCGCTGCGCGGTCACGCTTCGATCCAAGGCTCGACCGATGTGCCGACGCTCTACGACCTGCTCTCCGGCTACATGCCGCAGCCGAGCGCGTTGCTCGATCATGACACGTTGGACAAGTACATCCAAGCCGCGTGGCGCCCAACAGGCTGGTGGGCGAACTTCCCCAAGTACATCGTCTCGTTCCTCAAAGCGTGGTACGGCGATGCGGCCACCAAAGAGAACGACTACCGCTACGATTGGGTGGCAAAGACCAACGGCGACCATTCGCATCTGGCGTCGACGTTCGCGATGGTCGAGGGCAAGGTCAAAGGCTTCCTGATCATGGGCCAGAATCCGGCGGCCGGCTCGGCCAATGCGCGCCTGCAACGCAAAGCGCTTGCCGCTTTGGACTGGCTCGTCGTGCGCGATATGTATGAGATCGAGTCCGCGTCGTTCTGGTACGCGGCGCCTGATGGACAAGATCCGCACGCGATCAAAACCGAGATCTTCTTCGTGCCGGCGGCGTCGCATCTCGAAAAAGAGGGCTCGTTCACCAACACGCAGCGGCTCGTGCAGTGGCGCGAGAAGGCGATCGATCCGCCCGACGACGCGCGCAGCGACGCGTGGTTCGTCAACGATCTCGCAAAGCGCCTGAAGGCGCTGTATGCGGACAGCACGCTCGAGCGCGACGCGCCGATCAAGGCGCTGACCTGGGATTTCGATCGCGCGCATCCCGAGCCGGGCTCGCGCATCCTCGACGAACCGGATCTCGACCGCGTGGTGCAGGAGATCAACGGACGCGACATCGCGACCGGCAAGTTGTTGACCGGCTTTGCCGAGCTCAAGGACGACGGCTCGACCGCGTGCGGCTCGTGGATCTACAGCGGCATCCATCCGGAGCCGGCGCTCAACCGCGCTGCGTCGCGCGACAATCGCGGGCGCGTGTTCCCCAACTGGGGATGGTCGTGGCCCGCGAACAGACGCATCCTTTATAATAGGGCATCCGCGGACCCGTCGGGCCGCCCGTGGTCCGAGCGCAAGAAATACATCTGGTGGGATGAGGAGCAGAAGAAATGGGTCGGCGACGACGTGCCCGACTTCCCGCTGACCAAGGATCCGGAGACGCCGGCCAAGCCCGGCGCCGGCGGCATGGACGCACTGTCGGGGAGCGATCCGTTCATCATGATGGCAGACGGGCGCGCGCAGTTGTTCGTGTCCAAGGGCCTCAAAGACGGGCCGTTCCCGACGCACTACGAGCCGTATGAATCGCCGGTGCACAACGCGCTCTACGGCCAGCAATCCAACCCGACCGCCAAGACGTTTGCCAAGACCGGAGAGAATCCGATCGCGCCGCTTGGCGACCCGGATTTTCCCATCGTCATGACGACGTACCGCGTGACCGAGCACCACGTGAGCGGCGCGATGACGCGCTGGCTCCCGTGGCTCGCGGAGCTCCAACCGGCCGCGTTCGTAGAGATGAGCCAGGAGCTTGCCGCCTTGAAAGGCATCGCGAACGGCGATTGGCTGACGGTGATGAGCCTGCGCGGCGAGTTCGAAGGCCGGGCGCTGGTGACGCCGCGCCTGCATCCGCTCCAGGTGCAGGACAAGATCGTGCACCAGATCGGCGTGCCGTTCCACTGGAGCTATATGGGCGTCACCAAAGGTGACACCCCCAACGACCTCACCCACCTCGTGCTCGAGCCGAACGTGTCGATCTTCGAGACCAAGGCGATCATGTGCGACGTGCGCCCGGGCCGGCGCACTAACGCGACGACCGCGCCCAAACCTGAGAGCCTCGAACGGCTCGTCGATCGCATGGATTCGGATCCGCCAACCGGTGACGCGACGTGAGCATGCCGGATGGCGACCTGTTCGCAGCCTTCGAACGCGTCGAGGCGCCGACCGACCAACGGCCGGTCGGCTTCTTCACGGATTCATCCGTCTGCATCGGCTGCAAGGCGTGCGAAGTCGCGTGCAAGCAGTGGAACGAGCTGCCGGCAGACGGCCTGAACTTCACCGGCATGTCGTACGACAACACCGTCGCGCTCGGCGCGACGACGTGGCGGCACGTCCAGTTCATCGAACAGCGCGACGAGCGCGGCAAGCTGCGCTGGCTGTTCAACAGCGACGTGTGCAAGCATTGCGTCGACGCGCCCTGCGAAAACGCGTGCCCGACCGGCGCGCTCATCCGCACCGAATTCGACACGGTGTACGTCCAACAGGACATCTGC
>JAFAHD010000061.1 GCA_019237415.1 Vulcanimicrobiota bacterium
AGCGTTTCCGGAATGGTGAGATATTCCGCTTGCGCCCCGCCCCCGGTCAAGCCGAACACGCGCTGGCCCGCACGGAAGCGGCGGACATCCGTGCCCGCCGCGACCACGTCGCCCGCATACTCAAGTCCGGGGATGTCTTCGGGGTAACCGGGCGGGGGAGGATAGTGACCGCGGCGTTGCAGCGTGTCTGCGCGGTTCAGACCCGCCACGCGCACGCGCACAAGGAGCTCATCGCGCTTGGGCTCCGGCGTCGGCACGGCGCAGATTGCGAGCACGTCGGGTCCGCCGGGCTTGGTGATGCACAGCGCCTGCATTGCGATACGCTTCGCGAAGGGCGCCTTCTCGCGCCTCTGGAAAGCCGCCGCCGGAGAGCCACATATGGGTCTTGACGTATATGTCGGACCGCTGACGCGGTACTTCAGCGGTGATTGGAAAACAGTTGTGCAGCGCTGGGCGGACGAGAGCGGCACCCCACTGCATGTGATTCGGACGCAGCCAGAGTCGCAGGATGCAATCACTGATCCTGAGATGATTAGACCTGTCATTCTGCGATGGCGACGCGGCTTGTCCGCAGCCTTAGAAGCAAACGGAAACACGCTCGCGGATTGGAGCGAAGCGGCGGACACACCGTACTTCACGGACAAGCCCGATTGGGGAGGGTGGGGTGGCCTGATACTCTGGTCTGTGTATGCGGCCCGGAACAGCAAGCCGCCCGCAAATGCAGACCCACGTCAGTACCCGGATGATGTCGTATATCTTGAAGCTGTCAAAGACTCGCGATCGACTCCCTTTGCGCAGATCGTCCTTGGACCCGACTATTGGCTTCCCGGGGAATTCGGAGTGATCGGAGCGCCTGATCCAATGGGCAACAATACCACCTTCGGTTCGGTTTCGCGCCTCAACGCCGACCTCCGTTTGTTGAACGAGCAAACATGGAACGCCACGCCGCAGGCGATGGCGGAGTGGCACAAAGATCTCGAGCCTGGCTCAATAGAAAGCGAAGCACGCTTCGGGTTTTCGATCATGCTCAAGCTCGCCGGATTGGCCCAGACGAATTGTCTTCCAATGAAGCTCGACTATTAAGGTTCGATGGAGTAGAGGGTGGTCAATTTGCACCACGAACTCGAGACTCGATGATTCAGCTCGGCTTACGTCGCGAGCAACTGCACCGGCTGCTTCCCACTTGCCGGAAGTTTTGGGAATTCTGGTAATCTAGGCTCCCACGTTCACTCGTAGGCACACGCGCTTCAAGGAGCCGAACCCTCGTGCCCCGACTCGATCAGCGTCGCACTCCCTTTTTCGACGTGCTCATGGACTATGTCACCGCAGGCACGATCCCGTTCCACACGCCCGGTCACAAGCAAGGCATCGGCATGCACAAGCGCATGCGCGATTTCATCGGCGAGAACGTGCTTGCGATCGACCTCACGCAAGTCGGCAACCTCGATGACTTGAACGTGCCGACCGGTCCGCTGCTCGCGGCGCACAAACTGGCGGCGCAAGCGTGGGGCGCTGACCACACCCACTTCCTCATCAACGGCTCGACCGCGGGCAACCAGGCCATGCTCATGACCGCGCTGCGGCCGGGCGACACCGTCATTCTCCCGCGCAACAGCCACAAGTCCGCAGTCAGCGCACTGATCATGAGCGCCGCGCGCCCCGTTTACATGCAGCCCGAGGTCGATCAAAGCTTGCACCTCGATCATTGCGTCACGCCCGCCACGGTCGAGCGCACGCTTGCCGATCATCCCGAGGCCAAAGCCGTCTTCATCACCAGCCCGACGTACTACGGCGCGACGGCCGATCTCGCCGAAATCGAGCGCATCGTGCACGCTGCCGGCAAACTGCTGCTCATCGACGAGGCCTGGGGCCCGCATCTCCACTTCCACCCGGAGCTGCCGCCTTCGGCGACGTCGGTGGGCGCCGACGTCTGCGTGAACTCGACGCACAAGCTGCTGGCTGCGATGAGCCAGTCATCGATGATCCACGTGTGCGGGTCGCGCATCGACCTGGGCCGGTTGCAAAGCACGTTGCGCATCTTCCAGAGCACCAGTCCGAACCAGGTCCTGCTCGCCTCGCTTGACGTGGCGCGCATGCAGATGGCTACCCAAGGCGAGGAGCTGCTCGGCCGCACGCTGGCACTGGCACGGCAGGCCCGCGAGCGCCTCAATGCCATTCCCGGAGTCTATTGCATGGGTCTCGACCAGGTGGGCAAACCCGGGGTCGCGGGCTATGACGAAACCCGGCTGGTCATCACGGTTAAGGACTTAGAATACACGGGCTACGAAGCCGACCGGATCTTGCGCAAGCGCTACAACGTCCAGATCGAGCTGGCCGACCTGTTCAATGTGGTTGCGCTGGTGAGCCTCGGCAACACGCAAGAACATATCGACCGCTTAATCTTCGCGGTCAGCGAGCTGGCGCGGGAGGACCGGCCCATCGACATCTACTCGCCGACCGGCGTGCTGACCGATCGCATGAAGAAGAAATCCTATCATCTGCCCCCCATTCCCGAGCTCGTCGTCACGCCGCGGGAGGCGTTCCTGAGCGACCACGTCGAAGTACCATTTCGGAGCAGCGCAGGGCGCGTCTGCGCGGAGGTGGTGACACCGTATCCGCCCGGCATCCCTCTCATATGCCCTGGCGAACGCCTGACGAAGGAGACCATCGACTACCTGCGGCTGGAGCTCAAAGCCGGCGTCCACATCCAAGGACCGGTGGACGAAAAGCTGCGCACCATCCGCGTGCTCCCATGAAATCACCAGAGGTGACGAACATTTGAAAGAGGACCTTGCCGCGAACCAGAGCGGCGACTGGGAACTCTACGCGCTCCTCGACATCTTTCCGCCGGCCATCCGCCAGGCGCTCACGCGGCTCTCCAACCTCCACGATCTTATCGAAGTCATCCTCGACCTCGGACGGCTGCCGGAAGCGCGTTTTCCGCACGACTTCGGCTATCTGTCTCAGGTGCCGGTCGATGCCGATGATATCGCCTATGTCGTGGGCCGCATCGGCGCATTCGGCAAAGACAACCGCGCAGGCATCGAGCAGACGCTGCACCGCATCTCGTGCCTGCGCAACCGTTCGGGCAAGATCGTCGGGCTGACCAGTCGCGTTGGCCGTGCCGTGTACGGCACAATCGACATCATCCTCGACGTCGTGCGCTCGGGCAAATCGATCCTGCTGCTCGGTAAGCCGGGCGTCGGCAAGACGACGATGCTGCGCGAAGTGGCGCGCGTCTTGTCGTCAGGCGACCTGCGCAAGCGCGTCGTCATCGTCGACACGAGCAATGAGATCGCCGGTGACGGCGACGTGCCGCACGCGGGCATCGGCCACGCGCGCCGCATGCAAGTCGATGTACCGGCTAACCAGCACGCGGTCATGATCGAAGCGGTCGAAAACCACATGCCCGAGGTCATCGTCATCGACGAGATCGGCACGGAGGCCGAGGCGCTGGCCGCGCGCACGATCGCCGAACGCGGCGTGCAGCTGATCGGCACCGCGCACGGCATCGATCTCGATAGCTTGATGGTCAACCCGACGTTGTCGGATCTGATCGGCGGGATCGGTGCGGTGACGCTGTCAGATGAAGAAGCCAAGCGCCGCGGCACGCGCAAGACCGTGCTCGAACGCAAAGCGCCGCCGACCTTCGACGTCGTCATCGAGATTCAAGACCGCAACCGTTTGGCGATTCATGCGCCCGTGGACGAGGTCGTCGATGCGATGCTGCGCGGGCACGAGCCGCAGCCGGAGATCCGCGTGCGCAACGAGCGCGGCGGCGTCGAAGTGGTGCAGAAGGCCGAAGCGCAGACCGTGCAAACGCGTTACGACGGGGGCAACGGCCACCGCTCTCGGCCGGCCGTCGCGCGGGCGGGTTCCGTAGTAACGCGCTCTCTGAACGCGCAATACGACGAAGATGCCGGCGAAGAAGAAGAGCATGAGACGGTGCGCGTGTTCCCGTACGGCGTGAGCCGGTCGAAGATAGAGCGCGCGGTCTCTAATCTGCGCGTGCCGGCTCAGGTCGTCCGGCATTGGGATGAGGCCGACATCGTGCTCACCCTCAAAGCGCTGGAGCGGCGCGACCACGGCAAACTCAAAGCGATGGCTTCCCAGAACGTGCCGATCTACGCGCTCAAGACGAACACGACGTCGCAGATCCAGTCGTGCATGCGCGATCTCTTCGACTTGCCCACGATGGACGATGAGGAGCTTGCGCTGCGCGAAGCTGAAGAAGCGGTCTACCAGGTCATGCTGCACAGCAAGCCGGTCGAGCTGTCGCCTCAATCGTCGTACATCCGCCGGCTGCAGCACCAAATGGCGGAGAAATACAGCTTGCAGTCGCGCTCCACCGGCACCGAACCGAACCGCCGCGTCCGCGTCTTCAAGGAAGCGCTGCAATAGCGCGAGGACTGTTCGTCACCTTCGAAGGCATCGAAGGAGCGGGCAAGACGACCCAAGTTCGTCTGCTGCACGACTATCTTGCGCAGACCACCATCCCGTTCATCTTCACGCGCGAACCGGGCGGCACGCCGCTGGGCGAGCGCTTGCGCGAGCTGCTGATCGATCCGCTCGGCCAGATGTCGCGCGAGGCAGAGACGCTGCTGCTGTCCGCGTCGCGGGCGGAACTGGTGGATAAGATCATCGAGCCGGCGCTCGCCGAAGGCCGCATCGTGGTCTGCGATCGCTTCTGGGATGCGACGCTCGCATACCAGGGATACGGCCGCAGGCTGCCTCTCGAGGCCCTCATGCAGATCAACATGTTCGCGGCGCGCAACCTCGCCCCCGACATCACGTTCTTGCTCGACATTCCGCTCGAGGTCTCGCACGAACGCGTGCGCGGCCGCAAGCGGACGACCGACCGGATGGAGCGGGAAAAACGCGACTTCCACGAGCGCGTCGCGGAGGGTTACCGGCGCGTCGCCGCTGCCGATCAAAACCGCGTGATCGTGCTGGATGGAACACGCGATCAGGACGAACTCGCGGCGCAGATCCGCGAGGGAGTCCTTAGCCGGCTGGCGTCAACTCGCTAGCTCGTCGACACCGCGCTGAGAGGCCGGGACGACGCCAGGCGCCGAAATCCAACGCGTGCCCAAGAGAGCGCCGCAGGCGGTTGCACAACCGCCGCCTCGTCCTAACGTTCCCAAACGGTTCGTCGACCAGGACGCGGTCGTCGAGTATTTCCGCCGCGTCGGCCGCGATCGGCTTGCGCACGCGTACATCTTCCATGGACCGCGCGGCGTCGGCAAGCG
>JAFAHD010000031.1 GCA_019237415.1 Vulcanimicrobiota bacterium
GTCGCGCACAAGGAGCGGCTCAAGGAGCTGCGCCGCAGCGTCGACGTGCTCACGCTCTCGGCCACGCCCATCCCGCGCACGCTGCACATGTCGCTGGTCGGCGTGCGCGACCTTTCGCTCATCCAAACCGCGCCGGCCAACCGCATGGCGGTCAAGACCATCGTCACGCCGACCAGCGATGCGCTCATCGCGTCGGCGATGCAGCAGGAACTCGACCGCGGCGGCCAGATCTACTTCGTGCACAATCGTATCGAGTCGATCTATGGCATCCGCGACGCGCTGCAACACCTCGTTCCGCGCGCACGCATCGCCGTCGGCCACGGGCAGATGCACGAGCACGAGCTGGAAGATGTCATGATCGGTTTCGTCGACGGCGATTTCGACGTGCTCGTCTCGACGACGATCATCGAGAACGGTCTCGACATCCCCAACGTCAACACGATCATCATCAACAACGCCGATCACTTCGGTTTGGCGCAGCTGTACCAGCTGCGCGGGCGCGTCGGCCGCAGCGCACATCAAGCGTACGCCTACTTTCTGTATCAGCCGCATCGCGCGCTTTCAGAGGCCGCGCAGGCGCGGCTCGAAGCGATCCGCGAGTTCTCGCACCTCGGCTCGGGTCTGCGGCTCGCGATGCGCGACCTGGAGATCCGCGGGGCCGGCAACCTGCTCGGCCACGCGCAATCCGGGTTCATCGCGGCCGTCGGTTTTGACGCGTACTGCCAGATCCTCGAGGACGCGATCGCGCAGTTGCGCGGAGAGGAGCGCGTCCTCGATGAGCCGCCGCCGGTGCTCGACCTGCGCGTGAGCGCGTACATCCCGAATGAATACGTCCGCGGCGCGGGCGCGAAGATCGCGCTGTACCAACGCATCGCGGCGGCCCGCACGCTTGAGGCGGTCGCCGCGATCGCTGAAGAGCTGCGCGACCGGTACGGTCCGCGGCCAGCGCAAGTGGACGCCTTACTCGAGCTGGCGCGTTTGCGTTTGCTCGCTGCGGGCAAAGGAGTCGAAAAACTAGCGCTCGAAGGTCGCCGACTGACGCTCGAAGTCGGGCGCCGTTTTTCGCTTACCGAAAGCTCACTGCCGGCTCTGACGTCCCTCACTCGAGGAAACTTCCGTTTCACTCAGGGCGCGATTGTGGCTCAGCTTCCGCCGCACGATACCGCCGGCGACGGAAAGCTTGCGACCGTGCGCGAGATCCTAGCGGCCTTGTAATTATTGTAGTAGCGCGTTTTTTAAGCGCGCGCTCAGGAGGAAGAATGCAGTCCAGGTTCGCGATGTTCGCATCGCTGTCGGCGGCCGCGTGCGCGGCGCTCCTGTTGACGGGTTGCGGCGACCAGAAGACCGTCGCCACCGTCAACGGCCAAAAGATCACCAAAGGCGAACTCGACACGAAGCTCGAGCAGCAGAGCGGCAAGAACGCGCTGGCCTCGATGATCCAGCAAGATCTGATCTTCCAGTACGCCAAAGAGCACAACATCACGGCGACCGATGCGGAAGTGGATGACAAGCTCAAGGAGATTGAGACGCACTTCCCGGCCGGGCAATTCGACGCGATGCTCAAGGCGCAGGGCATCACGATGGACGATGCGCGCACGCTCGTGCGCCAGAACATCTTGACGACCAAGGCGGTCGATCAGAACATCACGGTGACCGACCAACAGGTCAACGACTATCTCAAGCAGCAGCACCTGACGATCGGCGCACCCTCGCAGGTCCAGGCGCGCCACATCCTGGTCAAGACCAAAGCCCAAGCGGATGTGGTGGAAGCGCAGCTCAAGAAGGGCGGCGATTTCGCGGCGCTTGCGAAGCAATACTCGATCGACCCCGGCACCAAGGACAAGGGCGGCGAGCTGGGTTGGTTCGGGCCGGGGCAGATGGTGCCCGCGTTCCAAGCCGCGGCATTCGCGCTCAAGCCAGGTCAGATCAGCGCACCCGTGCAGACGCCGTTCGGCTGGCACGTCATCCAGGTCGAGGCGACCAAGCCCCTGACCAAAGACGAGGCGATCGACCAGATCAAGAAACAGCAGGAGTCGCTGCAGATCCAGCCGTTCATGAACCAGCTGCGGACGAGCGCGAAGATCGAGATCGATGACCCGCGCTTCTCGGATCTGTTCCCGTCGCCGACGCCGGCCGCACCGGCTCCGGCCCCGGCCACTCCAGCGCCCGCACCGGCGCCCACCAAGAAGTAGTCGCACAGCTATCTACAGACGAGGAGCGCGGGATTCTCGCGCTCCTCGTTCTTTTGGCCGAAGGCCGCGCGCGCGTTGACGCCAAACATTTTTGGCCATGCCCACGCTCGCCATCGTCGGTCTCGGACCGAGCGATAGCTCGCTGCTCACCATCGGTGCTCTCGAACGCCTCCAACGCTCACCTCGCACGGCGGTCTGCGCCGTCCCCGCTTCGGTCACTGAGTATCTGCGCTCGAAAGGCGTGGCAGTCGTCGGGCTGGCGCTCGACGGCGGCGCGCTGTTGCGCGGCCTTCCGGAAGCGATCGATGCGGTCGTCGCGTTCGGGCGCCAGGGCGATGCGGCGCTCGGCGTGCCGGGCCATCCGATGCTCGACGTCCCCGGGCTGCCCAATCTGTTGCGCGCGCTCGAACGCGCGGGCGTCGACGTCGAGCTCATCCCAGGCGTGCCGCGCGCGTCGTTGCAGGCCACGACCGCCGCACCGCTCATGCCTTTGCCGCCGGTGGCGCTACAGCACACGTGGGAAGAGCTGGTCGAGATCATGACGCGCCTGCGCGCGTGCTGCCCGTGGGACCGGGAGCAGACGCACGAGTCGCTGTTGCCATATCTCGTCGAAGAAGCGCATGAAGTCGTCGAAGCCGTCGACGAATCCGATCCG
>JAFAHD010000035.1 GCA_019237415.1 Vulcanimicrobiota bacterium
CCAAGAATGTAGACGGAGATTCCGGTCTTGTTTCCGCTCACACCGATCTGAAAAGACTCCCGGCTCTTCCCGTTGGCATACTCTATCGTTTGAGACCCGTAGCCAAGCGTAGGGTTGGCGACGGTATGATTCTTGCTGTCTTTCCCATCGAAGAACCACAATTTGCACCGTGGTGACAGTTGAAGCGCGAGCCGATGCAACGCTCGCAAGTCGGTACGTTTCGGCTCCGGTTGGCTGCTGATGTACTTCTTGACTTGTTCTTGCACGTTCACATGTTGCTCCGACGTCACCGTTCGTCGTCGATCCCGGCCGCGTGCGCCAACGTCGGCCAAAACTCCGGCACCCACAACTCTTCGAGCCTACTTGGTCTTGGTCACGATGATTGAGATCCATGTCTTCCCGAGGGTGGAAGGGCTCGATGTTATTCCAACGACGGTTGCATCGGCCCCTTGGCCCGAGCGAAAACCGTCGACCCTGGTAGTGCCCCCGCTATTCGTCTCCGTCATGGCGCCGGTGTTGATCCAGCCCTTCAATTGGGCCTTGTACCATCCATCGACCTTGTCGAACGAGTCCGACGTTTGGAGAGCGGTCTGTTCGTTGATCTTCGTGACACCACCCATCGAGGTCGTGCTCGAGAAGTGCTTCACCGAGGCACCCGGATAGAGCGGAACATTCAAGTTAACGGAGGCTACTTCGGCGGCGGTGGATGTAGCGCTAGCGGTTGCGTTCTCGGCAGTGGTCGTGTTCTGTGTTTGCTCCGACTTTTGCGCACATGCCGCAAGCGCCAATGTGACGATGCCAACCATAAGAAAACGCTCAATACGCATAGGGCCCCTTTCGCCGGTCACTGAGTCCATGTGCAGGTCTCGACGCGTGATATAATCCGCGACATATGTCTGTACCTTTTGGCCAGGTTAGAGGCCTGGGGGTCACTCGACCACGACACTAGGCATCCTTCCACGGGGAAACCAGAGGTAGTGATCTCTTGGAGAGTGCTGGTCAGATTCGCTGACCCAAGACATTTCGTATCACGGAAGACTAAGCAAGATTCGAACGATCTTCGCGGGCCGCGAAAGAGGGGTAGATTTGGCGCACCAGAAGCCGCCGAAATGAAAACTAACGTCAAGCGCTCCACATTCCTATCGACGAGTACGGCATTGCTGGGAGCCTCGTTTCTCGGCAACCATTTCACGTCGGCCAAAGCTGAGGAGGTTTCAGCGGTGAGTAATTCTTCAAAACCGAGCATCGTATTTTGCCACGGGATTTGGGCAGACGGCTCATGCTTCAGCAAAGTGATCGCGCCGCTTCAGGCTCAGGGCTACGAGTGCATCGCTGCGCAATACGGCCTGAACACAAACGTCGACGATGTCGCAACGGTCAAAGCGACCTTGGGGCGCGTGAAGAGCCCCGCCATCCTCGTCGGCCACTCGTACGGCGGCTCCGTCATCACCGCGGCCGGCACCGACAACCGCGTCATCGGTCTTGTGTATGTCGCCGCATTTGGGCCCGACGCGGGTGAAACATCGCAAAGTCAACAGGAGAAGTTTCCCAAGACCGACGTGCTCAACTACGTCGAGGTCGCAGACGGGCGCATCTGGCTGAAGATGGAGGGCATCCCGAGCTTTGCGGGAGACCTCTCAGCGCAGGACCAGAAGGTCGTGTGGGCGACCCAATACCCACCCAATCCAGGCCTCTTTGGCCAGAATGCCCCAGGCGTCGCGTGGAAGACGAAACCCAGCTGGTATATCGTCGCCGCGAACGACCACACGATCGATCCCAACTACGAGCGCTTTGCAGCGAAACGCATGGGAGCGACCGTGACCGAGCTCCAGTCCAGTCACGTCGCGATGCTCTCGCAACCGGACGCGGTGGTTCAGGTGATCCTCAAGGCGGCGAACGCAGTCCAACACCAGCCGGCGTAGGCCGTTTTGCGAGCGTCACGCCGATTGGAGTCGCCCTAGGCGCTTGAACAGATCGATGTACGCGCGCGGCGTCTTTGGCGCGTCCGCGGTGCTATTCGGCGTGCTCGCGCTGATGTGGAACGACGCCGGCACATGGCAAGCGCTGAGCAGGTTCTGGGCACTGCCCTTTGGCGAGGCCATCGGCAAGGTTCTCATGGCCGCGCAGATCGCCGGTGGCATCGCTATAGTGCTCCCGCAAACCATCCGAATCGGATCGATCGTCCTCGGCGTCGTGTACGCTGCGTGCTCGCTGATCTGTATTCCCGGCATCGTCGCCCACCCCGCGACATATGCGCAATACGGCAGCTTCTTCGAGCAGTTCTCCCTGTTATGCGGCGCGATCGCCGGTTGCGCGATGACCGAGAAGAGCGCATCGCGGTCGGCTGCGCTCACCCGAGCCGCGCGCATCGGGCTTGGGCTTTGCGCGATTTCGTTCACGCTCGCGCAAATATTCTATCTTCGCTTCACTGCCGACTTGGTGCCGGCATGGATCCCCCCGAGTCAGCAGTTCTGGGCGGTCCTCACCACGATCGCGTTCGCGCTCGCCGCGATCGCCATCTTGATCAATCGCCAGGCGCGGCTCGCCACGCGCCTCATGGCGCTGATGCTGGGTCTGTTCGGGTTGCTGGTCTGGGTGCCCATGCTCGTCGCGCACCCGGAGGCCCATGGGAATTGGTCGGAATTCGCGCTGACGTTCCAAATCACGGGAGCCGCTGGGATGGTGGCTAGCTCCCTGTGAGAAGGTACGTCCGTGCGATGCCCGCGAGGCAGGCGAAGAATCGGGTGAATCCAAACATGCCCTCCCCTTCTTGCAGCGAGGAGCCGATTTGAAACAGCGCAGGCTTGGCCCCAACGGCCCTTTGGTTTCGGCGATCGGACTCGGATGCATGGGCATGTCCGAGTTCTACGGACCCGCAGACGACACGGAGTCGATCGCGACGATCCATCGCGCTCTTGCGCTCGGCTGTACCTTCTTGGACACGGCTGACATGTACGGCCCGTTCAAGAACGAAGAACTCGTCGGCCGCGCGATCAAGGGCAAGCGCGCACAGGTATTTCTGGCGACGAAGTTCGGCAACCAGAGAAACCCAGACGGTTCGTGGGTCGGCATCAACGGCAAAGCCGAGTACGTGCGCAGCGCATGCGAGGCCTCGCTGAAACGGCTCGGCGTCGAGTCGATCGATCTATACTACCAACACCGCGTCGACCGTACGGTTCCGATCGAAGAAACGGTCGGGGCGATGGCCGAACTCGTGCGCGAAGGCAAAGTACGGTACGTGGGGCTCAGCGAAGCTGCCCCGCAGACCATTCGCCGCGCCAATGCCGTGCACGCTATCACCGCGCTCCAGACCGAGTACTCGCTGTTCGCACGCGACGTCGAGGCGGAGATCTTGCCGCTCGTGCGCGAGCTTGGCATCGGGTTCGTCGCCTACAGTCCGCTCGGCCGCGGCCTGCTCACCGGTGCGATCACCGATCCTTCCCGGCTCGCCGAAGGCGACTATCGTTTGGGCCATCCGCGGTTCGAAGGCGACAACTTTGCGCGTAATCTCGCGGTCGTGAAGCTGCTCGAGGAGATCGCCGCCAAGCGTGGCGTCACGCCGGCGCAGCTCGCGCTTGCGTGGCTGCTGCATCAAGGCGACGACGTCGTGCCGATTCCCGGAACCAGGCGCGTGCAGCGGCTCGAGGAGAACTGCGCCGCCGTCGACATCGAGCTTACTTCCGACGAACTCGCGCGCATCGACTCCGTCGCGCGTCCGGGCGCATTCGCCGGCGCTCGATACGCCGACATGGGCTCGGTGAACGCCTAGCAGATGTCCGGTCGGTAGCCACCCACACGTGTCGCTCGACGCTCTTTCGGCGCTCGCGCAGATCGGCACGTTTATCGTCATCGCGGCCACGGCGGTCGCGGCGCTCGTGCAGCTCAATCACATGCGCTCAGCCAATCAGGTGACGGCGATCAATATGTTCGCGCAGGCGTACGAGGGTCCGGAAATGCGCGACGCATTTGACTTCGTACGAACGCGGTTGAAGACGAAGCTCGAGGATCCGGAGTTTCGGCAACAGCTCCGAGAGTCACGGATCGACCGAGCTACCCATCCCGAGATGATCGTCGCGAACTTCTTCGATCAGTGGGGCGGGTACTACCGGCAAGGCGTCATCGACCGGGCGATGTTCATGCGCTACAACGCCGGCATCGTGACCGGTTTTTGGTCCTATCTCGAGCCGGCGATCGCGATCCTCGCATCGCGGACCGGCACGAACACATCGTTCGAACAGTTCGAATACCTGACGGTGCAAGCGCGGGCGTGGAAAGCAGAACACCCGGAAGGCGATTACCCGAAAGGGGTTGACCGAATCCCGCTCGTCGATCCGTGGCGCGACATCGACAAACCGAGGGATCAGCCGAGAGCCTAGGCCGGCGCTCTGCGCGGGACCTCCGGCGACGCTGCGCGAAATGACCGTCTCGTGAACGAGCAGCTGCGCACCGACCTCGACCGCATCTCCGACCGCCTCAAAACGCTGCAGGTGCGTCTTTGACTATGCCGGCAAACTGCGCGAGATAGCAGCGCTCGAAACCCAGTCGCACGCCCCCGATTTCTGGAACGATCCGCACACCGCGCAAAAACGCATGAAGCATCTGGCCGACCTGAAGGCCGAGGTCGAGCCGCTCACGCGTTTGGAAGGGCGCGCGCGCGAATTGGGCGAGTACGCGGCGCTTGATGAGAGCGATGGTGCGCTCGAGGCCGAGCTGAGCGCCGAATTGGAAAAGCTGCGTGCCGATCTCGACGCAGCGGAAACCACCGCCATCCTGGACGGCGAGTTCGACAGCCATGGCGCGATCCTCACCATTCATGCAGGCGCGGGCGGCACCGAAGCGTGCGATTGGGCATCGATGCTCTTGCGGATGTATCTGCGCTGGGCCGAGCGTCACGGCTATCGCGCGGAGATCGTCGACAGCCTCGAGGGCGAAGAAGCCGGCATCAAGAGCGCGACGGTCGTCATCGCAGGGCGCAACGCCTATGGCTATCTCGAGAGCGAACGGGGCGTGCATCGCCTCGTGCGCATCTCGCCGTTCGACGCCGCAAAGCGGCGCCACACGTCGTTCGCGTCCGTCGACGTGACGCCCGAGATGGAAGAGGGCGATGAGCAGATCGAGATCCGGCCCGATGAGCTCGAGGTCGAGACGTACAAGAGCGGCGGCGCGGGCGGCCAGTACGTGAACAAGACCGAGAGCGCCATCCGCATCACGCACAAGCCGACCAGCATCATCGTCGCCGTGCAAAATGAGCGCTCGCAGCTCGCCAACCGCAACCGCGCGATGAAGATGCTCGCCGCGAAACTCGCGCAGCGCCGCCGTGAAGAACAAGCAGCCAAGCTCGCGCAGTTGACCGGCAAGAAGAGCGCGATCGAGTGGGGCAGTCAGATCCGGTCGTACACGCTGCAGCCGTACACGATGGTCAACGACCATCGCACGGAGATCAAGGTCTCAGATGCGCAACGCGTGCTGGACGGGGATCTCGATCAGTTCATGCTCGCGTATCTGCAGGCTCGGCGCGCGGCATAGGCGCGCTCGAGATCGCCAAGAAGCTCAACAGCAGGCCGATCAGGCCGGCGATCACGGGCAGGCCTGCCCACACGTGGATCTTCCACCACACGCTCTCGCCGCGCACCAGATAGTCCAAATAGTGCGCGCTCCAGTAAACGAACGGCACGAGAAACGCAAACCAGCGGAAGCGCACGGCAGATTCGGTGGGTAACAGCCACACGTTCAAGCAGTCGGCGATCACCGCTGCGCCGATCGCGGCGGGCAGCATCGCGAAATAGTAGCGGTGGCCCGATTGCACCGACATGAGCGCGGCGTTGGCGCCGATCAACACCGTCAGCGAACCAAACGGCAGCTTCGTGCCCCACTGGCGGACCAAGAACAGCACGGCTCCGGTCATAACCGTCGAGATGAGCAACTGCGAGACGACGGCGCGATCGAGCATCAACTCTGAGGTCGTGAGGTCCGTCGGCCGGACGCCCACGCCCCAGTCCACCAGCGCGGGCGAGAACTGCAGTATGAACGTCAGTCCGCAAAAGAGCGACGTGAACGAAATGACCGCGGGCCACAATTGTGCGCCCGAGACATCGTCACCGCGAGCGATCGCCGCGCGCAGCGGGCCGGTGAGGATGAGCGCCATCGCCGTGGCGAGCCCGAGATGGGTTGGACTGAGCAGCGCTTCGGTGTTCTGCTCGATGCCGAAGCGCAGATGCCAGAGCATGTCGCATGCGCCCGATACGAAGAACAAACCGACGCCGAGCGCCGACCATTCGTAGCCGCGCGGGATGGCGCGCGCCCAGCGCTTGAGGATGTCGGAGCGATCCTGGAGGTTTGCCGAGAGCCCGGCCGCCACGTACGCGCCGAACACGAGAGCGAGCAGCAGGAACGATCCGTAGAACAGTGCGTGCCACGGCGTGAAGAATGTTTCAATGCCTTCGAGGTGGTTGTGCGCCCAGCCGTCGATGTAGAGCCCAAGGATGAACAGGCCGCCAAGGGCGGCCATAAGCCAGTCAAATGTACGGCTTGAGATGCGCACGGCGCCGGGAGCCGCGGCCCGTGGAACTGCGATGTCGCTCATGCGACCGGAGGTTCGGCGCCCGCCCGTCCAGAATACTGCATTTGTAATAACCCGCGGCTGCCGCCACAGCAAGAGAGAACGGCGGCGCACGACGGGAGAAGGGGGTGGTCGCCGTCAGTACAGACAGTCCGATATTCAACCAAAGCCTGACCGTCGGCGAAGCATTTGCTCTCCACCCTGGTGCGAGAGCAGTGTTCGCCAACTTTCACCTCGGGGGATGCGCCCACTGCGCGATCTCTGAATTCGAGACGATCGAGCAAGTGAGCGAAGGCTACGGCATCCCGCTCTCCATGATTCTGGACGCGCTCAACGCGCTGCCGCCCATGGAGCCTGCGACGGTCCAGAAAGCATCCTGACCGGCACTAGCCTGCCACCACCTCCACGAGCGCCGAAAAGCGGCGCTCTTTTTTTGCGCTAGAGGAGTCGTCGCAAGCAGGGCCAACCTGCTGGCCGTACAGGACTCGATTCGATAACCGCAACGAAAAAGTGAGGTCGCTATGCGGCGCTCCGAGATGCGTTATCAATTTGCGAGATTTCGTGTTCTGCTCGCACTAGCAGTCGGACTTGCCGCCTTGACGTGGCTCTGGGCTTCGGGCACGTCGCGCGCCTCGAACGTCAACGCGCCGGCCGCCGATCCACAGCTCGGCAGCGACCCGCGTTTTACGAGCGTCACCCCGCGCGCCGATCAGGGCACGGGCTCAGAGGAGGGCGTCTACCTCCCGCCGCTGACCGGCACCGACGGCGAGATCGTCGGCAGCGTCGACCCAACCAGCGGATCCAACATCCCCATCTACGTCAGCGCCACCGACAAGAGCGGCCACACGAAGTACTGGCGCGGCACTCCCGACGATCGCGGGTTCGTCCATTTCCGCGTCCCAGCAGGGACGGCACTTGTCGCGATGTTCAGATTCTTCTCGAAAAACGCCCAACCCGATAGCGCGGCGCAAAGCCAGGTCACCGACGCAGCCAGTCATTTCCCCGGCGCGGAAGCGCTGTCCGGAATCCCGCGGACCGGGCCCGCAATCGTCGAGGCCAGCAAGGTCTATCAGCGCTTCGGGACCGGCCCAGGCGAGATCGGACTTCAGACCCAGAATGTCGACCCGCAGCGAGCATCGTTTCTCCTAGACGGTCAGCCGAACGGGCTCGCGCTTCGCGCAGCCTCGAGCCGAAGCATGGTGGGCCAGTGGACGGACGCTCCGAACGGAGCGCACACGATTGCGATCAGGTCGGGTTCGTCAGAATCGAACGCCGCGCAGTGCTATCTCGTGACCACGCACGCAGCACCGATCGGGAACATGCATCAGGGTGAGATCCGCAAAGTCGCGGTTACTTTTGACGGCTTCCCGCCAAGCGCAAACGTGAACGTGACCTTCACCGTGAGCGGCGCAGCCACGCTCGTCAACGGCGCGAATACCCAAACCGTGCCGTTGCGCAACGGTCAGGCCGGCATTGAGATCCGTGGCACCGCGCCGGGGCCGGTCAATGTGAATTTCAACGCCGATGTGCAAGGTCCGGTTCTTGCCCAGAACACGGGCGGCACGCCCGCCCCGACGCCCCGTGGGGCCGGGCCCGGCACGACCACGGGCAAGGGTACGCCTGGTCCGCAGATTCGACCGACGACCAAGCCTCAGGGCGCGCCGACACCGCAGCACGGGCCCGGCACGACTGGGAACGAGAGCACTCCCGGCCCGCAACCGGGAACGACGACCAGACCGGCGGTGACTTCGACACCGGTCCAAATCGGCCCAGGGCTGACCGGCGGCGGGAGCACAGCAACGCCTGGTCCGCGGACGACTACCAGACCTACGCCGCCGCCGACGCCCACACCGACGCCGACGCCAACCCCAACCCCAACCCCCACCCAAGCGCCGACGCCTGCGCCTCCGCCAACCTATTCGCCGGAACAAAAGACGGACTACCGCCATAAGGCTGCGGACATGCATTCATGCGCCACGTTTTGGGCCGGCGCGGCAGCTATCGGGGCGCTCTTCTCGGCGACCGGCGTAGGCCTTGGGGTCGCCATAGGCAGCGGTATCAATGCGACCTATTACGAGATCACTTCGAGCGAGTACAACAAGTGGGCCGGCGATCCCCCGGACAGCAACTACAAAGTCATCGCCGTTCCGGTCGTGCATGCTCCCGCAAAGGTGGCCGTCGGCAACGGAATCACCGCTGGGGAGGCGAGCGCACTCAATGCGCTGATGGACAATGTCGCGCAGATGGTAGCCACCTCGAACGCGATGATCACATCGATCAATCGCGCTCAGGGCGCTGCGAAGGCTCACGATGACGAGTGGCAGCGCCGTCAAGCGCAAGCGGCCAAACGCTTCGCGCTGCAAGAGGCTGACATCCTGAGCGCGCTGCCCGCGCTGCACGATCGGATACGCCTTGCCTACGTCGAGGCGGGAGTGCACGTGACTTACACACCTTCGGACTTCATCGCGATGAAGAAGAGCGTCGCAGCACACGGCTTCCCGCCCACAGTGCGGCACACGCTCGCCCAATACGGCCTGAGCAGTGCCCAGATCGACGACCTTCAAGCGTCTGTCCTGACGATACCCGCCGATCAAATGCATTTGACGTTCCCCGACGATTTCACGAATCCAAACGACCCGCATCACATCGTCGCTGACATCAACGCTGCCGTCCAGGACCTTAGGCAGTTCGCGGCTTCGATACACTAGCGCGGAATCGGGTTCCGTCGGGAGCTGGGTGGTCCGCTCATCTGGGGCGAACCGGCTCTCATGCCGCAGGTTTCGGTCATCGTCGTGAGCTACAACGCCGCCGACGAACTCGAGGGCTGTCTTCGCTCGCTCGCCGCGCTCCCTGAGGTCGTCGCCGATCC
>JAFAHD010000124.1 GCA_019237415.1 Vulcanimicrobiota bacterium
GTGTGCGTACACCGCGCGTTCGACTTCGATCGTCGAGATGTTCTCGCCGCCGCTGATGATGATGTCCTTCGCGCGGTCGCGCAATTCGATGTAGCCATCGGGGTGCATCACGCCGAGGTCGCCCGAGTGGAACCAGCCGCCGCGGAACGCCTTATCGGTCGCCGCTTGATCGTTGAAATATCCCTTCATCACGTTGTTGCCGCGCATGACCACTTCGCCCATCGCCGTGCCGTCCGCCGGCACGTCGTTCATCTGCTCGTCGACGACGCGCAGTTCAGGCGCGTGGATGAAGCCGACGCCCTGACGCGCTTTGAGTCGCGCGCGCTCTTCCGCGCCGACGCCGTTCCATTTGCCCTGCCACTCGCTCACCGTGTGCGGTCCATAGGTCTCGGTCAAACCGTACGCGTGCGTGAGGTTGGCGCCCATCGACTCGATGCGCGCGATCACGGTCGGGGGCGGCGGTGCGCCCGCGGTGACGATGCGCAGCGGCCGCGGGAACATGTAGTCCTTGGATGGCGCTTCGTTCGCGATCATGACGAGTACCGTCGGCGCGCCGCACAGATGCGTGACGCCCTCGCGCTCGATCAGATCGAAGATGGCTTTGGGCTCGCCCTTCGGCAACGCGATATGGCGCGCTCCAGCCGCCGTGACCGCCCACGTATAGCACCAGCCGTTGCAATGGAACATCGGCAGCGTCCACAGGTACACGCTGTCGCCCGTCATGCCGGAATGGTAGACTTCGCCCAGCGCATTGAGGTACGCGCCGCGGTGCGTGTACATGACGCCCTTGGGCCGGCCGGTGGTGCCGCTCGTGTAGTTGATCGAAATCGTGTCGTCTTCGTCGTCGATAGCGAGATTGAACGGCTCCGGGCTGCCCGTCGCCAGGAGCTGCTCGTAGGTCCGCGCGTTCAGCGAGCCGTGCGCGTTCAAAGTACCTTGCGCGTTCAAAGAACGCGCTACTACATCAGAGGGCGGCGAGTCGCCGATCCAGATCAGGTGCTCGAGGTTCGAGCCGGCGATGCCGGCCGCGATGAGCGGCGCGAAGTCCGGGTGCGCGACGATCGCCTTGGCGCCGCAATGCGACAGGATGTAGCCGATCTCGTCCGCGCTGAGCCGGATGTTGATCGCGACGAGCACTGCGCCGATCTGCGGCACGCCGAAGTGCGCTTCAAGCGCTTCGTCGGAATTGTACGCGAGCAGGGCGACGCGGTCACCCTTTTCTATGCCGGCGAGTCGTAGGGCGCTCGCCAGCCGGTACACGCGCGCGCCAAGCTGCTCGTACGTGTAGCGCCGAGCGCCGTCCACCACGGCGTCCTTGTCCCCGTACACATGGACGCTTCGCTCCATGAATGCGAGCGGCGAGAGCAGCGTGCGGTTGACGGGCAGCCCCGCCCATTGATCGCGGGCCCACAGCTTCTGGAAGGTCGGCCGGTCAAGCTCTAACATCGACGGAGTCCTCCACCCTAGCCGACTTCGAGAGCTTCGACGTTTCGCACTGCCTCCTGCGACGTACGAATAAAGAGCCAGGCGACGACGAGCGCGCTCCAGAGCAACCCGACCAAGACCGCCAGCCAGCCTTCCCAGGCGCCGCGAAACACCACGCGCGTGAGCGCGAGGAACATGCCGCACAACGTTAAGATGAACAAGCCGTTGAGGAACGGCATGATCATGCGAACGCCGCGGTTGATCGCGTTCGGGTTTTCCCAGTCGAACGACGGGAAGCGCGCATCGAACGCAACGCCGAAGCAGATCGCCGCCGCCGACATGAGCAACGCGAACGCGACGAGCACGATCGTGCCGTAGATCGAGAACCGATACCCCTCGCCCAGCAGGATCGCGGCGACGGTGGTGATGAGGGCGGTCTGTACGTACGCGCCGACGATCTTGGCGGTGAAGATCTGCCGGGCGGTCAGCGGCGCGTTGCGCAGCAGCCAGATCGAGCGGTGCTCGAGAGAGAGCGCGGTCATCCCCGGGTTGAGGCTATCGAGGACCGCGACGAACCCGATCTGCACCATCGCCAGCTGGATCGTGAGCGGCAGGATCGGGCTTTGCACTTGATGGCCGACGAGCAGATAGCCGATGAAGCCGAGCGACGCAATGTGGTTGAACCACAGCTGGGGTGAGCGCAGGACGCTGCTCACGTCCTTCCAGACGATCGCGGCGACCGGGCTGAGCTTTGCGGGAGCGCCCGACGCCATCGTCGCGCCGCGCCGGCCGGTGGTCGACCGGCTCCAGCCCTCGACGAAGCCGCTCGAAACGATCGCCAGTCCGATCGGGCACGCGACGAGCGTGATCAGCGCGATGAACCCAAGCCAGTCGAACGCCGTCGACGAATCCCCTGCGCCCGCGGCCGTCAACAGGTGCCCCATCCACGTGCTCGGCAGCCATGCCGGCGCGGTTGGGAGGTGCAACGAGTTGATGTCGCCGTTGATGTGGGCGAATGCGGCGAAGTTGAACAGCCAAAACGCGGTCGGCACCGCGGCGCCGATCACCCAGAGCACCTCCTTGGCGACGCGCGGCGGGATGACGCGCAGCGTGAGAATGGTGATGGTCGCAAGCACCGCGTACAGGATCGCGGGGAAACACGCGAGTCCGGCGATCGAGACGAGGTAGGCCCACCACGGTGCACCGAGCGCGAGCAGATAGCCGAGGACGAACGGCAGCAGGAACACGGCCACGTAGACCTGGTTTTGCACGACGCCCAAGATGAACTTGGCGACGACGAGTCCGCCCGCGCGGATCGGCATGGCGAGCAAGATCGGCATGTCCGACGACAGGTACATGTCGTTGAGCGCCTGGCCGAACGCGATGAACAGATCGGTGAACAAGTAGACCAAGAACGCCCACTCCGCGATGCTGCCGAGCAAGCCGGTGGCGTTGGCGAGCTGCAGCGCGCGCACGCCGAGATACGTGCCGCCGAAGATGCCGATGACGAGAATGGCGGACGCGATGCCGGCGACGACGTAGAGCGTGTGGCTCGTCCAATCGCGGCGCGACGCCAGGATGCGAAAGCGGATGAGATCGGCGGTGAGCGCCAGGGTTTGCGCGAGCGCGCCGCGCCTCATGCGCGGGCGGGCTCGCGGAAGATCTCGGCGATCTGGCGATCTTCGAAGCCGCCGGTCAGGTGCAGGAAGACCTCCTCGAGCGTGTCGCGGCCGCGCAGTTCGCGCAGTTCGGGCACCGAACCGATCGCTGCGATCTGGCCGTGGTCGATGATGGCGACGCGATCGCACAGGCTTTCCGCGATCTCCATGATGTGCGTCGACATCATGACTGCTCCGCCCGCGCGCGTCACGGCGCGCACGATGTCCTTGAGCAGCCGCGCGCTTTTGGGATCGAGACCGACGGTCGGCTCGTCGAGGAAATAGATCTTGGGCTCGTGCAGCAGCGCGGCGCAGAGCGCGACTTTCTGGCGCATGCCATGCGAATAGCTCTCGAGCAGCGCGCCGGCGTCCGCACTCAATTCGAAGAGCGCGAGCAGTTCGCGGATACGCGCTTGCTTGCGGTCCTTGTCCATCTCGTAGATGTCGCCGACGAAGTTCAAGAACTCATTCGCCGTCAGCTTGGGATAGAGCGCCGGCTCGTCCGGCACGTAGCCGAACAGCCGCTTGGCTTCGACGGCATGGCTCGTGATGTCGTACCCGCCGACCGCGGCGCGGCCGGATGTCGGCCGCAGCAAACCGGTGAGGATCTTGATGGTCGTGGTCTTGCCGGCCCCGTTGGGACCCAAAAAACCGAAGATCTCGCCCGGGGCGACCGCAAAGCTGATGCCGTCCACGGCGGTCGTGTCCCCGAAGCGCTTGGTCAGGCGATCGACGACCACCAGGGGCGGCGCAGGCATACTATTAGAGTATCGTCAGGTCTACTGCGAAGGGCCATGCGCCGCGGGCTGCGCAGCGGCTTTGGCCGGCGTGGGCCGAGCGTGGGGTGTCGGCGCCGGCGTGGGCGGCGGCGTCGACTGGACTTCGCCGGTCAGCAAGGCCTCGACAAGCGCGGCATCCGGGCCCGAGACCGGCTTTGGCACGCCGCCGTCGAGCACCACTGGCACGGCGCGCCAACTGGCGATTTCCGGACCGCGCAGCGTGATCTCGAGAATCGCGCTGCGGGTCTGGATGCCCGGCTGCGTGTCGAAGATGAAGTTGCCGAGGGAGTACGCGATCAGCCCGCCGTGGTACGCCTCGAGCGGACCGAGGACGTGCGGGTGCGCGCCGAGCACGAGCGTCGCACCGGCGTCGATCGCCGCATGCGCCAGGCGCATGTGATCGGCCGTCGGCACGCTGAGCAGCTCCGTGCCCCAGTGTTCGTACACGATGACGACGTCCGCGTGCTCTCGCGCGCCGCGGATCGCCGACGCGAGCGTTTTGAGGTACGATGCATCGACGCTGCCGGTGGAGGGATCGCGGCCTGGCGCGACGCCCGGCGTGGTCTTGCCGGCGCCGTAGCCGCGGGGGATGACCTCGGAGACGCCGAGCAGCGCGAAACGAACGCCGCGCCGCTCGAAATACGCCGGCTGCCAGGCGTCCGCGAGATCGTCGCCGGCACCGGCGGTGCCGATGCCGTTCGCGTGCAGCGTCGCGAGCGTGTCGTCGAGCGCATCGGTGCCGTAGTCGAGGATGTGATTGTTCGCCAGCGTCAATGCGGCGAAGCCGGCATGCGCAAGCCCCGGCGCGGCAGCGGGATTGCCGCGCAGCACGAACTCCTTGCGCTCTTTGAGCGACTGCGTCGACTTAGATGTGGTCGGCGTCCCCCGGTCGGACAGCGGGCACTCGAGGTTGCCGACCGCCGCATCGGCTCGGTCGAGGATGCCGCCGACCGCCGCGAACGGAGCATCCGCTCCGTCGGTCTGCACAAGCGTGCCCACGCGCCAGTCAAGCATGATGTCGCCGACGGCGTCGATCGTGACGGTCTGGGTGGTCTTGACCTGGGGCGGGCCCTCGATGACCGTCCGGGAACCCGGAGCGCCCGAAACGGTGAACAGCAGCGCCAGCGCCGTCAATATGAGCGGCATACTGTCGGATTCGGCTCGGGACACGAGCGGCCCCCGCAGGGCGAACGAGAACCGCTCACTTGTTGATACGTTTCAGGCGGGGAATCCGATGAGTCGACGCGCTACTCCGGGACGCGCGAGCGGCCGACTTAGATCAGCGGACCGCTGTCGTCGGGGCCCAACATGAATTTGCGCAGGAAGTAGATCGGCGGATCACCGTGCGAAAGCACGGCGTCGTGGAACTCGTTGAGCTTGAAGTTCGCCCCCTGCTTGGCCTGGTAGTCCGCGCGCAGCTTGAGCAGCATGAGTTTGCCTAGCGTGTAGTAGCCGTAGAGCGGATCGGTGGTGCCTCGCAAGGCCTCGCGATGCGAGGGCTCTTGACCCATATAGGCGTTGTCCATGAAAAACGCCGTTGCTTGCGCGACCGTCATGCCGGCTGTGTGTTCCT
>JAFAHD010000137.1 GCA_019237415.1 Vulcanimicrobiota bacterium
CTGGATGGCGATCCACGTCTTGCCGTTCTTCCGCGATTGGCCGCACTCGACGCTCATCGCAAACACGCTCCCGTTCGTCGCCGCGCTGCTCGTCGGAATTGCAGCGACGTATCTTATCGAGCGCCCATTCTTGGATCATGGCTGGGCTGTACTCGGGTTCGGAAACAAGCGCAAGGCGACTGCGGCTGTTCCACCTAAGGCGAGCGCGGAGGTGAAGACGTGAGTCTCGAGCTCCTGACGGCGCTGTCGTCCATCGGAACGTTTATCGTCATCGCGGCAACCGCGGTGGCCGCTTTCTGGCAGCTGCGCCACATGAGCGGCTCGAACTCGATCAGTACGCTCACCGAAGCACGTGAAGTGCTCGAATCGCGCGAGTTCCAATTGGCGCGCCGCTTCGTCGCACAAGAACTCCCCCGCTTGCTCGAGGATCCGGAGATCCGCCACCAACTCGAGTTCGAAATCCCTTTGCCCGACCGATTGCAGCCGCTCAACACGGTCGGCAATTTCTACGAGGCGCTAGGCAGCTGGGTCAGACACGGCGTCATCGACCAGAACATCGTCGTCTCGCTGTGGTCATCTGTCGTTGTGTCGACGTGGGAACGAGTGTCTCCGGCGCTGGCCATTATGCGCAGATCCGCCGGGCCGGCGCTGTGGGATCAATTCGAGTATCTGGCGCGCATCTCGCAAGAGTGGATCGACCGCCATCCCGATGGCGACTATCCAAAAGGCGTCGCTCACATGCCGGTGATCGACGTGTGGCGCGAAGCGGACGCGAGTGGAGCGAGTCCTCCTCAGTTGCGAACTCAGAGCGCGGAGAGCAGCGCTTTCGAATCCTCGTCGACGTCGCCGGCCAAGAGATAGTCTGCCACCTGCGCGATCGGCGCATTCGATTGCGAGACCAGCGCGACGATCGTACCGGCACCGTTAACGGCGGCGTTGTGCTCGGTCGATCCATCGACGCCGACCGCGATATACAATTCCGGCGCGATGTGCTTGCCTGCCACCGCGTCGGCCTCGAGCAGCGAAGCGCCTAGCGCGTCTGCGATTCCACGAGCTGCGAGCGCAGCGTCATCGGGCAGCCCGTTTGCAATCGCGACGATCGTGCGTGCCGAGTCCCCAGGTGTGCGCGGCGCGTCGCCGACGACTGTGCCGCCGGCCGCGGTTTCGATGAGATGACTTGAAAATGGCGCGTGGGTCTTGGGCACCACGGTGATGACCGTCGTTCCCGGCGCAGTGCGGCTCGACATCTTCACGATGCCGCCGAATCCGATGCGCGTCGCGCGCACGCCGCCTGCGTCATCGATCGTGAAGCCCTCGCAGCCGCTCAGCGAGGCGGCGCCCAACGTAGCGGCGACGCGGGCCGCGATCGCTGGTCCAGCTCCAGCATGCGGCAAGACCACAACGCGGCTCCCGCTGCTCTTCGCCTCGTTGGCGACGGCATCAGCCGCCGCGGCGGCGTCAGTCGGGTCGACGCGAACGCTGCTTACGTTTACGCTCGCTCCGCGCGCCGCGCGATCGACGGCCGCCACGATGCCCGACCGGTCGCCGAAATCCGCCACGAGGATTCCGCCGCGGGCCGTCGCTTCGCTCGGCGTCGCAGAGATGAGAGCATGCGTTGGGCACGCGCGCACGCATGCGTCGCAATCGACGCAGTTCTCGTAGACGACCGCCTTGCCACCAATGACGTCGATCGCGTTGAAAGCACACGCGTTGAGGCAATCGCGCGTGCCGACGCATTTCTCAAGGTCGACGGTCACCGGCATGTCAGACCAATGCCCGTTCGCGCAACGCGGACACGAGCGTGATCGCACGCGCAGCCGCATCCGGGCCCTCTACTGATTCGTTCAAACGGCGCTTGCGGTTCGACTCCAGTGGCCCATCGATTGCGCCGGTGGATGGCAACCCCGCGGTCGCACCTTGGCGCGAGTCTGCGACATCCGCAAGTCCGAACGTTTCGATCGGCTTTTTAGCGGCGCGCATCAGCAAGATCGGCGACACGGTGCGCACGCTAACACCGTAGGGCGCCGCAGCGACGACGAGCGGCATTGCGGCGTTGGAGCGGACCAGCGAAGAACCAGCGATGTTGATGACCGACACCGCATCGCCGTTCGACTCGATCGCTACCGCATCGGCACGCAGACCCGCGTTGAGAAACGATGAGAGATAGCCGGGAACGCCACCGCTGCCGTACGACGAAGTCGCCGCGCCGCACAAGACGACATCGGCGCCGCCGGACTTGCCGATCGCGGCTGCAAGCGCGCACGCGACGCCAGCCGCATCCGCATCGGCCAACGCCGCATCATCGAGCGCCACGAGCCGTTGGGCGCCGAACGCCGCGGCTTCGCGCAGGGCGGCGGATGCGCCCGCACCCGCACAGTAGACGTCGAACGTGGAGCCCGCGGTCTTGCTCAGCTGCGCGGCCAACTCAAGCGCGTTGCGATCAGCGGGATTGAGCACGGGCTCGGCATCTTGAACGTCGAGCAGCTGCCGAAAACGGTCCCATTTCACCTTGTCGGGATTCGGAACCGCGGCGACGCAGACGGCGATGCGCATGCTCATTGTCTTGTCGCCGGCTCGCGAATCTCGAGATCCTCATAGCCTTCCGACCATTTCGGCAGCTGCAACGGATGGCGTCCGATCTTGGCTAGGTGCGCGGCCGACAACCTCGCGCAATACTCGAAATCACGCCAAACCGGGGGGACACGCACCCTTATCAGGCGGGTGACTTCGCGCATGGCTCTCCAATCTCGAATGCACCCCCCGGTACCCCAATCGAGGAAGAGCGTCTGGTCGAGTAGCCCGGTGCGCATCAGCAGGCCGAACTTCTCCCAATAATTCCCCACTCTGATTTCCAAATGGACGTTGCGGTCGAACTTCCCGGACAGCAATTCGTCGCGGAACACCGGGTCCTTCATGCGCTCTTCAAGCTCGGTATCGACGAACGTGCGCGCCACCCGAAAATCAGCGTTGTCGAACTCCTCGTACAGAGTCAACGCAGCGGCCAGCTGATTGGCGGTGCGCAGGTGACGGATCTGCACGATGGCGACGATCGCCGTCACGGCGATGACCGCCGCCGTGATCAGCGACGCGATCGCCGTGAGCGCCTCCCAGGACATCGACGCTACTTGATCAGCTCTTCTGCGATGATCATGCGCTGAATCTCGTTCGTGCCCTCGTAGATGGCGAGGATGCGCGCGTCGCGATAGCCGCGCTCGATGCCGGTCTCCTTCATAAAGCCGCTGCCGCCGAAGATCTGCAGCACGCGGTCGACCACGTGGATCGCCATGTCCGAGCAGTAGCGCTTGACCATGGCAGCTTCCATCGAGAAGCGCTCGCCGCGGTCGGCTTTCCACGCGCCGTTATAGACCATGTTGCGCGCCGCATAGATCTCAGTCGCGATGTCGGCGAGCATGAACTGCACGGCTTGCTGCTTGGCGATCGGTTTGCCGAACTGGATGCGTTCTTTGGCGTGCGCGATCGCCTTCTCGAGTCCGAACTGCGACGCCCCGACGCAGCCGGCGCCCAGCGAGAGCCGCCCCATGTCGAGCGTGCGCATGGCGGTGATGAAACCCAGGCCGACTTGCCCGATAACGTGATCGGCCGGCACCTTCGCGTCGTTGAAGATCAGCTCGCACGTGTGGCTGCCGTACAGTCCCATCTTCTTGTCGTTCGGGCCGCGCTTGACGCCTGGCTGATTGAGATCAACCCAGAGCGCCGTGATGCCGCCGCGCGCACCGAGGTTACGGTCGGTGACGGTGAAGACGGTTGCGAAATCAGCGAAGTCGCCGTTGGTGATGAAGTGCTTAACGCCGTTGACGACGTACGCGTCGCCCTGGCGCACCGCGCTGGTCTGAATGTTGGCTGCGTCAGAGCCCGCGTTGGGCTCGGAGAGCGCGAAGCAAGCGATCAGCTCGCCCGTGCACAACCGCGGCATGTACTTGTCCTTAAGCTCTTTGCTGCCGTCCAAGTGCAACGCCATCGCGCCGATGCTGCAGTGCGCGCCGATCACGTTCGAGAACGCGGCGTTCGCGCGGCCCAGCTCTTCCAGCGCGACGCAATAGCCGAGTTCGCCGACGTCCGCACCGCCGTACTCCTCGGGGAAGGGCAGGCCGAACAGGCCGACTTCCTTCATCTTGTCGAGCGTCGCCTGCGGGATCTGGTCTGTGTCCTCGACCTGCTGGCCGACCGGCCACAGCTCTTTTTCGACGAACTCGCGGATCGAGCGCCGCAGCAGCTTGAGATCCTCGGGCAACTCGAAGTTCAGGCCTTCAGGCTTGGTGGCGATAGCCATTGCTTTCTCCTTGCGCGCTCAAAGAACACGCTACTACGTTTACGTTCCGGTGAATTTCGGGCGGCGCTTGCCGAGAAACGCCGCAACGCCTTCTTTGGCATCGTTGCTGGCGAAGATCGCTTTAAAGGCGTCGGCTTCGGCCGCCAGCCCAGCGGCGATACCCTTTTCCAATCCCGTGTTCGTCGTCGCCTTGATGTAGCGCATCGCGAGCGGTGCGCCCATCGCGAGCTTGCGCGCGAGGTTGCGCGCGTGCGTGAGCACTTCGTTGTCGGGCACGACTTTTTTGACGAGACCGTAGCGCGCAGCGTCGTCGGCCTTGACGAGATC
This sequence comes from Vulcanimicrobiota bacterium, assembly GCA_019237415.1. Classification (GTDB taxonomy): domain Bacteria; phylum Vulcanimicrobiota; class Vulcanimicrobiia; order Eremiobacterales; family Eremiobacteraceae; genus JAFAHD01. Next base: position 4,619 of record JAFAHD010000137.1, read on the forward strand.
GCCGGTGAGCATCATCTCGAGCGCGCGGCCTTTGCCGACCAGGCGC
>JAFAHD010000098.1 GCA_019237415.1 Vulcanimicrobiota bacterium
GCGGAAATGCCGTAACCAAGCGCCTTCGGGCGAATAGCTCAGCGGTAGAGCACTCGCTTCACACGCGAGGGGTCGCAGGTTCGAAACCTGCTTCGCCCACCACCCGTCGGGAGAGTTGCACATGGCTGCACGCAAGTCGAATGCCGATGGCATCACGCGCGCGAAACTGGCCGAACTGCTCAACGAAGATCTCGCGCGCGAATATCAAGCGATCATCGCCTACGTGGTGTATTCACAGGTGCTCAAAGGCGCCGAATACATGAGCATCGCGGACCAGCTGGAGATGCACGCGAAGCAGGAGCTGGAACACGCGCTTATCATCTCGCGGCAGATCGACTATCTCGGCAAGATGCCGACGGTCACGCCCAAGCCGGTGCGCGTTTCGAGCAAGCCCAAAGAAATGCTGCGCTTCGACCTCGCCAATGAGAACGAGACGATCCGCAATTATCGAGAACGCGTGCGCCAGTGCGAGCAGCTGGGCGAGTTCGCCATGGCCGAACAGATCCGCGGCATCTTGGTGAACGAACAGGATCATCAGATCGATCTTGCGACCGCGCTCGGACAAGATCCGCCCGACCTGACGAAGCAGCGATAGAGTACGTTTCGCTTCATGCGAACGGTGCTCTGGCCAGCGCTGCTGTGCTTCATGATTTCGCTGCCGGTCTGCGCGGGTGCGGACACTCCGCCGTCGCCGCAAGGCGGTGCATCGCCATCGCCGCAAGCGAGCGCTTCGCCGGCAACCGGCGTTGCCTACGATGAGATCCGCTGGCGCGCGATCGACACCGCGCCCTTGCCTCCAGGCTCCTTCTCGGCGGACCGCGAGCAGCTCATGAGGCACGCGACACCCGCCGAGCGGTACCCGGACGTCGACGGGAACGTGTTGGGCAACCTTGGAGCCGGCTCGATGACCACGCAGCCGCAGTTCGTCGCGCTGTACCGCTATTCGTACTACGGCGATTGGGTGCGCGTCGACGACTTGCTCGCGCAAACGGCGGCGATATCGCGACCCGACCTCGGACAGACGATCTTCTTGAACCTGGCCATGAAGGTGTATCACACCGTGCAATCGCCGTCGCGGCCCGCGCCGATGCCCTCGCCGTCCGCCTCGCCGGGCCCGAGCGCGCCGCCAGAACCCGACAACTACCGCTTCGAGATCAGCGCGTCACAAGGACCGGGCATGGCGCTCGACGGCATGCACGCGACGGAATTGATCTTGGACGGAAAGCTCACCACGGTTCGCGCGACGCCGGGCTGCATCCAGATCCAAGGCTCGATGCATTGGGTGCTGTATCAAGATCCGGACATCTTCAACCCGCCGGCCACGCCGGTCAATTTGACGGCGCCGCTCGCCATATTCAAGTGCAGGTTCGACATGCAAAAGGCTGGACTCGACCAGCCGCAGACCAACCTCGTGTTGTACATGTCCGTCACGTTGAACATGTCGACCGACTTGATCAAGGTCAAGCCGATCGTCACCGTCATCGAACGCGGCAACGTCGCCAAACTCGGCCCGGCGGACGCTGCGCTGTTCAATATCCCGAAGGACTTCTTGCCGCAAGGCAGCGTCTCGTCAGTGCTGTGGAGCAGATCATGAACCGCCATTGGATTGGATCGCATGAAGAACCGCGGCCGCGCGTCGCGCTCATCGCACACGACGCGCGCAAAGGCGAGATGGCATCGTGGGTCGAGTTCAACCGCGGGACGTTGGCGCGCTGCACGATATTCGCAACCGCGACCACCGGTTCGGTCGTCGAAGAGCGGCTCGGCGTCCCGATCCATAAGCTGCTCTCCGGCCCGTGGGGCGGCGACGCACAGGTCGGCGCGCTCATCGCGGAGCGGCGCATCGACGTCGTGTTCTTCTTTTGGGATCCGCTCTCGCCGCAACCGCACGACGTCGATGTGAAGGCCCTGCTGCGCCTCGCGGTGTTGTACGACGTGCCCATCGCCTGCAATCGGCGCTCTGCGGATCTGCTGATCTCTTCGCCGCTGTTCGCAGATGTTCTGTATCATCAATCGAAGGAAGTGGCCGGCGCCTAGGCGCACAGGTGGCGAATGACGCAGCTGCACGAACGCGCTTTCGTCCAAACGCCATACGGACGCGCACCGCAAGACCTGAAAACGTATCTTGAAAGCCTCGGTTGGCGCAGCGGAGCGCCGGCGACGTTGACGATGCGCTTCGAGCCAAGCGACCTCGGCTTGCCCGGCATTCCGCTTGCCCGGGATGTCAATGCGCGTTTCGAGGCGACAGAAGATCCGACTCATCTCACCAAGCCATTGAAGGTCACATGGTCACCCGCGGGTGGCGGCCCGTTTCCGACGTTCAACGGAACGCTGACCATCAGCGAGGATGAGGACTACGGTTCGTGCATCCTGACGCTCTCAGGTGAGTACGAGCCGCCGCTTGGTCTGGTCGGTAAGGGTTTTGACGCGGTCATCGGCTTTCGCATCGCGATCGCAACCGCGCGCCGGTTGCTTGAATCGATCCGCGACGGCATGGAAGCCGCCCAAACGACGGCATAGAACTAGACTGGCGTCTACAGCTTGAACTCGACGTCCAAATACGCGTTGAACGGCTGCGCCGAGAGCGCTGCGCCGTACGGATAGCGCACCAGCGGTTGGATCGCGTCGCCCGGGTTGTAGATGTTGCCGGCCGGTGGGATGTGGCCTTGCAAGAAGTCGTAGCCGCACGTCGAGCCGTTGTTCGTGACCCACGGCATCGCCGTGCCGCCTGAGCAGCTCGTGACGAGGTTCGTCAGCGTCAAGCGCAGACTCGTCTTGCTCGACATCTCATAGTTCAACTGCGCGCCTAGCGAGATCAGATTCGGCTCCCGGAACGCGCCTGGCGCGTCGAAGTTGCCGGTGAACTGATCGGGGATCACGAGCGTGCCGGTGCACGTCGTCGCGTCGTAGCCGGTTCCGGTGCCGCCGAACGGATAGCGCGTGTCGCTCGCGATGGGCGGCGCAGCCGCCAATGGCGCGCACGTCGTGGGATCAATGCCGATCTGCTGCTGCGGCGCGCCATAGCGGCTGCCCTCGACGTACTGCAGCAGCGGCGCGATCGTGTACTTGTCGTGCTTGTAGCTGAGCGCCAGAGCCAGGAAGCTCGGCACGCCGATGCTCGCCGTGGAGAGCTGCGTGCCGCTGGGCACCACGTAGTAGGTCGGGTACGGCGCGGTCGGGTTGAGCAGCAGCCGCGACGGCGCGTTGAAATACGGGTTGGCCACGCCGCTCGGCTCGGTCGCGATCGCGTTGGCCCCGCCGAACACGCCGCACATCGCGGTCGGGCTCCCCGACGGCAGCGCGCCCGCGCACGCGGAGGTGAAGGAGTTGTACTGCTGGATCGACGCGTTGACGCCCGACAGCAGCGTTTGGCCATTCGCGAACGGCGAGTAGGTGATGGAGCTGTACGTGTACGTGTACGACAGCAGAATCGACAGCCCGTCGCGCGTGAAATCGCCTTTGAGCAATTGGAACTCCACGCCCGAGCTCGTCTGCTTGCCGGCGTTGACGCCGCCAACGGTGCCGGTCGTCGGGTTGATGAAGAAGCGCTGGATCTGATCGCGGGTCACGCGTTGGAACGGCGTGACCTTGAGGCTCGTATCCGCGTCGTTGAAGCGGTGTTCGTACGAGAGGTCGTAGTCATACGAGACCTGCGGACGCACGGGATGCAGCGGCGTCGTGTCGCCGAGCGCGTAGTATAAAGGTCCGATGAACGCCGGCAGATTCTGCTGTAGCGTGTCGGAATATTGGAACTGGGACGGCGGCGGCTGCGCATAGATGCCATAGGAGAAGCGCAACACGTCGAACGTGTCGAGCGTGAAGGTGCCGCCGACGCGCGGCTGCAGCTCGTCGAACGATGTCGTCGCGCCGTTGGCAGTCGAATTCGTCAGCGTGGCCTGTTGGAAATCCGGACCGCCGCCCGGCGGCACGGGAATCGTATTGCAGGGCGTGCCGGGCGGCGCGCCAAGCAGCGTCTCATCGATCGGGTTGCCCCCGTTGAAGCCTGGATACACGCACATCACGTTGTTCCAGGCGTTGAACCAGAACGCGCGCGCCGGCCCGCCGGCGGTTGGCGGGATATCGTACACGAAACGGTCCCATCGCAGGCCAAGGCTCACCAGCAGCTTGGGCGACGGCGTCCATTGATCTTGAAGCGACAATGCGGTGAACTTCGGCGTGATGGCGTTGAGCGGCCCGGTCTGGCCATTCTCGAGCGCGAGCCACTCGCACGCGGACGCGCCGCCACAGCCTGCGGGCGGTGCCGGGAAGAACGGACCGGCGAACGTCATGAACTTCTGATTGATGAAGCCTGACATCGGGCCGGGCAGCGGCGTGATCGGCTCGCACGATGTCGGCGTCGGCGGCCCAGGTATGCTCGGCAGCGGCAGCGGGAAGCTCAAGAAGTAACACGTGCCGTTGGTCGGCGCAGTTGCGCTTACCAGCGCGGCAAACGCGGTCTGCGGCGCGGGGAACCACGGTGGACCGGCTAGCGACGTGGATGGTTGGTCGTTCTCGACCGAATAATCGCTGCTGTACGTGTACGACGCTTGCGCTTCGAACAGATGATGCGTGCTCAGCTGCGACGTGTAGTCGGCTGACACGCCGCGCTGATGGTTCGAGAGCTCGCGGTCGGCGGGCAAACTGATGTAGAACTGCTGCTCGCCGTTCGGGCTGTAGGTGAACCAGTTCGAGTACGCGGTGAATCCGTAGATGCGCAGGTACGACGCCGGCGTGAAGAAGTGCGTGTACTGCACCTTGGTCAGGGCGAGCGCGTTGGATTGCGAATCCTCTTGATTGCCAGGGATCGGCGCGCCGCCGCCATAGATGCCTGCGCTAGGGAAGAAATACGGGATCACGCCCGCCGGCATCTGGCCCGTTGTGCCGGAGACCATGGACAGCAGCGGACCCGTGTATTGGAAGCCCGGTACAAAGCGCGCGACTTGGCCTGAGTGGAAGCCCGGCGTGGTGTTGTAGCCGTTCCAGAACGCAGGCCCTCCCCAGTCGTCATATGACGAATACTCGTAGTTGTAGAGTTGGGTGAGATAATAGAGCAGCTGCACGTCATCGGAGGTGTTGTTGGCGCGCGGGATCTCGAAGTGGAAGTTCCCGACTTGATCGGCCTCGTTGATGCGCGAGTTCTTGCCCATCGGATATGGGCCGATGACGTAGCCGCCCGGACCTGCAGGCAGCGAGCTGAAGAAGCCCGTGTTCGCGTAGCAGCCGGTGAAGTTCGAGCCATTGGGGATGCCGCAGCCGGGCATGCCGCCGTTGAGCGGCCCGAGCACGACGTTTTCGAGGTCGAATGGCTGGCCGAAGTTGGTCGAGAACGCGGCGCCATTCGATTGGTCGATGTAGCGGAAGCCTTGCGTGTACCCGCCAGCGGCGATGAAATACGAAAAGCGCCGGTCCGGCGTTGCGCCGCCGGCCTCAAAATCGTACTTGTTGAATAGTGCGGGCGACCCGATGCTGAGCGTGAGGTCGGCAAAGCCGGGATAGGTGCCGCGGCGCACGACTTGATTCACGTATCCCGATAAGCCGTGGGACTCCGCGTTTGCGGGCGCGCCGCCGGTGTAGACTTGCACCAGCTGTTGTCCGACCGTCGACAGCGTCGTCAACGGAGAATTGTCGTACGTGCGGTTGACCGGAATGCCGTCGAACTCATAGCCGACCTGGTCGAAGGAGCCGCCGCGGATGAAGACCGGTTGATTCCACCCCGACGCGATCGGTGGCACGAAGGCCCCTGGCACGGCGGCGATCGACGAATACGCATTGGTCACGTCGTAGCCGCCGTTGAGCCCGACGAGCGTCCGCTGCACCGGCCGGCTCACCGAGTAGACGTCTTGCGTGGTGCCGGCGCTGAGCAAGCCGCTGCGCGAGACGACGACTTCGCCCAGCGTCCTGACCGGCTCGAGCACGACGAGGATGGTGCGCGTATTGTCGGACACGACCTGGACGCCGGTGAGCGTGATGGTCTTGTAGCCGTCTTTTGAGGCGGTGATCGCGTACGTATCCGGGTACAGCGAGACGAACGCGAATTGGCCCCGCGCATCGGTCTGCGTGATCGCGTTCTGCGACGGCGAAGTGACGCTGATCTTCGCTTGTGCGACGGGCGCGTTGTGCGCGTCCTCGACGAATCCGTTCAGCGTGCCCGTGACGCCTGCCGATGCCTGAACCGGCCAGTAGCTCAACGCTCCAACCACCAGCGCAAAAGGCATGACACGACGCCACGACATCGAGTGCAGCATGTGTGGTCCTCCGACTTTTAGGGGGTGCGACCGGTTGGCCGCCTATCCCTCCCTCTTCGAAAAAACGCGCCATGCATCGCGCGATTCTTCGAAAAAGGCGGCTTGATGCGCGACGATGTCGTGAGGTCGCGGAAAGCGCGGATCGGAGCGCTTGTCTGTGAGATGGTAACCGCGCCCCCCGCGCTCCAATGTGCCGCGCCGAAGCAAGCCAGCCAGCGCTGCGCGCGTCATGCGCTCAGGCGACGCGCGCAATTCCGGGTCGACCCATGCCATCGGGGGCAAGCCGGCCAGCCGCTCGTGAACCGCATTCACCGCGTCCGCTTCGATGAACGCGCCTTCGGCTGACGTGCCATCTATGAATGCGCTGCTGCACCACCAGTCCGCGAGCAGCTGGCTGATCGTCACCGGACGAGGTGCGCGCATCGAGTTCGGGATGTCGTTGCGGTCGATAGCCGGCACGACGCGCATGAGCATCGAAAGGCGGCGGCCGACGAAGAGGTCGTAACTGATCGAAAGCGTGTAGACCGACTCGGCGACGGGCGCGAGGCGCCACAGCGCTTCGCGCAGCCGGCCTAATCGCCCGGTGCGCGTCTGAAAGCCCTCCGGCGTGAGGTACATCGTCGCGCCGGCCCTCAACATGTCTTCGAGATGTTGGAGGTCGCTCTCCATATCTACCCGCATCTGCGCGATCATCTCGCTGAGATAGGGCTCTCGTATCCACTTGAGCGGTACGTCGATGTAGCGCGATCGCAGGAACAGCGCTCGCTTGAACACGTCGGACAAGTTCTTGTCGCGCGCGTCCGGCCCGATCAAGTCGAGCGCATCGTCCTTGAAGACCTGCGCGAGCGGCAGGTCGCCGTGTGCGTCCAAGACGGCGCGCGCACATCCCATAAACGTCCGCGCGCGCGTTTCGTTCTCGATGGGCAACATGCCGAGCGCGTAGACCAACCACGACATGTCCGCGCGGTGCAGGATGGGTGCCATCCAAGGGATCGCCCAGCCCATCGAGCCGCGCTCGAACAATCGCCTGCCGCTGACCGAATAGATCAGCTTGTCGAGCGGACCGCTGCTGCGCACGAGATACGAAATGGTCTTGTCGTCCAGATCGTTCTGGTGGTTGGCGATGCACAGCGTCGACCCGCGCGGATTTGGTAGCCGGCCCCAGGCGCGGATGCGATAGGCATTCCAATACCACGGCCAGATGGCGTACGAAACGAACGCCTGAAAGGTCAACACGCCTCGGTGGGGTCGATCGTCAGGCCCCGAGCACGCGATCCATCGGTTCGGATCGTTCGACTTGTACCGCGCGTGGCTTCGCGGCCGGCCTGACGAGCAGCACCGAGACTGCTCCGAGCACGAACGTCAAACCGGCGAGCATGAACACCATCTGATAGCCAGGCAGGGTATTCCCGTACCGCGCCAGCAGCCAGCCGCCGATGATCGGGGCGATCACGAGGGGCAGACCCGACGCCATGCCCCAAATCCCGAGATCGCGGGCGACGTCGCGCATCTGCGGCACCGAGTCGATCGCGATCGCCCAGCCCACTGAAGTGAACGCCCCGTACCCAAGTCCGAAGCTGAGCGCGTAATAGATGAGATATTGCTGCTGCGGCGCGACGGCAAAGCCGAGTGCAGCTAGCGCCATCGGGATGCCCGCGATCGCGAGGATGAACTTGCGCGGTACGCGATCGGACAGCACCCCGGCCCAAAACGCCGTGACGATGGCGCCGACCAGCGCGAGCACGCCGAACACCATCGTGCTCACCTTGGGAGAATCGACCTTCTCCACATCGTTAAAGAAGTACAGCACGAACGTCGAGAGCAGCGTCAGGCCTGTGAGGGTGAGAAAGCGCGATGTGAACACGACGAAGAAGTTGTGCCAGTCGCTGACGTGCACGTGCTCGGGCTCGACGTAACGCCCTTCCGGCGTCAGGGCGACGGTGATGCCGCCGAGCGCGACCACAACGGCGGCCCACACGAACGTCGCTTCGGGCGACGCCAGCCCTGCGACCACCAGGCCGCCAACGGCACCGAGCAGTGAGGCGACGCCATAGTATCCGGCTGACGTGCCCCAGTTCTCAGGCGGCACCACTTCGGGAATTAGCGCCTGATATGCCGCGGTGCTGACGCTTTGTCCGACCGCGGCAAAGAACAACGCCGCGCTGAACGGCCACAGCGAGTGCGTGTACGCCGCCCATACCAAGCCTGCGACGTTGAGCGCCGCGCCGAGCAGGATGAACGGCCGGCGGTGGCCGCCGCGCCTGCGCAGATGATCGGACAGCACGCCGAGCGGCGGCGGTACGAAGATCGATATCGCGGCGAGGACGCTTGCGAGAATCGCGAGCTGTTGCACGTGCCCGGCGGCCGTGGGGAATTTGAGCAGCGCGGCAGGCACGGCGATCGTTATCAGCGCCGAGCCCTGGAAGTTCAGCGGAAACCAATACGCATTGAGCAGCGATTGGTCGCGGACACCCCGTGACAGCATTGGCCGAAGGTTGGACGGCTTAGCGCGCGGTGCCTGTGCCGGTCCCGCCTTGTTCCGCTTCGTCGCCCGCGTCGACTGCGCGCAATGCCGCAGCGACCCGTTCCTCTTTGACTTTGATCTCCTTCGGACTTATCCACAGGTACACGACTGGGATGAGCACGAGGGTCAAGAGCAGCGAGCTGACCAAGCCGCCGATGACGACGATGCCGAGCGAGCTGCGCGACGCGACCGCGTGGTCCAGACCCAGCGCGAGCGGCAACATGCCGAAGATCATGGCCACCGTGGTCATGACGATCGGGCGGAAGCGCGTGCGGGCGCTCTCACGTATGGCGGCCAAGCGGTCCATGCCGCGCACGCGCAGCTGATTCGCGAAGTCGACGAGCAAAATGCCGTTCTTGCTCACCAGTCCGACGAGCAGTACCGTGCCGATGAGCGAGAATGCGTTGAGCGTCTGGTGGGTGAGCGCCAACCCGCCGATCGCGCCGACGACCGCAAGCGGCACCGAGAACATGATGATCATCGGCGTGAGGTAGCTGTTGTAGAGCGAAACCATGAGCAAGAAGACCAGCACGATGCCGAGCACGAGCGCCGTCACCATGCCGGTGACGGTGTCGTTCAAGTTCTGCTGGTTGCCTTGGCTGCTGGGCGCGACGCGCACGCCGACGGGCAGGCTTAGATCGCCCAGGCGCTTGGTGAAGGCGGTGTCGACGTTGGACAGCGCCGCGCCCGGCGAGACGTTCGCGCTCACGTGCACGACCGTCTGGCGGTCGACCCGATCGATGCTGCGCGGCCCGCTTGCACCGCCGAGGTGCACGAAATCGCCGACGCGCACGACTTCACCGGTGTTGGAACGGATTGGCACGTCGAGCAGCTGCCGACGGTCGTGCTGGTACGCGGTCGGATAGATGACCTGTACGTCCTTGAGTCCTTGCGCGCTTTCGAATTGCGTCGCGCGTACGCCGTCGAACGCGGCGCGGATCGCCGTCGCCGCAGATGGGATGCTGATGTTGTGGCCGCGCGCCAGTGCCCGGTCGAACGTGACATCGAGCTGCGGCGCAAGGCTGCTCGCCGAGCTGTACACGTTGACCGCTCCGGGCGTGTCGCGCAGCACCTGATACACGCGCTGCGCGTAGCGCGACGGATCGCCGCTCGAATCCGTGACGAGGTAGTCCAGCGGCTGGGAGTTGCCGGCGCGCGTGTTGGTCACTGGGATGACGACCGGCGACGCGTCGGGCGCGATTCGCTGCACGATGTCGCGCAAGTGGCTGACCCAGTACTCGGTCGAATGGCTGCGGCGGTCCTTGAGATGGATGTCGATCTGCCCGACCGCGCCGTCCACGAGGTAGCCGCCGACGGGCGACATCGCGGCGCCGGCGATCGTCGCTTCCGAGCGCACGTCGTCGATCGCGTCGACTTCCTTCTCTATGGCGAGCGCCGCGTTGCGCGTCGTGAGCAGCGGCGTGCCGCTTGGGAAACCCAGCTGGATGAAGATCTCGCCGTTGTCTTGCGCGGGGTCGAAATCGAAGCCGACGACGCCGAGCGGGATGAGCGCGAGTGCGGCGACCAGCGAGACGACGGCGACCGCAGCGACGAGGCCGCCATGGCTCAGGCCCCACGGCAGCGCGCGGTCGGCATACCAAGTCCGCAGGCGCTCAAAACCGCGCGCGAAGCCCGCGGTGAACGCGATGAAGCGCCCTTTGGAAAGCAGCGCCCAATTGCCGGCCAGCGCGGGAGTGATGGTGAACGACACGATGAGGGAGGCGAGGGTCGCCGTCACGACGACGAGCGCGAATTCGGAGAAGAAGCGCCCGACGATGCCCGGCAAGAACGCGATCGGCAAGAAGACGACGACGTCGACCAGCGTGATGACGATGGCGGCCAAACTGATCTCGAGCCGCCCATTGATGGCGGCCAGGAACGGCGATTCGCCCATCTCATAGTGGCGCTGGATGTTCTCGAGCACGACGATCGAGTCGTCCACCAGGATGCCGGTGATCAGCGTCATCGCGAGCAGCGACACCGTATCGAGCGTGAAGTGGCCCAGCTGCATCACCATCAGCGTGGCGAGCAGCGAAGTCGGGATCGCGATGAGCACGGCCGTTGCGTTGCGCCACGAGCGCAAGAAGAAGACCATGACGATGGCGACGAGGATGATGCCCTCGAGCAGCGTGCGCAGCACGCCGCGCACTTGGCGCGCGGTGTCGTTCGACCGGTCGCTGATGACCGTGAAGATCACGTCCGGGAACTGGCGCTGCAATTGCGGCAACAAGCTTATGACGCCGTGCGCAGCATCGATTTCGCTCGCGTCGGTCGCCTTCTTGATGTCGAGCAGCAGCGTCGGCTTGCCGTTGACGTACGCGTAGATGCGCTGCGGCTCGTTGCTATCAACGACGTGCGCGACATCGCCGACGGTGTAGAACTTCGGCGACGGGTTGGCCGGGTTCAGCAGCGCGCGAAACGCGCTGTCGGAGAGCGGCGCGCTGCCGATCGGCAAGTTCCTAACCGATTCGGCGCCGGTGATGTCGCCGCGGATGTTGATACCGGTCTCGGCACGATCGCCGAAAAGGATGCCGCCGGGCACGCGAACGTTGTTGCCCGCGATCGCACCGACGACGTCGTTGACCGCGAGGCCGGCTTCCTGCAGCTTCTTCGGGTCGACCTCGACTTGGATCGATGGCGTGACGATGCCGTAGGACTGGACGTTGCCCACCCCGGGCACTTGCTCGATCGCCGGCACGATGCGGTTGGTGATCAGCGAGGAAAGCGCGCCCGGCCCGAGCGTGTCAGAGGCGACCGAGAGCGAGACGATGTCTGATTCGCCCGGATCGAAGGTCTCGATGACGGGCGCCGGCAGATCCGACGGAAGCTGCGCCGCGACCGCTTGCAGGCGGCGCTGCACCTCGACCAGCGCATCGGTCTTCTTCGAGCGCAAGCTGAACTGGGTCTCGACGGTCGCGAAGCCCTGTTGGATGCGCGACTGCAGGTGTTCCAGACCGGGCGCGCCCGCGAGCGAGTCCTCAATCGGGCGCACGATCGCGTCCTGCATCTCGTTGGGCGACGCGCCAGGGTAGAAGAGAATGACGACGATGTGCGGCACGTCGACGTTGGGCAGGTCCTGGACGCGCAGCGCCAAGGCAGACAGAACGCCGCCGATCGTTATGAGCGCCACCAGGACAGCGGCAAGTGTCGGTCGCGAAACGAAAAGCCGGGTTATCATCGAACATATAATACTTCGGCAGGACGCGGGTCCGGCCTCTTGCGGCAAAGCCGGCGCCGCGACCGGGGAGTGACGCGATGCACGCGATGCTGCTCGACGCTGCGAAGCGGCCGCTGCGCGACGCGCAGCTCGATATGCCTCAACCTGGCGCCGGCCAGCTGCGCATCAGGGTCTTGGCATGCGGTGTGTGCCGCACGGACCTGCACATCGTCGACGGCGAGCTGACGCGGCCGAAGCTGCCGCTCGTGCTGGGTCACGAGATCATCGGCATCATCGACGCGCTCGGGCCTGGCGGGGACCGCTTTCGTCTCGGAAACCGGGTCGGCGTGCCCTGGCTCGGCCACACCGACGGCACGTGCGAATTCTGCCGGGCCGGGCGCGAGAATCTGTGCGATCACGCGCGGTTCACCGGCTACGATATCGACGGCGGGTACGCGCAGTACGCGGTGGCGGATGCGGCGTTTTGTTTTTCGGTTCCCGATGCGTTCGACGACGCGCACGCCGCCCCGCTCATGTGCGCAGGTCTCATCGGCTACCGGTCGCTGCGCATGGCGGGCGACGCGCTGCGCTTGGGCATCTACGGTTTTGGCGCCGCCGCGCATATCATCGTGCAGGTCGCATGTCACGAAGGGCGACGAGTGTTCGCGTTCACGCGTCCAGGCGACGAACGCGGGCAGTCGTTTGCACGCGCCCTCGGCGCAGCCTGGGCCGGCGGCTCGGACGAATCACCGCCCGAGGAGCTCGATGCGGCGATCGTCTTCGCACCAGTAGGCCCGCTCGTCGTCACCGCGCTGCGCGCCCTGGCGAAAGGCGGCGTCGTCGTGTGCGCCGGCATCCGCATGAGCGACATCCCCGCGTTTCCGTACGAACTGCTGTGGGAAGAGCGTCAGATCCGGTCCGTGGCAAACCTCACACGCCGCGACGCACAAGAATTCCTCGCGCTCGCGCCTGCGGTCCCGGTGAAGCCGACAGTGACGACCTATGCGCTCGATCGCGCGAACGAGGCGCTCGACGATGTGCGTGCGGGCAAGCTCGAGGGTGCTGCCGTGCTTATTCCGTCCCCAGCCCGTTCGGAAAGTTGAGGCCTGAGCCGCTCACGACGAACAGCGGCGCTTGATTTCCCGTCGCGTTCGTCGGAAAGACGAGCAGGTCGTTCGCGGCCGCGTTGGCGACGAAGAGCTGGCCGGCGCTGATCTCGATGTCGCCCGGCGAGGATAACATGGTGGCGGCCCCCGTGACGGTCGCGGTCGGGGCTTGATTGCCGGTCGGGTTAGGTGCGTACGCGGTGATCGAGTCCGGCGCATCGTTGGTGACATAGACGTTGCCCGCGCCATCCAGCACGATGCCGCTTGGGTTGATAAGGCCGGTCGCTGCCCCAGCAAGGGTCGCAAACGGCGCCACATCGCCCGACACCGACGAGAAGACATCCGAGCTGTGGTAGATCGTCACGCTGTTGTTGCCGGTGTTGACGACGTAGATGTTGCCCGCAGCGTCATGCGCGATGGCCACCGGGTGCGCAAGCGCAGTGCTCGCTCCGAAGATCGAAGCGACCGGTGCAGCGTTGCCCGTCGCATTCGGCGCGAAGATCCGGACGCTGTTGCCGATCGTCGATCCGCTGTTGCCGACGTAAACGCGTCCTTGACCGTCGACGTCGACATCGGTCGGATGATCGAGCCCCGTATTGAGGCCGGAGATCGTCGTCACCGGCGTTGCGTCGCCGTTCGCGTTCGCGTTGTACACGGTGACCGTATCAGCGTGATTGTTCGCAACGAAGATCAGCCCGCTCGAAAAGCCGACGCCGGTGGGGAAGTTCAAGCCGGTGTCGGCGCCGCTGATCGTCTGGACGGGCGTCGCTGTGCCGCCGATGATGTGGAAGACGATGATGGAGTTGCCGACGCTGTTCGCCACGAGGAGCACGCGGTTTGCGGGCACGGGATTGCTCGTGGCATATTGCGAGCAGCCCGCTAGCGAGAGTGCGATAAACGCGATCGCCCAGGCGCGCCTCATGTGCCGGACGTTAGGAGGTCTGCGCGTCAACTCCTCGGCGCCCCGCGCGCGGACCGCCTACCGGTGCAGCAGCTTGAACGCGTGGTCCCTGGACTTGTGACTGATGGCGTAGTTGACCCACAGCAGACAGAGCGGCTCGAGCACGCGCGCACCCTCGATGCCGCCGATGTCGATGACGTTCCAGCCGAAGTCGTGCAAGATCCCGGTCACCACCGCTTTGGCTCCGCTGTCGTTGCCGGCGATGAACATGTCGGGAGGACCGCACGGAAACTCGGGTTTGACCATGTCGGCATTGCCGACGATGTTGAAGGCCTTCACCACGCGAGCACCGGGCAACCAGCGCTGCACTTGCTCGCCGCGCGAATCGTTCCAGCCGACGGACAGCCCGGGCGGCGCGTCGTCGTAGAACACGAGCGGGTTGGTGGCGTCGATGACGACCTTGCCGTCGAAGTTCGCGGCCCCTGCCATCTCGATGACGTCCTGTGTCGCGCTGCCCAGGGTCGCCAGCACGATGAGCTCGCCGAACTTGGCTGCGCCGGCGAATGAGCCCGTTGAGGCGTGCGGCTCGTGCGCGTGCCGCCACTGCACGAGATCCGCGCGCTCCGGCTCGCGCGTGCCGATCATCACCTCGTGTCCGCAGCCGATGAGACCGGTCGCGAGCACGCGACCGACGATGCCGGATCCGACGACGCCTATCTTCATATACTATGTATCCTGACGCGGAAGGCGGCGAAGATTAGCCCGCAATCCGGAAGAACCCTGGTCGCGGGCTCTCATGAACGACGTAACGCGACCCGTATTCGTCAGCGAACGCATCACGCCGGCGCCGGGCAGCGCCGACGTAAGCGCGCTGTCCCATGGAGAACCGGGCGTTCCGCGCGCGTTCACGTGGCGCGGGCAGCGCTACGAGGTGCTGCGCCAACGCGGAAGCTCGCGCGACATGGGTTCGGACCGCGGCGACGTCTACGTACGTCGTCACTACTACGGATTGGAGACGACCGACCAACTGCTCATGACGGTGTATTTCGAACGCAACCCGAGCGACCGCAGCAAACGGAAAGCGTGGTGGCTGTACACGGTCGCGTTCCCCGAACCAGTGATCCTGACGCGACGGCTGCGGCTGCGGCGCTGGACCTACGCCGATCGCACGGACTTTGGCGCGATGGTGAGCGATGAGAAGACGATGCGTTATCTTCACGATGGCGTGCCGCTGAGCCCCGCGCAGGCCGATGACGCGCTGCGCGAAACGATCGAGCATTATGCGGCCGGCTTCGGGGACTGGGCGATCGTATCGCGCGCCGACGGTGCGATCATCGGCGAGAGCGGATTGACGCGGCTGCCCGAGACCGGCGAGATCGAACTGGGCTACATGCTGCGCCATCCGTATTGGGGCGTGGGCTACGCGAGCGAGGCGGCCCACGCGGTTGCGCAGTACGCATTCGAGCGGCTTGCGCTCGAGCGGATCGTCTCGATGGTCCGGCCCGGCAACAACGCCAGCGTCCATGTGCTCGAAAAACTGGGCATGCGCGAGCTCGCTCCGACAACCCATCGCGGGCACGCCATGCGCAAGTTCGAGCTGCGCCAGGCCGCGCGAGCGCGCGATGCGGACGCGTAATGGGGCTATTGCTCGCAGCGGTCGCGGTCATCGGCGTCCTGCACACGATCGTGCCCGACCACTGGGCGCCCATCGCGGTGCTCGCAAGGCAACAGGGCTGGTCGCGCCGCCACACCGCATGGACGGCTGCCGGTGCTGGACTCGGTCACACGCTGTCGACGCTGGCGATCGGCGCGGTGGCGTGGCTTGCCGGCATCGCCGCGGCGCAGCGCTACGGGCACGAGGTGAACGTCGTCTCCGGCGCACTGCTGATCGCGTTCGGTTCGTGGATCGCGATCAGTTCGCTCCGAGAAGCGCGCGAACCCGAGCAAGAACTCGAATCGGACGTAGCGAGGGAAGCGAAGAAGATCGCAACGCGGACGTCGATCATGCTCATCGTCGGCTCATCGCCGAGCGTCGAGGCGCTGCCGACGTTCTTCGCCGCTGCTCCGCACGGCGTTTTCGCGGAGCTTGCGCTGGCGGTCGTCTTCGCGGCGACGACGATCGGCACATACGTCGTCACCACGCTGCTGTCCGCCGCCGGGCTCGAGCGGCTGCGCATCAGCGCGCTCGAGCGCTACGGCGAAGTGATCAGCGGCGTGTTCGTCGCGATCGTGGGCGCGGTCTTCCTTTTTCGCTAGGGTGTTTTCTAGACGCGCGCTAGCTCTTCGTGCACGACCCCGTCAGCGTGTTCTTGCGGCCGGATTTTTCCGTGAACGAGCTTGAGAACGTGACCTTGGAATCGCTGACCTTCACGTTGGTGAGCGGACTCGTTGCGATGATGTCTGGGCCGGGCACGAAGATCGCGTCAGTCCAGACGATCGTGTTCCCCTTCCATCCAGGCGAGAAGCTCACGTCGTAGTTCCCGCCGTCGTCGGTGTACACATCGACCCAGCGTTTTTGGTCTTTGTCGTACGTGATCATGTCGACGGACGAGACGGCGGACGCCCATGAGAGCTTCGGCTGGATGGTTTTCTGAACCATCCAGTAGCCGGTGGAATCCATGGTGTTCGTCTGCGTTGACTTCGCCGGCGAGGCCCGGCGCGAGCTCTGTGAGGTGCATTGCCACGTGCCGACCATGAAACTCATCGATGACCAGTCGGGCTTTGCGTTGTTCGGGATCGGCGTGGTCTCGATGCCGGGCGCGGTATCTGCGAACGCGATCGCCGTCGACGCGAGCGCTGTCGCGACGAGAGTCAGGGAAATACGAAAAAGTCCAGAGCGCATAATCGTCCTCCTCAAGCGCAATGCACGTATGCGGCTGGCGTTCCGCGCCGTACACGGTATTCCTTCGGGACGGGGAAACGTGTGTGCGAGTCGAACGGGCGTACTTAGATGAAGAGCGCCGTTATCATCGTCCATGGCATCGGCCCGCTCGACCGTTACCAGATCCAGGATCAGTTCGCCGCCGAGCTGCGCGACGCGCTCAACACCGAAACCGACGAAGAGCGGCGCCAGCGCTTTTGGGGCGAACCACCGCCGCGTCAAGGCCAATGGCATGCCGACGTGATCTGGCCACCGGTGCGTCGCAACGAGCAGCTCGAGGGCGTGCGTCCCAGCGCGGTGCGTGTGCATTGCGAAAATAACGGCGTCGACGTGCTGCAAGAGCCGGCGGTCGACGTCTTCGAGGCGTATTGGAGTCCCGCCGACAAAGGGCAGACGAACGCGTTTTCGGTCCTGTCGTGGATGTTGCGCTCGATATTCTCGCCCGTGGCCGACACGCGCATCGCCGCGCCGAGCCTGAAGACCGCTTACGACGTCGCCTTCATCAGCGCGATCGCCCTGCTCGTGCCTGCGCTCGCCGCGCTGGGGGTGCTCGGCACGCGCGGTGCATACCTGAAGTTCCTCGGCACGTCGTTGCATCCATTGGTCGCGCTGCTCGTCGGTTTGACGGGCGGATATCTCGTCGCGCAAGGTCTCTCACGACTCGTGCCGCTGCTGTTCGTCTCGGGCGTGGGCCGCAGCACGCGCCGGCCATGGCTGCTCGTGATCTTGGGACTAGCGATCGTCGGACTGACGGCGTGGCTGGCAGGCGGCGAATACTTCGATGTGGCCGGTCGTTTAGGATGGCTGCTGCTGACCGCCACGTCGGCGCGTCTCTTGCTGAGCCTGATGATCGACTTTCTCGACAACCGCGTCGGCGACATCCAGATCTTCTCCACGCACAACGAGAACCAACGTTTCTACTTGCTGCGCGAGAAGATCTTGCAGATCGTCGGCGACACCGCACTGTCGGTCCTGCGCACCAAAGACGGGCTGCTCGCCAAGCCGCTGTACGACCGCGTTTTCCTCGTCGGGCATAGTCTCGGCTCGAGCGTCCTGATGGACGTCATCATCGAACTGCATCGGCTGCTTATGGAGGGCGGCTTGGACGAATCGTCGTGGAACCGGCTGCGCTGCTTCGTAAGTTACGGGACCGCGCTCGAGAAGACGCATTACTTGCTCGGTTGCGCACGACCGGGCGCACCGCAGCAGGTGAGCGAGTTCAAAGCGGATCTGTACGCACGCCTGTTCAGCGCCAACGCAGCGGCGCTTCGCCCGGCGAGCGCATCGACCAGGCCGCCGATGTTCTGGACGAACTATTGGTACTTCTCTGACGTCATCGCCAACGCGATCGCATCGTATGGCCGCGCGACGACCACGAGCGATCCAACGGACGACGTCCACTATACCTGTCTGAACGTACGGCTGCCCTCGCCGGCGGGCGTCATCTGGTCGCACGGCCGCTATTTGGACGACCGGCGCTTGTGGCACACGCAAGACGGGCGCCGCGGGTTGGCGACCATCGTCGCATCGGCCTAAGCAGCGCGCGAAAGGCCTAATCCAGGGCTTGTCTGCGGAACAAACGAAGCCGCAGAATTGTAGAGCATTATTGATATGTGGCTGACACGTTTCACGCTCCGCCAACCGATCATCGCCACCCTGTTCTTCCTGGCCATCGCGGTCTTTGGATTGATCGGCTACATGTCGATGGGCGAGAACATCATCCCCAACGTCAATTTCCCCGTCGTCACCGTGACCGCGGTGTATCCGGGCGCGAGCCCGGACGAGATGGAGCGCCTGGTCGTCAAGCCGATCGAAGACCAGATCCAGGGGTTGGCGCACCTCGATAAGGTGAACTCGACGGTGCAGGAGGGCACCGCGAACATCACCGTCCAGTTCAAGCTCGGCACCGACGTGAATTTCGCGGGAACCGACGTGCAGCAGGCAGTCGACGCCGCGCGGATCTACTTGCCGAACGATCTCGATCCACCGCTGGTCCAAAAATTTGACGCAGGCGCCCAGCCGATCATCACTGAGGCGATCACCTCGACCGTGCTCTCGCCCGTCGAGCTCTCGAACATCATCACAAACGAGATCGTGCCGCAGCTGCGCAGCGTCAAGGGCGTGGGTGCCGTGGTCGTCGGTGGCAAGTACACGCGGCAGATCACCGTGCAGCCCTCGCTCGCGCGACTGCGCAGCATCGGCATGACCGTGACCGACGTGAACAGCTCGCTGGCCGCCGGCAACGTCAGCATGCCCGGTGGGCGCATCGATCAGCCGTTTGGAGAGTCAACCGTCGGCGTGCGGGCCGACATCACGAGCGCGCAGCAGATCGCGCAGCTGCCGCTGATCAACCCGTTCGCTCTCACCCTCGGACAAGGCGGCAGCGCGCAAGGCGGCGTCGCCGGCCCGCCGCTGCGCATCGGCGACGTGGCGACCGTCGTCGACGGATATCAGGACCACCGCGTGATCTCGACCGTGAATGGCGTGACCGCGAACATCGTTGAGATCTCACGCGACGCCACCTCCGACACGGTCAAGACGACCGAGGCCGTTCGCAAGTCGTTTGCCGGGCTGCAGAAGCGCTATCCGCAGATCAAGTTCGCCGAGATCGATGCAGATCTGTACTTCACGCGCGATTCGATCAACGGCGTGCTCGAGAACCTGCTCGAGGGGATCCTGCTCACGGCGCTCGTGCTGCTGCTGTTCCTGCACGTGTGGCGCAGCGCTCTCGTCGTGATGATCGCGATTCCCACCTCGCTGCTCGCGACGTTCTTCGTGATGTGGATGCTCGGCTTCACCGTGGACGTGTTGTCGCTCATGGGGCTGTCGCTGACGATCGGCATCTTGGTCGACGATTCGATCGTCGTCATCGAGAACATCACGCGCCATCGAGAGATGGGTCAACCCCCCGATGAGGCGGCGATCACCGGCCGCTCGGAGATCGGCGGCGCAGCGATCGCGATCACGCTGGTCGACGTCGTCGTGTTTGCCCCCATCGCCTTTATGTCTGGTATCATCGGGCAATACTTTCGTGAGTTCGGTCTGGTCGTCGTCTGCGCAACGCTCTTCTCGCTGCTCGTATCGTTTACGCTGACGCCGCTGCTCGCGGCGCACTGGGCGCTGGTGCGCAAGCCCAGCTTGCCGACCGGTCTGTTCAAGATGTTCGCCGACTGGTTTGAGGGCCTGCGCAAGTCGTATCACGACACGTGGCTGCCTGCCGCGATGGCGCACCCGTATCTGACGTTCTTCGGCGCGCTCGGGATGGTGCTTGGCTCCATCGTGCTGGCGATCGTGCTTATCACGGTGGGCGTCCTGCCCGGCGAGTTCCAACCATACACCGAATGGGGCCAGGCGCATGTCGATTTGAACTATCCGCCTGGGACGCCGATCGAAACCACGACGGCGGGCGCGCTGCGCATCGGCGCCGAGCTCGAGAAGATGAAGGGCGTCAAGAACGTCTCGGTGACGGTGGGACGCGCAGAGAACGGCGCGACCGAGGTCGTCGGCGGGAACGTCGCGCACATCGTGGCGTACCTGTATCAGAACCAGCGTCACGAGGAACGCGGCATTGTCGCCAACGTGTCGACGCTCGGCTCCCTTGTGCCGGGCGCGCGCATCTCGGCTTCAGGCGCGGCGAATGCCGGCGCGCCGCCGATCTCCTTTACCCTGAGCGGACCGACCGACGACCTCAATGCCGCTGCCAAGAAGCTCACCGCATTTATCGCGAAGCAACCCAACGCGGTCGACGTCACGGCGAGCAACGCGATCGTCGGGCCGCGTTTGGAGATCACGATCGATCGCGACCGGGCGGCGGTGCTCGGCGTGAGCCCGCAAGACGCTGCGCTGACGGCGCGCGCTGCGGTTGGCGGCGTCATCTCGACGCGCGTTCGCCAGCCAGAGGGACTGATAGACGCCGTCGTGCAGCTGCCGCCTGAGACGCGCAACGACCCTTCACAGCTTGAAACCGTCGACGTGCGTTCCCAATTGACCGGCCAGCTCGTACCACTGGGCGACGTCGTCACGTTTACGAAGACGACGGAGCCGCCCTATATCGAAAGAGAAGACCGCGAGCGGATCGTCAATGTGACTGCGAACACCGCAAACGGTGTGCCGATCGGACCGATCGTCGACAACGTCAACCAAGCGCTCAATACGCCCGGCTTCTTGCCACCGAGCGTACACGTCAAGACTGAGGGCGACACACAATTGTTCGGCGATGCCATCTCCAAGATCGGCCTCGCGCTGCTGACGTCGTTCATCCTTATCTATATGCTGCTGGTCGTGCTCTACCGCAGCTACCTGACGCCATTCGTCATCATGATGAGCTTGCCGGCCGCGATCGTCGGCGTGATAGCCATCCTGATCGTGCTCAACCTGCTCAACGTGGCGTTCCCGAACTTCCACGTGAACATCTTTGGGTTGTTCTACTTGCGGCCGTTCGCGGGCCAGACAGTGAACTTGTTCTCGATGCTCGGCCTGGTCATGTTGATGGGCCTGGTCGCGAAAAACGGCATATTGCTCGTCGATTACGCCAATACGATGCGTTCGCGCGGCCTGGCCCTCGCAGACGCCATGCGGGAATCGGCCGCCATCCGCTTCCGGCCGATCGTCATGACGACGGCGGCGATGATCGCCGGCATGACCCCGCTGGCGCTCGGGTTGACCGAGGGGGCGGAGTTCCGCAAGTCCATCGGGACCGTGATCATCGGCGGCCTGACCAGCTCCCTATTCCTGACACTCTTTGTCGTACCCGTCGTGTATGTTGCGGTGGTGGGCTTCTTCGACCGGCTGGCCCAGCGCAAGCGCGTCCGGCAGTTCAAAGTGGCACAAGAAGGGCAAGACGGAGCCGCAGGCACCGCGCTCGACGCCGGCTAGCGCCGTCAGCTTAAATTCAGATTACTAGGCGCCCGGGTCGAAACATCCGAAACGACCCTGGAGTAAGCATGACATGTGGCTAACGCGTTTCGCGATCCGGCAGCCTACCATTATCACATTGTTCTTCCTGGCCGTGGCGCTGTTCGGCATCATCGGCTTTTTCTCGATGGGCGTCAACGTCAATCCGCCCGTCACCTTCCCCGCCGTAAGCGTGATCTGCAGCTACCCGGGGGCAAGCCCCGCTGAGATCGAGCGCCTGGTCATCCGGCCGATCGAAGACCAGCTGCAGAACGTCCGCCATGTCGAGAAGATCTTCGCCCGGTCGCAGGAGGGCGGCGGTTTCATCAGCGTCCAGCTGAAGCTGGGCGCAAACGTCGATTTCGCCGCCACCGATGTCCAACAAGCCGTCGACGCTGCGCGCATCAACCTGCCGAGCGATCTCGACCCGCCGGTCGTGACCAAGGACGATCCGAACGCGCAGCCGATCATGACCGAGTATCTGACGTCCAACAAGCTCTCGCCGGTCCAGCTCTCGAACCTCGTCGAGAACGAGATCGTTCCGACATTGAAGAGCGTGCACGGTGTCGGCTACGTCAATGTGAGCGGCGAGTTCATCCGCCAGGTGAACATCCTGCCCGACGCCGCGCGCCTGCAGATGGTCGGCGCGACGCCGCTCGACGTCATCAACTCGATCAGCCAGGGCAATACCAGCATGCCGGGCGGCCGCCTGGACGAGGCCTTCCGCGAAGCGACCGTGGGCGTGCGCGCGGATATCACCGACCCGGCACAACTCGGGCAGCTGCCGCTCGCATTGCCGAACGCGGCTCCGCCCACCGGGATCGCCGGGCCTCCGCTGCACATCGGCGACGTCGCGACGGTGGCTGACACCTACCAAGATCATCGCCGGGCGTCGGAAGTCAACGGGCAGCCCGCCATCGTGCTCAACGTCGCGCACGACTCGGACGCGGATACGCAGCGCACCACGAAAGCCGTCCGCGCCGCGTTCGAAGAGATGACGGCGAAATATCCGCAGGTGCGCTTCGCCGAGTTGGAAGCCGACGAAGATTTCCTCCACGAAGCCATCGACGGCGTCATGTCCAACCTCTTCGAAGGCGTGCTGCTCACCGCGCTTGTGCTGCTGCTGTTCTTGCACGTGTTCCGCAGCGCCGCGGTGGTCATGATCGCGATTCCGACCTCGATCCTCGCGACATTCCTCGTCATGTGGATCATGGGCTTCTCGATCGACTTGCTCTCGCTGATGGGACTGTCGCTGACGATCGGCATCCTGGTCGACGATTCGATCGTCGTCATCGAGAACATCACGCGTCACCGCGAGATGGGCAAACCTCCAGAAGAGGCGGCAATCGTCGGCCGCTCGGAGATCGGCAACGCGGCCATCGCCATCACCCTGGTGGACGTCGTCGTCTTCACGCCGATCGCGTTCATGGGCGGCATCGTCGGGCAGTTCTTGCGCGAGTACGGCTTGGTGATCGTGACCGCGACGCTGTTCTCGCTGCTCGTCTCGTTCACGCTCACCCCGTTGCTCTCTGCGCATTGGGCCTTGGTCCGCAAGCCGAAACAGACCACATTTACGCCGCGCGCGATCGCGATCACGCTCATCGTCGTCGGCGTCGTCTCCCTGCTCGCAGTGGGCGCACGCGTCGCGGGCCTCATCAAGGACCCGCTGATGGTCGCGATCCTCATGCTGACCTTCGGCATAGCCCTCCTGGCGCTCTTATACAACCATTTCAACGGTTGGTTCGAGAGCGTGCGCAAGATCTATCACGACAAGTTTCTGCCGATCGCGTTGCGCCATCCCTATGTGGTGGGCTTCGGCTCGCTTGGTTTAGTCATCGTCACGCTGATCGTCGCGCTCGCGATCGTGCCGACGGAATTCCAGCCCGACACCGAGTATGGATCGGCCTCCGCCAGCTTGACCTATCCCGTCGGTACCCCGATCGCCGTCACGACGGCCGGCGCCGAGCGCATGGCGGCGGAGCTACGCAAGCGCGACGACGTGCGCGAAGTCGTCGTCAACGTGGGCGCCGACACGAACGATGTCACCGGCGGTTACGTGGCCAACCTGCAGGTCAATCTGAAGCCGGAGCGGAGGCACGACCAGCACATCGTCGTCGATCTAATACGCCACATGGGGTACCTCGTGCCGGGCGCGTACATCAATGCGGGCGGCGAGGGCGGCGCGCAGATGATCTACACCCTAGCGGGCGAGCCGGACCGGCTCTACCCCGTCGCCAACGCCCTCGTCGCGTATATCAAGAAGATACCGAACACGATCGACGTCGTGGCCACCAGCGAGATCGTCGGTCCGCGCCTTGAGATCGACATCAACCGGCCGAAGGCTGCAGCCTTAGGCGTTTCACCCCAAGCCGCCGCGACCACCGCGCGCGCTGCCGTGGGCGGCGTGATTGCGACCAAGCTGCGCGAACCCGAGGGGCTGGTCAACGCGATCGTCCAGTTGCCGCCGGCGACGCGCAACGATTACCGCAACTTGACGTACGTGCCCGTGCGCGCCAATGACGGCGTCACGCTGATCCCGCTCGCCGACGTGGCGGATTTCCGTTGGACCGCCGAGCCGCCGACGCTGCGCCGCCAAGACCGCCAGCGCATCGTCCGCGTCTTCGCGGATACGGTCAACGGCGCGCCGATCGGCCCGATCGACAACAAGGTCCAGGCGCTGCTGCGGACGCCGGGCTTCCTGCCGGCAGGCGTGCGCGTGCAGGCCGAGGGCGACACGCAGTTCCTCGGCGACACGATGAACAAGATCGGCATCGCGCTGCTGACGTCGTTCGTGCTGATCTATATGCTACTGGTCATCCTGTACCGCAGCTATCTCGAGCCGCTCATCATCATGCTGAGCATTCCTGTCGCTGCCGTCGGCGCGCTCGGCATCCTCATCGTGTCCAACGTCATCCACATGGTCGTGCCGGATCTGCGCTGGTTCGCGGGGCAAACGCTCAACATATTCTCGATGCTCGGCATCGTCATGCTCATGGGCCTGGTGGCCAAGAACGGCATCCTGTTGGTCGACTACGCGAATACGCTGCACGCGCGCGGCCTCGCGCTCGTCGATGCGATGCGCGAGTCCGCCGCCGTTCGGTTCCGGCCGATCATGATGACGACCGCGGCGATGATCGTCGGCATGACGCCGCTCGCGCTGGGTTTCACCGAGGGCGCTGAGTTCCGCAAGTCGATGGGCACGGTCATCATCGGCGGCCTTACCAGCTCGCTGCTGCTCACATTGTTCCTGGTGCCGGTGATGTACGTGGTGATCGTCGGCGCGGTCGAACGCTATCAGCAGCGCAAGCTATCGAGACGGCTCGTCCTCGCGGCCGATGAAGACGAGGCCGTCGGGGGGACGTTGCCCAGCCCGTCCTAGAAGATCGCGCTCGCGCTAAGACCCGTCACAGTTTCGTCGAATCCAAGCGGAGCGCGCGCGAGTTGCCGAAGATTAGGGCGTGAGCCTCTCCCGCGTCCTCCTCGCCTGCTTATTCCTCTCCGCGTGCGGCAGCGCCGCGGCGCCCGGCGGCTACGGCCACCCGGGCGGCGGCGGGCCGACTTCACCGCCGGGCCCGACCCCCACGCCGCTGGCGGGCGTCGCCTCGATCGGCGGCTGCCAGGTCTTTCCATCGAGCAATCCGTGGAATGAAGATGTGTCGGGACTGCCCGTCGATCCGAACTCGGCGCAGTACCTTGCGCAGATGAACGCAAGCACGACGAACTTGCATCCGGACTTCGGCTCAAACCCGACGTACGGAATCCCATACGTCACCGTCCACGGCAACACGCAGCCGTTCGTCACGATCAACTTCACCTTGTACGGTTCGGAGAGCGATCCGGGGCCGTATCCGGTTCCGCCCAACGCGCCTGTCGAAGGCGGCTCGGGGTCGACGGGCGACCGCCACGTGCTCGTCGTGGACATCGACAATTGCATCGACTACGAGATGTACGATGCGTTCTATGTCGGCCCAGGCTGGAACGCGGGTTCGGGCGCGGTGTGGCATTTCAACTCGAACGCCTTGCGCCCGTACTACTGGACGTCAGCGGACGCGGCGGGTCTGCCGATCGTCGCCGGCCTGGCGCGCTATGATGAAACCGTGCAAACCGGCGCGATCTACCACGCCCTGCGCTTCACCGTGCAGCACACGCAGGCGGGGTTCATCCTGCCCGCGACCCACTTCGCATCGAACTGCTCGAATATCTACTGCGCCCCGATGGGGTTGCGCGTCCGTCTGAAGGCGAGTTACGACATCAGCGGATTTCACGGCGCATCGCTCGTGATCCTCACCGCGCTGAAGAAATACGGCATGATCGTCGCCGACAACGGGTCGGACTGGTATATCAGCGGGTCAACGGATACGCGCTGGGACGACACCGACCTCGATCAGCTCAAAACGGTGCCGGCAAGCGCCTTCGAAGTCGTCCAAACCGGCTCGATCATCCACTAGCGCGTCATCGCGCGACGTCTCGCACGCTCGATGAATCGAGCAACTTCGCCGCGATCGCCGGCACGCGTGGATTGAGCCGCCGAACCCCACGCGGGTATGTCACCGGGTCAGCCGCGAGATGATCTTTCGATAACGTGGCGATGAACTCAAAATTTTCGTAGATGCTTTGCTGGCCCGTCGTCGCGCGAACGAGCGCGACGAACCCTTCGAGGCCGTCCCAGGCGATTGCGATGATGAATGAATAGGTGTCGAGGAAAAGATCGCGGTCGAAGATATTGCGTTTGACCAGCGTGCCGAGGTTCTCATAGATGTTGCTGACGAGGCGAGCGGCAACGCGCGCCTCGCCGTATCGGGCGTTTTCGACGCTCGGCTGGTCGTTCAGCAGCGCGATGAGGTACTCGCAAAAGCCTTCGTCATTGAGGATCTCGGGGAACTCCTTGCGGACCAGCAGATCTGCGTCGCGATAGCCTTCGGCGTCGAACTCCGCCTGCACCGTGAGCAGCGCATTGATCTGATTGTTCATGCGCATGTGGCGCAGCTGGATGATGGCCGCGATCGCGGTTGCGCCGATGACGACGGCGGTGAAGACCGACGAGATGGCGCTGACGAGCTCAAGCGACATGAGCCGCAGTTACCCGGCTATGTGCGCGGCGGGAGTTTGGGCGGCGCGAGATTCGGGCGTCCGTCGAATGACGGCAGTTTCACCGGATTCTTGTCCAGCGCCTCGAGGATCAGCGCGAGCGCCTTGTCCATCTGCGGGTCTTTGCCATCACGATAATCGTGCGGCGCGATGTCGATGTCGTAGTCGGGCTCAGCGCCGTGATTCTCGACCTTCCAGCCGACGTCGGTGAACCAGAATGAGAATTCGGGCTGCGTCGTCACGGTGCCGTCGACCAGCGGATGCTGGGGCCAAATGCCGATCACGCCACCCCACGTACGCTTGCCGACCAGCGGCCCAAGTTTGTACAGCCGGAAGCAATGGCTGAAGATGTCGCCGTCGGACCCTGCGAATTGATTGGCGATTCCCACCATCGGACCGGCCACCGACTCATCCGGATACGGGCGAGGCACTCCATGGCGCGGGATGTCATAGCCCACGCGCTTGCGCGAAAGCTTCTCGAGTAGCAGCGCCGACACGTGGCCGCCGCGATTGTACCGCGCATCCACGATCAGCGCGCCGCGATTGAACTCCGCTAGAAAACCGCGGTGGAATTCCGCGAAGCCCGCGGGTCCCATGTCGGGGATGTGCACGTATCCCACGCGGCCGCCGCTGCGCTCGTGCACGAGCTTGCGATTGGTCTCGACCCATTCGCGGTAACGCAGCGCGCGTTCGTCGCGCAGCGTCTTGACGACGATGCGCCGGCGCACGCCCTCGAGATCGAGCAGGTTCAGCGCGACCTCGCGCCCAGAGAAATTGACCAGCAGCGCCTCAACCGGATGCTCGCGGTCGACCGGATGGCCGCCGACGCCGACGATGATCTCGCCTTCGCGGACGCGCAGTCCAGGCTCGGCCAGCGGCGAGTCGGTGTCGCGGTTCCACGAATCGCCGCGCAGGATGTGGACGATCTTGTAGCCGCCGCTGCGCTCGTCGTAGGCGAGATCGGCCCCAAGCAGCCCAACCCGATACGACGGCGTGCGCCGGTAATCGCCGAAATACTCGTAGGCGTGCGAGGTGCCGAGCTCACCTTGCATCTCCCAGAAGAGATCCGACAATTCGCCGCGCGTACGCACGCGGGGCAGCAGCGTGGCGTAACGGTCGCGCACGACGTCCCAGTCGACCTGCGACATCGCCTCGTCCCAGAACTGCTCGCGCTGCAGGCGCCACGCCTCATAGTACATCTGCGCCCACTCGTCGCGCGGCTCGACGAGCACGGAGACGCGCCCGAGGTCGATCCAACCCGAGCGCCGGCTTACCTCGTCCGGAACAGGCGGCCGCGCATCGCCGTCGGCAAGCGGCTCGAGCGCGTTGATCGCACGCAGGCGATAGCCGGAGCGATAGACCAACGTATGGCCATCCGCCGCCAAACGCATCTCGCTCATGCACGTGGCCAGACTCGCGCAGCGTTGCTCGGCGAAATCGTAGGCGAGAATCGTCCCGTCGTCGTGGGTGTCATCCTTGAGGAACGAGTGGCCCAAGCTGCCGCGCACCGGGAATTGCGTGAACAAGGCGCGGCCGGGCGCGCCCGCGATCTGCGCGTACCGGCCTTCATCGACTGGAAAACCGATGACGCGTCCGCTGATGCCCTCGAAGTCGATGTCGACGATCGGCGGAGGCTTGGGCGCTTCGGCGGGCGCGGCGGCGGCCTCAGCCGGCTTGCTCTCGACGCTGGATGAACCGCGTGAGCGCGACAGCACGTCAGTCGTCGAGTCCGGGTACTCATGTGGCGCCGGCACTTTCACCGAACCGTCAAAGGCGCGCGCCTTGGGCACGAAGGGCGACGCGATGTCGCTGCGCAGCGTCACCAAGAACGGGCGCATCGCGAACGGGAAGCTCAGATCGAACTGCAGCGCGTCGTACACCGGGTTGAAGTCGCGCGTGGACAAGAAATACAGATACTTGCCGTCCGGGTCCCACGCCGGCGCGCGATCGAAGCGCAAGG
>JAFAHD010000004.1 GCA_019237415.1 Vulcanimicrobiota bacterium
TTGACGGTCCAGCCGGTGAACGCGCGCGCGCTCTCGCGCACGTCCTGCTCGGTGTAGTTGCCCACGCCCATCGTGAATAGCTCCATCAGCTCGCGCGCGTAGTTCTCGTTCGGATGCGCCTTGCGGTTCTGCGCGTTGTTGAGATAGAGCAGCATCGCACCGTCTTTGGAGATGTCGTGCGTGAGATCGGCGTAGTTGCCGAGAGCATAGCGCGCGAACAGGTTGTACTGGTTGACCATCATCTGCGGCGTGATGCCGTCTTGACCGAGCCCGCTGGTGAAATGGTTGCTCCAGAAATACACCATGCGCTCGCGCAGCGGATTTTGCGACTGCAAGCAGCGGTTGACGAACCACATCTGGGTCGCCAGATACGAGCGTTGGCGCTTCTTCGGGTCGGCGGTCGGGCTGAAATCGAACGAGATATCGCCGTCGGGCTGGTACGGCAGCGTATCGTTACCGAAGTGGATCAGGCGCTGGACCGAGGCTTCCATGCCGGCCGACGCGACCGCGGCGATCTCGGCATCGGAACCACCGAAGCCGGCGCGCCGCAAGAGATGCGCCGCAAGGCGAGGATTCCACGGGCCCTTGTATTCGGCAAGGGCTTCATCGACGTCGGTGAGCGAGCCGGCCGGGCGATATTCGTCGCCGGTGCCGGTCAGTTGGTCTACGCTCGAACTCATGCGGGCATACTCCGTCAACCGCGGCGAGACGCGGTGCTTGTGCCTAGTATACGACGGCGCCCGTGAAGTCCGCTTGAGTCAAGCATGAGAGTTGAGTGAGAGCAGGCAATCCTCCGGTTATCGTGAGCGAACGCACTATCGACACGTTGGACCGCCCGTTCCTCGCCATGGGATACGCTCTGGCCTTGCTGCTGGCCGCGCTGTGCTTGCCGGCCCGCGCTGCGGACGCGCCGTACGATCAACTGCAAGCGCTCGCCCACGACATGACGTTTCGCTGGGCACAGCTGCATCCAATCGCGGCGACGCAACTTGGCATTCCCGGCTACGACGGCGCGCTCGATACGCCGTCGCAGGCCGAGGACGAGCGCGATCTCAAACTCGTGCGCGATTGGGAGGCGCGGCTCCAAGCGATTCCGGTCACTGGCGAGACGCTGCATGTCCGCGACGATGCTGCCCTGTTGCGCGCGCAGCTCATCGGCATGGAACGGCAATACACCGTGTACATGACCGACCGCAAGGACTACTCCGGTCCGGGAAACGCGATCCTCGGCATCATCTTCACGCAGTTCCAGCGCCTGCCGATCTCCGGGCAGCAAGGCGCGACTGCTGCTGACGTGCGCGCCGCATGGGCGAACATCACGTCTCGGCTGAGCAAGACGCCCGCGTACATCAGCGCCGGCGAGGCGCTGGTCACGCAGCCCGGACATCTGCAAGGCATCGTCGGCGCAGACGAGCTCGCGGGCGCGCCGGACTTCTTCAACGGACCGTTGACCCAAGCTGCAAAGGCGCAGACCTCCGCGTCGGATTTTGCGAAATTCACTGCCGCGCGCGATGCGGCGCTCAAAGCCATCGCAGACGAAAAGTCGTATATCGATGCGCACGCGTCGTCATGGCCAGAGAACTTCGCGATGGGCAGGCGTGCGTATGACGCCATGCTGCGCGACGAGCAGCTCGTGCCATTCGATGCGCAGACGATCAAACCGATGGCGCTCGACGAGCTCGCCCATGGCTGGGCCGTGACGTACTGGCTGCAAAACATCGCGCGCGTGCGCGGCACGCCATTCGGCCCGGCGACCGGCGGCGGGCTTGCGCCCGGCGGCGCCGCGCTCATCCCGTACTACCGCAAGCAGATCGCCCACCTGCGCGAGTTCGTGACGGTCAATCGCGTCGTCGACGTGCCGAGTTGGCTGGGCAACATCGACGTCGTCGAAACGCCGAAGTTCCTGCAGCCTGTCTTGCCGGGCGCGTTCATGGTGGCTCCGCGCCTGTTCTCGCCCGAGACGACCGGCTTCTATTTCATCACGCCGCCGGTCTCGCTCGCCGCGGCCGCAGCGCGTTTGGACGCGAACGAAGACTTCGATCAAGATCGCATCCTCTCGACGGCCGCCCATGAGGTGATGCCCGGCCACTTCGTGCAGATGTCGATCGCGCGCCGCAATCCCGACTTGGTGCGCAAGATCCAAGGCAGCAATTCGTTCGCCGAAGGCTGGGCGTATTACGGTGAGGAGATGTTCGTCTGGCTCGGCCTGTACGGCGATCGACTCGACGGCCGGCTGGACATCGCGCAGTGGGAACGCGTCCGAGGTGCGCGTGCGATCGTCGATACCGAGCTCGCGAGCGGTGCGATGAGCGAACCGCAAGCGGTGGCGTATTTCGCCGCGCAGACCGGTTTCACCAAAGACGCCGCCAAGGAGGCGGTGGACGGCATCGCACTCCTGCCCGGCTATGTCATAGCATACACGGTCGGGCGCCAGCAGATCGACTTGCTCGAGCACGACTATTTTGCGGCGATGGGTTCGCGCGGCTCGCTCGAGGACTTCCACGACCGGCTGTTGCTCTACGGCACGACGCCGCTGTCGATCGTCGCGCCCGAGCTGCTCGACGACCTCTCGAAGCCGTTATCCGAAGTGCGCGCCGCCGCGGGTGCGCAATAGCGCCGCCCTCAGCTAGGTTGCGTTAGTCCTCCGGCGCGAGTTGCGAGCCTGCGCGGCGCTCGCGCCAGCGTTCCTCGGCTCCCGCGATGATGATATAGAGCAGCGGGATCAAGAACAGATTGAGCAGCGTCGAGACGAGCATGCCGCCGACGACCGCCGTGCCGATCGAGTGCCGGCTGTTCGCGCCGGCGCCGCTCGCGAACACGAGCGGCATGATGCCGAAGATGAATGCGAACGACGTCATGAGGATCGGCCGCAGCCGCGTCAGCGCCGCCTGTACCGCGGC
>JAFAHD010000059.1 GCA_019237415.1 Vulcanimicrobiota bacterium
GCGCCCGCGCGCCGTCGCGCGTGCGAAGCAGCGCTTCAGCGAGCGGCATGCGCGACCAGCTCCTGCGCTTGGAAGCGCCCATGCGCGGCGTCATCGGCTAGCAGTGCCACGATCGCGGGCGCGACGTCGCGTGCTCGCGGCAGCGCAGACAGGTCGACGCCGGGCTCCGCGAGCTGATGCATCGTCGTGTTCATGTCGCCCGGGTCGACACACAGCACTCGTACGCCGCTGCCGTCGAGCTCGGCCGCGAGCGTCCGCGAGACGTGCTCGAGCGCGGCCTTGCTCGCGCCGTAGCCGCCCCAACCCGGATACGCATTGACGCCCGCATCCGAGCTGATGTTCATGATGACGCCTTGTCCGCGCGCGCGCATCGCAGGCAACACGAGCTGGCTCAGGTGGAGCGGCGCGAGGGCGTTCACGCGCAGGATGCGCTCGAAGTCTTGCCAGCGCAACGCGTCGAGGCGCGGCATCGGGCTTGGCCCCAATTCCGATGCATTGTTGACCAGCGCGTCGATGCGGCCGAACCGCGCGATGCCCGCTGCAACGATGCCTTCCGCGTCGTCGCTCACATCTGCGGGCACCGCGACGGCCTCGGTGAATTCGCGCAGCGAGGCTGCGGCGCGCTCAAGGGCGGCCGCGCCGCGTGCGGCGATCACGAGTTTTGCGCCGTGCGCGGCGAGCACGAGCGATGTCTCCAAACCCAGGCCGCTCGACGCGCCCGTGACGAGGATGACCGAATCTTTGATCTTCATGCGGTGAAGTATGCGCGCGCGCGTTGCAGGCCGCCCCCGTGCGGTGGCGCAGGCGCAGACCTGTACGAAGGGACAGCATCCGGCACGAGCGGAAACACCGTGCGCGAACTGCGAAAGGGGCGTCGCCTATGCGTCACGCGTTCAAATCGCTCGCGTGCATCTTCGGATGCGCTGCGATCCTCGCGTGCGTACGGCCGGCGGGCGCCGTTGACCTCGCCGTCGCGATCGGCCCGAACCCCTACGCGGGAACGTGTTCGCAGATGATCGCGGCCACGCCACCGCTGACGATGAGCGGGTCGATCACCGGCGGCTCGCCCAATCAGACGATGGCCTACCAGTTCCGCGTCACTGTACCCGCGACGCAGAAAACACCACAGGTCGTCTGGGGCCCGATCGTCCGCTCCACCAGATTGAACGCGAGTGGAGCGGCCAGCGTCAAGTGGTCGTTCCCGCCTCCCACAAGCGGTCAGTTCAAGGGCGAGTTCGCCGTGTTGTCCGGCAATTCGTGGAGCAGTTCTAGGCCAGTCGATTTCTCCGCGACGTGCACCTCATGGTTGCCGCCCAATCGGCCTGGAATCCCTGCCGCGCGCACGGTCGTCGCCAACGTCGTCATCGTGGGCAAGCCGGCGGAGTGCGCTTCCTACTACTTAGCGGTGAAGGCGGCCGACGGCACCACTCGCACCGTGCCGACCATTCCGGTCGGCGCGGACCGGTGCTCGTTCGCGATGACCGGCCCATTTCCGGCGCCGGTCGACGTGCTCGTGGGATTTGGCGGATCGCCGCGCGGCTGGCTCCTCGCGCGCAAGCACTTCGCGCCGCAAGACATCGACCAGGCGCTGATCGTGGAGTTCGCGCTGCAAAAGAGCGACATCGAGAGCAAGACCGGCAAAGGCGCGATGTCCGACGATTGGACGAAGTAGGAAGATCTTAGAGCAGTTTGCGGCGCACGGCGACGGCCGCCGCTTGCGCCCGATTCTCCGCGCCGAGCTTGCCCATCACCGACGTCACGTGGAATTTTACCGTGCGCTCGGTGATGTCGAGCTTGCGCGCGATCTGCTTGTTCGATAACCCGTCGGCGACTAAGCGCAGCACGTCGCGCTCGCGCGCGCTGAGCACGCGGCGCTGCGGCTCCCGCACCTGCGCCGCAAGGACGGCAGCGATCGGCGGCGGCAAGAACGATCCGCCGTCATGCACCGCCCGGATCGCGTGCGCGACCTCGGATGCGGGCACTCCTTTGAGCACGTAGCCCCGCGCGCCGGCCTGCACCGCGCCGACGACTTTATCGTCGTCCGCGAACGCGCTGAAGATGATCACGCGCGCACTGGGGACATGCGAGGCGATCTGGCGCACCGCGTCCACGCCGCTCAAGCCGGGCATTTCGAAGTCGAGCAGCACGACCTGCGGCCGCCACTCGCTCGCGTGCGCGATGAGCTCTTCGGCCGAGCCCGTCGCGCCGACGATCTCGAGCGTCGATTCGTCGGCGAGCGCGGCCGTCAAGCCTTCGCGCACGACCGGATGATCGTCGACGAGCGCGACGCGGATCATGCGCTGCCGTTGCGCGCGGCGAGCGCAACGACGACCTTCGTGCCGCGGCCGCGCGCGCCGCTGATGCGCAGCGCGCCGCCCGCGAGCTGCGCGCGTTCGCGCATACCCACGATCCCTTGGCCGCGCCCGTCGTCCGCGCGCGCGAATCCGGCGCCGTTGTCTTCGATCGCCAGCTCGACGGCGCGACCGCGGCGCCCAAGACGCAGCGTCACCGCCGTCGCGCGTGCGTGTTTGTCGACGTTGTTGAGCGCTTCGCGCGCGATCGCGAGCAGTTCGCTTTCCACGCTCAGCGGCAGCTCGATCTGCGCCGCGTCGACGTGCGCTTGGATGCCGGTCCGCGACGTGAAGGCGCGGGCGAGCGCCTCGAGCGCTTGCGGCAGCGGATCGCCGACCGGCGCCGCGCCGCGCAGCGACTGCATCGAACGTCGCGCTTCGTCGACGCCTTCGCGCGCCATGTCGAGCGCGCGCGCAATGTCCGCCTGCGCCCGTCCGTCTGCGCGCTCGAGGTGCTTGAGGCCACTCTCGAGCTGCAGCGCGATGGCGGTGAGCCGCTGTGCGAGCGTGTCGTGGATCTCTCGCGCGAGCTTCGTGCGCTCCTCGACGCGTGCCAACCGCGCGCCCTCGGCCGTCAGGCGCATGCGCTCGACGGTCGCGCCGGCCTGCAGCGCGATGGATGCGAGCAGCCGCAGCTCCGGGCCGGTCAGCTTGCGCCAACGCGGGCCGGTGAGGTTCATGATGCCGAGCGGCCGGTCGCGGAAATAGAGCGGGACGCTTGCGTGGTAGCGCAATCCCCCCGTGAGCCGTGTGAGCTTGTAGGCGACCGCCGGCGCGAGACGGCTGCACTCGATCACGTCGACGTTACGCGCCGCGAGCTGTCCGTCGCGAAACGCTTGCGTGCACTGGCACCAGCTGCCGCCCGACATGCGCACCGGCTCGCGCAGGTACGGCGGCAGATTGTGCGAGGCGGCGACGTAGAAGCTGCGCGTGTGGGGATCAACCAACCAGATCCACCCGGTCCGCAGGCGCAGCGCCTCGGTGACGATCGACAGCATGCGCTCCAGCGCGCGGCTCGCATCGGCCGCGCTGTTGAGCTCGTCTGCGATCGCATAGAGAATGCGCAGCTCGTCGGCGCGCGCTCGGGCCGGCGCCGCCTTTGCCTTGTGGGAGTCGCGACGGCGCGTGGGCTCTTAGCTCTGGGGCGCGACGAGCGGGTCGAACAGGTGCTGGCGCGCCTCGAAGCGGCGGTCGAATTCGGCCGTGAGCGCATCGAAACTCTGAAGCGCCGCGCCGAGCTTTGCAGGATCGCCTGCCGACGCTTCGACATTGGCGACCGCGCCGTCGAACGACGGCAATTCGTTCATGATCGCGGTGTCGTACTGATACAAGCGCGCGAGTTCCGGATCGCCCAATTGCACGCGATCGAATACCGCGGAATATCCGTAGTCGGCAAACCGCATGCGGTCGATCAACCGGCCGAGCCGCCGCTTGCTCTGGTCGACGAGCGCGATTCCGTCGAGACTGCCGGCGCGCGACGTCGCGTCGACCACCGCGTCGAGCCGGTCTTGCACGCCGGTCAAGCGCTCGCCGATGGTCGCGCGCAACTGCTTGTCCGCGATGCGCCGGTCCTCGACCGCTTTGTAGCCAGCAAAACCGGGGATCAGATGCGCGAGATTCGAGAGCGCCTCACCGACCGACGGCATGTGCGAATCTGCGTGCGGCGCGCCGGCCGCAGGAACGTTCGTCGACTGCGCGCTCGACGGGGGCGCGGTTGCTGCGGCAGGTGATGCCTGCGCGGGCGGCGCCGCGGGAATGACCGCGGGAGTTTGAGGCGCGTCTTGATCGGGCATCGAGGGTGACACTCCTTACGGGCGAGCTCGTGCAGCCGCTACGTTCGCCTAGTATATCTTCATCCCCGTTGAAAGGTTTCGCGCAGGCGTCCCGCGTCAAACGGCGAGCGCTTCGCCGCCCTCTTCGACTCCGGCTTCCGGCTCCAGCTCCCGCGTGCGCGCCAGCGCAAGGATCGCGCGCACTTCGTCGGCGCTCGGCGCGTGATTGATTCGTTCGCGCAGCGTCGATGCGTCGTGCACGCCTTTGAGATACCAGCCGAGATGCTTGCGCATCTGCAAGATGCCCGATTTCTCGCCGTAGCGCTCGACCATGGCGTCGAGGTGTGCGCGCGCAAAATCGATCCGTTGGTGTACGGTCGGGGCGTCGGGCTTCGGTTCGCCACGCATCGCCGCTGCGATCTCTGCGATGAGCCAGGGATTGCCAAGCGACGCACGGCCGACCATGATCGCATCGACGCCCGTCTCAGACAAGCGGCGCATCGCGTCGGATGCGCTTGCGATATCGCCGTTGCCGATGACCGGTACGCGCAGCGCTTCTTTGAGCTTTGCGATATACGACCAATCAGAGCTTCCTTTGTAGAACTGCTTCCCATAACGGCCGTGCAGCGTGAACGCATCGATGCCGACGGCCTCCGCGCGGCGGGCGATGTCGAGGTACGTGAAATTGTCCGCTTCCCATCCCAGCCGCATCTTGACCGTGACGGGGGCGTTGACGACGGCCTTGCGCACCGCGTCGCAGATGCGCACCGCAAGGTCTGGGTCGCGCAGGATGGCGGCGCCATCGCCGCCCTTGACGATCTTCGGCGCGGGGCAGCCGAAATTGATGTCGACGATGTCGGCGCCGCACTCTTCGACGAAGCGCGCCGCCTCGGCCATCACGCCGGGATCGTTGCCGTGCAGCTGCACCGACGTCGGACGCTCGTCCGCATACACATCGATCATCTCGAGCGTGCGCGCGTTCTTGCGCACGAGCGACTGCGCGGAGACGAACTCGCTGACGGTCAGCCCCAACCCGAACGGCTTGAACAGCCGGCGGAACAGCGCGTTGGTCACGCCCGCCATCGGCGCGAGCGCAAGCGGCGGAAAGATCTCGATGTTGCCGATCTTCAGCGGGGACGCGGGTGCCATCGCGCACAGCTTCGCGAAGGCGCCGGGCGCCGCCTCGGGCGCGGTAGGGCGAGGCACCGTGCGTCATGAACGCCCGCACATGGACAAGCAGCTTCGAACGTTTGCGTCTACGCTCGCGTGTGCCGGCGTAGTTGCGCTCTGCGCATCCCCTGCGTCTGCGGCGCTGCGCGCCGTCACATTCGTCTCCGCCAATGTCGGTTGGGTGGCGGGTGACAACGCCATCTACGGCACGACGAACGGCGGCAAGGCGTGGCAGCGCCAGTACAATGGGCGGGTTCAGTTCTGGTCGTTGAACTTCGTGACGCCGAGCGTCGGGTTCGCCGCCGGCGTCGACCCGTCTCCCGGTACCGGCGTGTTGCTGGGCACGAAAGATGGCGGCCGCACGTGGACCAACCTCGGCGAACCGAAAGGCCCGGCACGCCAGGTCAGCTTTGCGACCGCGCTGACGGGATTTGCGATGGCCGGCGGTTCGCCGTTGACGGCCGGAACCGTGTC
Source organism: Vulcanimicrobiota bacterium (assembly GCA_019237415.1). Classification (GTDB taxonomy): domain Bacteria; phylum Vulcanimicrobiota; class Vulcanimicrobiia; order Eremiobacterales; family Eremiobacteraceae; genus JAFAHD01. The sequence continues at coordinate 5,768 of JAFAHD010000059.1, forward strand.
CGAGCGAGTGCCGCCATTCTTCGGCGGCCGGCTCGCGTCGACGACCAGCGGCGGCCAGCTCTGGCACATCCTCGACGCGCCGGAACTCGTCGACTCGACGTGCGCGTCGAATGCGACGCACATGTGGGCCGCCTACCAAGCCGCAGTGCTGCGCTCCGACGACGGGGGCGACACGTTCTCGAATGTGCTCTCGCCGCTCATCGACACCAAGCGCGTGTGGTACGCGACTATCCAATGTTCGGGCAGCGACGTCGCATGGGTGCAGTTCGCGGGCACGCAGGTCGGCGATCAGCGTCCGTACGTCGTGCTGCGCACGGCCGACGACGGCCATACGTGGCAGGCAGTGCTCGCCAATAAAAAGACGACCGACGCCTATCCAAAACTCGATCCGACGTATGCGGATGGCCCGGGACCGTGGCCCGGACCGTTCTCCGCGGTCGATGCGAACAGCGCGTTCTTCCTTGGCGTGTGCCCGCAATGCGGCGCGCGCGGCGCAGTTTCGATCACCGGCACGATCGACGCCGGCAAGACGTGGCAAGCAGTTGCCACGGTGCCAGACGTGACGGCCGCGGGGCCGATCGCGATCTCGTTCAGCGACGCGCAACATGGGTGGGTCGTCGGTTCGTCGGCGCAAGGCGCACCCGTCATCGACGTCACGGCCGATGGCGGTCTGACCTGGACCAAGCAGAGCATCAAATGAGCACGTCAGCACTCGAAGTTCCGGCGCCGGTGGTGCGTGACGTCGTCGCGCTCCGCCGCGATTTCCACGCGCATCCGGAACTCGGCTTCGAGGAGGTGCGCACCGCCGGCATCGTCGCCGAGCGGCTCAAGGGCCTGGGCTATGAAGTGCGCACGGGCATCGGCCAGACCGGCGTCGTCGGCATCCTGCGCACGAAGAAGCCTGGCAAGACGATTCTGCTGCGCGCCGATATGGATTGTCTTCCGATCGACGAGCGCAGCGGCGTCGAATTCACGTCGACCGAGCGCGGCAAGATGCACGCCTGCGGTCACGACGGGCATACCGCCATCCTCTTGGGCGCCGCGCAGATGATCATCGAACGCCGCGATCTGCTGTGCGGCACGATCGTCTTGTGCTTCCAACCGGCCGAAGAGGGTAAAGGCGGCGCGCGCGCGATGATCGAGGACGGCGTGCTTGACGATCCGCACGTCGACTCCGTGTACGGACTGCACTTGAATTCGCTGTATCCAAGCGGGCAAGTGCTGGTTCGCTCGGGTCCGGTGATGGCGTCGAGCGATTCGATCGAGGTGACCATCCGCGGGCGCGGTGGCCATGGTGCTGCACCGCACCAGACGATCGACCCTATCCTGACGTCGTCATATTTCGTCAGCCAGCTGCAATCGGTCGTCGCGCGCAACGTCGACCCGATCCAGCCCGCGGT
>JAFAHD010000079.1 GCA_019237415.1 Vulcanimicrobiota bacterium
GCCCGTACATGACGCCGGCACCGAACCGCGGCAAGCGAAACGAGCCGGCGAACATCGCGCTGACATGCGTCCGTGTTGCCGAACTGCGACGCGCGAGCCCAACGGAGATCGCCGAAGCCACGACGACCAACGCCTCACGGCTCTTCCCAACGCTTCGCGCCTAGGTCAAGCGGCGCCGCTAGAAACCGCGCGCGTGCCAATGACCGAGGGCGGCGGTGCCTCACGACCGAGCGGAGTGTTCCGTTTCAATCCACACGCTGAGGCCGGCCTTGAGATTCGCCTCGGCCTCTTCGATTGTCCGCCCCATCCCGGTGGCTCCGGGGATCTCAGGAATCCAGCCCCAAACGCTGCCGTCGGGTGCGCTTTCAAAAATCGCGGTGTACGTGCTCATCGAAGTCCGGCTTCCATCGTATATGCTGCATTCTCAAGCTGACGCATCAATTCTCGAACCTTCATCTCGTCAGGACTATGGCGCGAGACAGCTTCAACAAGCGCGCCAAGTTCAGTTCAGCCGAGTCGCCGACGACCACAGGCGTTCGAATTCGCCGCGTAACGATGCTCCGCCGTCGTCGAAGTCGACGGCGTCTGCGATGATGCCGATCTCGCGCGCCTCGTCCAGCCCATTGCGCGTCAGGTTCGCGGATCCGACGTAGATCTTGGAACCCGCGTCGATATACTTGTCGTGCAAATAGTCGTTCGCAATGGTGCGCACGTCGACACCGGCTACGACGAGCCGTTGCAGCGCTTCATTCGGCCGCTCGCCCTTCGTGTTGACGAGCACGCGATCGTGCAGTCCACGCGCCTGACGACGAAGCAACGAGTCGACTACTTGTGAATCGGATAACCGCTCGACCGCGACGCATTCGTCGACCGGTGCATCGAAGAGCGCTTCGACGCGGGTGCGGCACGCCGAATCCGGCCCGCTGATCACGCGCGCGCTCTGCGCGGCGACGCCGCCGATCGCCCCAGCCACAGCGCGCGCGTCAGCAGGCGCGTCGTCTTCGACGAGCGCTTCGCCCGGGCTCGCGAATCCTTCCGCGTTCGGATTTGCCGTCGCGACAAAGGCGCGTTCGCCATCGACCACTGCGGCCTTCGCATGTTCAAGCTCGAGCGGATCGGCGTCAGCGATGACGTGGACGCGCGGATCGAATAGGTCCGCGTAGCGCGAAAACGCCGAACGCACATGACTGTCCACCGGTTCGTGTGCGTGCACGTGATCGTAGCGGCCGGCGTCGCCTTCAAGGCGGATGGTGACCGCGACTCCGCGGCGCGCGGCCGCGTTGAGACCGGCGATGACGTCGCCATCCCCGAGGCTGTAGAACTGCGCGTCGATCGAGCGGCGAGCTGACGCGAATGCATCGCACAGCGCACCGCGCGCCGCCGCGCCGATCGTGACGTGAAGGTCGGACACGGTGTGACTTGTCACGCACTGCGCCGCGGGCGTCAAGCCCGAAGCCAGGAAAGCCCGAAAAGCCGTCCGAAGCGCCCTTCGTTTCATGGGTGTTGAAAGCGTCCGGGCGCAAGGGCCCGGGCCTCTGACGGGCGCGGCTTTGAAGTCCGGGTCCGCCGACGGTTTGCAGACGGCTAAAGGCAACGTCGTCCGCGACCTGTTCGACCGCATCGCCGCGCACTACGATCGCGCCAATACCGCGATGACTGGCGGGCTTGACGAGCTCTGGCGCGTCGCAGCCGCAAACCAGCTCCACGTCGCCGACGACGCGCGGCTCCTGGACCTCTGCTGCGGTACGGGCGCGCTCGCCCGGGTGATGGCGCGCCGCGTGCCCGAAGGCATGGTCGACGCGATCGACTTTAGTTCGAAAATGCTCGACGTCGCGCGCACGCACGCGAAGCCGCACAACGTCAATTATCACGAAGGCGATGTGCTGACGTTGCCCTTCGAACGCGCCACCTTCGACGGCGCCGCGATGGGCTACTCGATGCGCAACATCGTCGACATCGGCGCGTGCCTGCGCGAGGTTGCACGCGTGCTCAAACCGGGCGCGTCCTTCGTCAACCTCGAGATCAGCAAACCGCCCAATCCTACCTGGCGCCGGCTGTTCTATTTCTACTTCTATACGGTGCTGCCGGTGGTGGGCGGTCTCGCGGGCAGCGACCCCGCAGCCTACCGCTACTTGCCGCAATCGCTGGTGAGCTTCCCGGATGCCGACGGGCTTGCGTCGCTCTTCCAAGCGAACGGTTTCGCGCACGTGCGCTACGTCCGCATCATGGGCGGCGCGCTGGCGCTGCACATCGGCACGACCGAGCGCGCACCCAACTCCAACGGACGCGACACCTCGCTCGGCGCAGACCTGCTGGCATGATCGACCAATCGCATTCGCCGATCCACGCGGCCGTCGAACAGTTCGTGCGCGAAGAGTTGTCGCAGGAGAACGCGCACATCGCGGGCGCCGTGTGGAGCATGCTCGATGCCGGCGGCAAACAGCTGCGCCCGCGCATCACGATGCTCGCCGGACGCGCCGCCGCGCAATCATCGCCCGAGGACCCAGTGCTCGCCTCGTACATGGAGCTCATCCACGTCGCGACGCTGATCCACGACGACGTGCTCGACAACGCGGGCACGCGCCGCGGCCGCCAGTCGACGAACCGCGCATACGGCAATCGCTTCTCCGTGCTCGCCGGCGACTATCTCTTCTCGTGGGTGTTCAAAAAGATCACGATCGGCTACGCGCCGCCCGTTCCGACGATTCTTGCCGCGATGCTCGCCGAGATCTGCAATGGCGAAGTCAAGCAGCTGCGCGCTGCCGGCGATCTCGCGATGACTCCAGAGCGCTATCTCGAGATCATCGGCAAGAAGACTGCTGAGCTGTTCGGATCGTGCGCAGAAGTGGGGGCCATCAACGCGCTGCTGCAGGCGGGCAAACCATCCGGCCCTGCGCTGCGCGCCGAAACAGAAGTGCTGGCGTTACGCGAGTTCGGCCGGCTCTTCGGACTCGCGTTCCAGATCCGCGACGACCTGTACGATGCGACCGCCAGCGAAGCGCAGCTGGGCAAACCCGCCGGCAGCGACCTGCGCGAGAAGAAGATGACGCTGCCGCTGATCTATGCGCTGGCCGATGGCGGCGCGGGCGCCCGCGAGCGGGTTGAGCGGCTGTTCGCGTACGACGACCCGTCCGACGAATGCGCGCAGAACGCCCTCGGGGCGGTCGTCGAGATGTTGCGCGATCGTGCGGTCGTCGAGCGGACGACCCATGCCGTGCAACGCTACGCGGGCGAGGCGCTCCGCGCGCTGGCGCCGCTCCCGCAGTCCGCGGCGCGCGACGAGCTCGCCGGCTTGGCGCGAAGTCTGAGCGCATTTTCATCCTGACCCGGGGGACGCTTTGCGGCGCCCGCGAACCACACCCAGCAAAGGAGCTGGAATGCCCATGACGCCCATCTACGCCGTGATCGACGCACCGATCATCGCCATTATCATCGCCGCCGCCGTCATCCTGTTCGGCGCCGAGCGGATCCCCAAGCTCGCCCGCTCGATGGGCCAAGCCAAGAAAGAGTTCGACGCTGCCATGTCCGGCAAGCCCGGACAACCGGACCCCTCGAGCGGTGCGCAGCCTGCGCCAGGCACGTCCCAGACAAGCTCGCCTCCCACCGCACCGTCAGATCCATCGACCGCGACGCCTCCGCAGCCTTGACGTTCGCGCACGGCGGCCGGCTGCGGCCGTCGCGTTGACATAGTAATAAGGAAGATGTCGACGCAGACCCCTTCGACGCCGGAGCGTGCGGTCACGCCCGCCCGCCGCAACGACGAGGCGGAGATGACGTTCACCGAGCACCTTGCCGAGCTGCGCACGCGGCTCATCATCGCCCTGGCGACCGTCGCCGTGCTCTCGTTGATCGCATTCCCGCTCATGCCGCAGCTGTTGGTGCTGCTCGAGCGCTACTTCATTCCCGGCATCCAACTGCATGTGTTCTCGCCTGCCGAGATCATCCGCGTCTACATCAAGCTGTCGCTGCTGGTCGGCGTCGTCGCGGGCTTCCCGGTGGTGTTGTACGAAGCGTATGCGTTCGTCGCGCCCGCGCTCGACCGCCGGCTGCGCTCGCGCGTGCTCTGGTACGCGATCCCATCGCTGCTCATGTCGGTCGCGGGCATCGCGTTCTGCGGTCTGCTCGTCCTGCCGATCGTGCTGCGCGCGCTGCTCTCGATCACGCAGCAATCCGGTCTGGTCGGCACATATCAGCTCGATCCGACGATCGGCTTCATCGTCATCTTGCTCGGCATCTTCGCGGTGATGTTCCAGCTGCCGATCGTCCTCTCACTCCTCGCCAGCGTCGGCATCGTCAACTCGAAGATGCTGTCGGATAAGTGGCGCCACGCGATGATCGTCATCCTCATCCTCGCAGGTATCGGCGCGCCCGACGGCAACCCGCTCACCATGCTGCTGCTGGCCGCACCGCTCGCGGCGCTCTACCTCGTGAGCATCGTCGTCGTCCGGCTGACCGAGCCGCGGCTGCACTCGCAAGAGAGCCCGGCGTGAGCGCGCCCACGCAGGCGCTTCGAACGCGCAGTCTTTACGATCAGACGCTCGACGTACTTTCCAATGTGATGTTCCCGGTGGTGGTGTTCGCGGTGTGGGCGGCGCTGACGCTTATCGGGACGAGCGTCGATCAGAACATCCCGCCGGAGCAGTACTATCAAGAGTATCCAGCGCCGGTCGCCAACGCGATCCTGCGCTTGCACCTCACCAACATCTTCCACTCGTGGCCGTACATCGCGCTCGTGCTGCTGCTGCTGGTCTCGATGACGGTCTGCACGTTCCGGCGCGTGATCCCCAAGCGCTTCCCCAAAGACCGCGCCCTGCCGATCGAGAACTTCGGCCTGCACGCGCAGCGCCAGTCCGCGCTCGATTTCGAAACGACGTCGCACGTCGTCGACGAATATGCTGCGCGCCGCGGCTTCGCGGTGCGCACGCAGGCGATCGACGGCGCGCACTGGCTGTTCGCAGACAAGCAGAAGTGGGCGCGCTACGGCGTGCTCGTCGCGCACGTGGGCTTTGCGGTGATCGTGATCGGCGTGTTCATCGGCTGGCTTTTGGGCTATCGCGGCGAGCTGCAGATCTACGAAGGTCAGACCGCGAGCGTGCCGCAGGCCGGTCTGCTCGTGACCCTGTCGCACTTCGTCGGACGTTTCCAACCCGTGCAGACGAAGCAGGGCGTCGTGTACCAGGCATCGCGCTTTCAATCGGACGTGCACGTCGCCGGCAGCGGCGGCGATACGAACGCGAGCATCTTGGTCAACCACCCGTACACGAGCGCCCACGGCGTGTATCTCTATCAAGCGTCCTACGGATTCGGCGGCGACTTCGCGGTGCTGCGCAACGGCAAACCGGTCGCGCTGCCGGGGATCAACGGCCGCCTCGGACCGCAAGACGTGATCGCGCTGCCCGGCACGAGCCGCGTCATCGAGTACGGCACGATGCTGGGACCGTCCGATCCGTCGCAGGCGCCGGCCGGCGTGCCGCTGCCCAAGGTCGACACCTACGCGATCTGGGCTTTTCACGACCAGATCCCGGTGACGCAAAAGCCGATCTTGCTGGCCGTAGGTCAGACGTACGACGTCGGCGACGGCTACGTCCTCAAAGCACTGCCGCCGGTCGCGTGGTCGGGCTTGACGTACCGCTACGATCCGGGCGAGCTCTGGGTCGGCGCGGGCGCGCTGATCCTCACCGCCGGTTTCGTCATGGCGCTGTTCTTCATGCCGATCAAGCTGTACGCGCGCGTCCGGCGCGCGGCCGGCGCGACTGTGGTCGACGTCGCAGCGACGACGACCAAGGGCAACGCGATGTATGAGGATGACTTCGACGCGCTGGTGAACGGGTTGGCCGATCGCCTCGCGCCGCCGGCGAGCGGCCCGATCGGCGAAACGGTGAACGCCTATGCCTAACGATTACACGCAGTACAACACCAACGCCGCGGCGCTCGTGGACGCGCACGTCTCCGCCTACATGTCGTTCTATGAGGCGGCGGTCGTATTGTATCTGATCGCGGCGCTCGTCTTTGCAGGCTATTGGTTCTTCCGCAGTTGGACGGCGATCGGCGCCGGCATCGTGTTCGCATCGCTCGGCATCATCGCGCAGTGCACCAGCCTCGGCCTGCGCTGGCATTACAGCGGCCACGTGCCGTGGAACGACCTGTACGGATCGCTCTCGGTCGTGTCGCTGTTCACCGCCGTGCTGTTCCTGATCTTCGGCGCGCGCTATCGCATCTGGTTCGCTGCGCCGCTCGCCTTCGCGTTCTCTGACGCGCTGCTCGCCTACGCCAAAGGTTGGAACAAGGGACTGGAGCCGCTCGTCCCTTCGCTGCAAAGCAGCTGGATCTACATCCACGTGCCGGTCGTGCTCGCGTCGTACGCGGCTTTTCTCATCGGCTGCGTGCTGAGCATCATGTATCTGTTCAAGAAGGCAGACGAAGACCGCATCCTCAACGCGGCAGGGCAGTCGGTCGGCGCCGCGGTGTCGACGGAGACCGCCGATCTCGGTGTATCGCGACCGCGTTGGCTGTCGTGGGTCGACGCGTTGCCGGCGTCCTCGAAGCTCGATGTCGCAGCGTATCGCGTGAACTCGATCGGCGAGATCCTGCTCACGGCCGGCATCATCCTGGGCGCGCTATGGGCGCACGTGTCGTGGGGCAGTTATTGGCAGTGGGATCCCAAGGAGACCGCTGCGCTCGTCAACTGGCTCGTGTACGCCGCCTATGTGCACCTGCACACGCGTCCCTCGATGCGCGGCACTGTCGCCGCGTGGGTGTCGATCATCGGATTCGCGACGGTCCTGTTCAGTTATTTCGCCGTCAACATCGTGATCAGCGGCTTGCACTCATACAAGTGATGCGCTGATGGCCCGAAGCCTGCTTGGAATGATCGCGCGCGCGGTCGGCGCCGTCGCCATCGGCTCGGTCGCGCTGGGCGCGATCGCGGTCGGCGCGGTCGCCATCGGCCGCCTCGCGGTGCGCCGCAGCGCGTTCGGCGAACTGAGCGTGGGAACGCTGGCGATCGACGAGCTCGTCGTGCGCCGGCTGCGCGTCGAGGAGCTTGCGGTGAGCAAGGCGCTTGAACTCCCAGAGCCGCCGAAGCCGCAGATGCTGCCGCCGACGCAGGCCCGGCAGTCGACTCCGGCGCGTCCGGCAGCGCCGGTACGTCCGGCGACAAAACCCTATCCGCCCTCGCACGCGGGCTCGAAATCGCGCTCGCGCAAGGCCAAGAAGCGCTCCTAACGCCGCACGTCGCCGGGTCTTATCGATTCGTGATCAGCCACATCGTCGGCTGACGCTCGAGGATACGCACCGGGATCTTCCGGGCGCGCAGGTCGGCGTATTCGTAGGGGACGATGAGCGCGTACACGCGTGCGTCGCCTTTGAGCAATGCATCTGCGTTCGCCCTCTCCGTTTCGGTACGCAGGAAATAGATCGGTCCGGCGTCGGTGTAGAACAGCAGCGAGAAACCGCCGTGCACGCCGGTGATCGCAATCTTGTCGCCCGGGCGCCACAGCGATTGGATGTGGTGCGCCATCGCCTTCATCGGCTTGCGAGATTCGAGTCCCGGCAAGATCGCCAGTACGAGCACACCCACGACGCCTGCCATCATCAACGTCAGGCCGAGCGGCGCGATCCACGCGCGGCGCAGCGTAATAGTGAGCGCGAAAGTCAGCAACGCAGCTGGCACGACGACCCAGCCCAACAAGTTGAGCGGCGGAAGCAGTTGCGCGATCTCGCCGAGCCGCTGGGTCTGCACGTAGATGACGATGCCGATCGTGAGCAGCACGAGCGTGAGCGGCAGCATCAATAACGCGCCGCGCAGCGTGCGCAGGTCGTTGCGTTCGATCGCACGGCCGACCAAGCCGCCGACGAGGATCGATATTGCCGGAAAGATGATCGCGATGTAGTTGGGCAGCTTGGTCTGCGCGCTCGAGAAGAACGCAAACGGCGCGCCTGCTGCGCAGAGCAGGAACACCGCGTCGCCGCTGCGTTCGCGCCATGCCTCCTTGATCGCTTTGGGAAGAAACGCCACGTACGGAAAGAATCCGAGCAGCAAGATCGGGATGTAGTAGTAGAACGGCCCGGGTTGGTTCTCGAACGGCGTGAGGTAACGGCTGAACGTCGAGCGCCCGAGGTACTCTTGCACGAATGGCGCACCGTGGAGGGTCGCCTGCAGCGCGAACCACCAGCCGCCGAGCAGCACGAACACGATGATGCCGGCAAGCCATGGTAGACGCGCAACCTCGGTGCGTCCGAGCCAGATGCGTTCGATGAGATACCACGCGGCGAGCACCATGACCGGCACGACGAACGCAACGGGGCCCTTCGTCATCGTGCCGAGCGCTGCGCCGGCGATCGCGATCCAAAACGCGCGACGGTCGCCGTCGCGCAAGGCGAAATAGCCCCACAGCGTCGCAAGCGTCATGAAGAAGATCAGCGTCGTGTCGAGGATCGCCAGCCGCGCCAACACGATGTACTCGAGGCTCGTCGCCAGCGCAAGCCCGCTTACGATGCCAGCGGCTTCGCCGTACAAGCGCCGGCCGGCCGCATACGTGGCGATGACGCCAAGCACGCCGAAGACCGCGCTTGGCAGCCGCAGCGAGAACTCGTTCAGCCCGAAGACGATCGACGCGACACCCGCCGCCCACGCCCACAGCGGCGGATGGATGTACCAGGGGGCGTAGTTGTAATGCAGCGAGATCCAGTCGTGCAGCCGGAACATCTCTTTGACCACCTCGCCGTAGGTCGGCTCGCTGTTATCCCACAGGCTGCCGTTGCCGAGGCCGAGCAGATACAGCGATGCGACAAGCGCAAGCGCACCGGCTCGTATAGCGGCGATCGCGATGGGCGAGGCGCGCTCGTACGACGTCATCGGGCCACAGTTGCGGCGCGCGGCCTTGCGTTCTCCTTGTCCGGCACGCGGTCGCGACGCCCAAAGGAGCCCTATTTTGCGGCCTTGAAACCGGGCTGGCCCATGCCAACTTTGACCACGGTGCGCATCGCAACACGCCGCAGCGCGCTCGCGCTTGCGCAGGCTCAAACCGTGGCGAACTTGATCACCAGCCTGAACCCGGACTTGACGTGCAGCATGGTCGAGCTGACCACGCGCGGCGACGAACTGCAAGACCGCCCGCTCGCCTCGTTCAACAGCGAAGGCGTCTTCGTCAAAGAGCTTGAGTCAGCGCTGCTCGGCAGCCGTGCGGATATCGCCGTGCACTCGATGAAGGACATGCCGCTCGAATTGCCGGCAGGCGTGCGTGCCGGCGTCGTGCCGGTGCGCGAAGACGCACGCGACGTATTGCTGTCGCGCGACAACAAGCACAAGACGATCTTCTCGCTGCCCAACAAGGCGGTGGTCGGCACGAGCTCGCTGCGCCGCGCCGCACAGGTGCACTCGATCAAGCCGGCGGTCGAGATCAAGGAACTGCGCGGCAACGTCGACACGCGCATCGCGAAGCTGCTCAACGGAGAGTATGACGCGATCATCTTGGCGCTCGCCGGCGTCAAACGGCTCGGCAACCTGCCGCCAGAACTGGGCGGCGGAAGTCCCATTCCGTTCGAAGAGATGGTGCCGGCGGTCGGACAGGGCGCGCTCTTCGTGCAGTGCCGCGAATCCGACAAGGACGTCCAAGAGCTGATCGCGCCGCTGAACGATCCGCAAGCGTCGCTGGGCGTCGCGATCGAACGGGCATTTCTGGAACGCGTCGGCGGCGGCTGCGCCGTGCCGATCGGTGCGAACGCCAACGTCTTCGACGACCGCTGGCTGTTCCACGCGTTCGTCGGCAGCGTCGACGGCAAACAGGTGCTGCGCCGAGACGCCGAAGGCATCGCTCGCAATGAAGCCGATGCGACCGTCGCCGTCGAAGACATCGCCGAAGAGATGCTTGAAGCGGGCGCGCGGTGGGTGATGTCCGCCTACAAGGGAGGATGAGTGCGATGCGGCGCGTCGTGCCGGTCCCGGTTCCAGACGCAGACGTGCCGACGCCGCTCGAGCGGCCGCGGCGGCTGCGCCGCAGCGGCGCGCTGCGCGGGCTCGTCGCCGAGCATGCGGTGCGCGTCGAGGATCTCATCGAGCCATTGTTCGTCGTACCCGGCAGCGGCGTGCGCGCCGAGATCGCGTCCATGCCTGGCGTGTACCAGCAATCGGTCGACCGGCTCGTCGAAGATGCGCGCGACGCGCAGGCGCTCGGGATTCGAGGCGTTCTTCTCTTCGGTATTCCTGCGCACAAAGACGAAGACGCATCGAGCCTGCTGGACCCGAACGGTCCCGTGCAGCGCGCGGCGGCTGCGCTCAAGCGCGAGCTGCCCGAGCTGCTCGTCATCGCCGACCTGTGCGCGTGCGAGTACACGTCGCACGGCCACTGCGGATTGCTCGACGAGAACGACGAGATCGACAACGATCGCACGCTCGCCCTGCTCGCCAAGGGCGCAGTGTCGCTCGCGCGCGCGGGCGCCGACATCGTCGCGCCTTCCGACATGATGGACGGCCGGGTGCGTGCCATCCGCCACGCGCTCGATGCGCAAGGCCTGCACTCAGTGGCGATCATGTCGTATGCCGTGAAGTATGCATCGGCATTCTACGGTCCGTTCCGCGAAGCCGCGAACTCGACGCCGGCGTTTGGCGACCGGCGCACGCATCAGATGGATCCGCCGAACGCGCGCGAGGCGGTGCGCGAAGCCCTGCTCGACGTCGCCGAGGGCGCAGATGCCGTGCTCGTCAAGCCTGCCGTGAGCTACCTCGACATCGTATGGCGCGTGCGCGAGGCCGTCAACGTGCCACTCGCGGTCTACAACACGAGCGGCGAATACTCGATGATGAAGGCTGCGGCGGCGAAGGGCTGGCTCGACGAAGAACGCGCGACCGATGAAGTATTGGTCTCGTGTAAACGAGCAGGCGCCGACATCATCATCACGTACGCGGCGCGCGCGGTAGCGGCGCGCTTGAACGGACGGCGGCCGCCGTCGGGTTCGTGATCGGGTGAGCGACGGCGATCGCGTCACCGTTGTGCTGCTCGCCGGCGGACCTGCGACGCGTCTGCCCGGCAAACTCGGCCTCGACGTCGAGGGCGAACCGATGCTCGTGCGTTCGCTGCGCCGCCTTACTGCGTTGGGCTGGCCGTGCGTCGTGTCCGTGCGCGCGCCGCTCGAGCCGCCGGTGGCAGCAGTGTTCGAAGGCTCTACGGTCGCGTACGATCGGCTCGCGGACGGCGGGCCGCTCGGCGGGCTGCACAGCGCGCTCGCCCACGTGCGCACGCCGTTGTTCTTCGCGGCCGCCGCCGACGTCCCCAATCTCTCCGCGCAGTTCGCAGCGCGGCTGCTCGCGATGTACGATGCGGTCACGCCCAAGCCAGACGCGGTGCTGCCGACCTGGCGCGACCGCCGCGTCGAGCCGCTTGCCGCCTTATACGATCGAGCGGCGTTCGAGCGCGGCGCCGCGCGCGCGCTCCAATCCGGCTTGCGCAAGGTCACGGCCGCACTAGAAGGGGCAGATGTCGTCCCTTACCTGATCGGTCAGGAGGACGAAGCGCTGCTCGCCAACGTGAACACGCAAGCCGACTACGAGCGCGTTCGGGCGGGCGCATCGTGAATCTCAAGCGCTCGCAGTCGCTCTACGAAGCGGCGTCGCGCGTCATCCCGGGCGGCGTCGATTCGCCCGTGCGCGCGTTCCGTTCGGTCGGCGGCACGCCGCTGTTCATCGCGCGCGGCGAAGGCTCGCGCATCTTCGATGCGGACGGCCACGAGTTCATCGACTTCGTCGGCTCGTGGGGGCCGTTGATCTTCGGGCATGCATTCCCGCCCGTCATCGCCGCCATCGAGCGTTCCGCGCGCATGGGAACATCGTTCGGCGCGTCGACGTCGCTCGAAGTCGAACTCGCGGAGCTCATCGTCGAGGCGATGCCCTCGATCGAACAAGTCCGCTTCGTCAACTCCGGCACAGAAGCGTGCATGAGTGCGCTGCGCCTCGCTCGCGCCTTCACGCGCAAAGACAAAGTGATCAAGTGCGCCGGCAACTATCACGGGCACGCGGACAGTTTCTTGGTCGCTGCAGGATCCGGCGCGCTCACATTGGGCGTCCCCGATTCGCCGGGCGTTCCCGCGAGCGCCGCGGCCGACACGATCGTCGTGCCGTACAACCATCCGATCGAACTCGAGCGCGCATTCGATGAAGCAGAGGACATCGCCGCGGTGATCGTCGAGCCGGTCGCAGGCAACATGGGCGTCGTCGCGCCGTTGCCGGGGTTCCTGGGGGCCGCGCGCGATCTCACCGCGCGCCACGGCGCGCTGCTGATCTTCGACGAAGTGATGACCGGTTTCCGGGTCGGATACAACGGCGCGCAGGCGCTCTACGACATCCAGCCCGACCTGACGTGCCTCGGCAAGATCATCGGCGGCGGTTTGCCGGTCGGCGCGTTCGGCGGCCGCACGGAGATCATGTCGCACCTGGCGCCGGTGGGCGACGTGTACCAAGCCGGCACGCTGTCGGGCAATCCGCTCGCGATGTCGGCCGGTATCGCGCAGCTGCGCGCGCTCAAAGGCAGCGATGTATACGAGCGCCTTGAGAGCACGGGCGCGGCGCTCGAAGCTGGTCTCACGCGCGCGCTCGCCGAGACCGGCCGCGCGGCGCGCATGGCGCGCGTCGGCTCGATGTGGACGCTGTTCTTCACGCGCGAGCCGGTGGTCGATCTCGACAGCGCCAGGCTCGCCGACATCACGGCCTACGCGCGGTTCTTCAACGCGATGCTCGAGCGCGGCATCTATCTGCCGCCTTCGCAGTTCGAGGCGGCGTTCATCAGCCTCGCGCACAGCAAGGCTGACATCGAGCAGACGGTCGCGGCGGCGCGGGAATCGCTCGATGTCGCGGCGGCGTAAGCCCTCCAACTCCAGCCTGCTGAACCCGCCGCGCCTGTTCTTATATCATCGCGCGCTCGAAGACGCGCTGCGCGACGGCACGTCGGTCGTGACCTCCGACGACTTGGCGCTGCGCGTCGGGCGCGGCGTCTCCTCGGCGCAGATCCGCAAAGACCTCTCGCATCTCGGCACGTTCGGCCGGCGCGGCCAAGGCTACGACGTCATCATGCTCGTCAAGCGCTTGGCGCGCGTGCTTGGGCTCGACCGCGACTGGCGCATCGCCATCGTCGGCTTCGGATTCTTGGGCCACGCGCTCGCGACGTTCCTCGAGTACCGCGAAGAGAAGTTCCACATCGCCGCCATCTTCGACGTCGCCAAAGAACTCGTCGGCACGCGCTGGCATGGCGTACGCGTCAGCCATGTCGACGATCTTGAAAAAGTGTTGCCAGTGCTGGAGTGCGGCATCGGCATCATCACCGTGCCCGCTTCTGCGGCGCAGGCAGTGGCGCAACGACTGGTGCGCTGCGGGCTTGGCGCGATCTTGAACTTCGCGCCGGCGACGCTACGTCTGCCGGAGCGCGTGGCGGTGCGCTCGATCGACCTCGCGTCAGAGCTCTCGATCTTGACGCATCACCTGTCGTAGCTACTTCGGGCCGAGCATGAACTCGTAGGCGACATAGCCGGCGAACGTGTTGTCGCCGTGGATGCCGCGGCCGAACGACGCGAGGATCGCATGATGGTGGCCGATGGGCGCGATGAAACCGGCGCCGACGCCCGTGCGGTCAGACGTGTTGAACGCTTCAGGCGTCGAGTGGTAGACCTCGATGCCGACCAACGCGCCGCCCGGCAGATCGTGCTGCACGCACAGCCCGCTGAACCAAAAATCTTGGTTCGGAGGCGCCGCGTTGAACCAGCGCCCGCCGCCGCCGAAGATCGTCCAGGGTCCGTAACTCTTTTGCGCCCACAGCGGAACGAAATACTGCGGGGCGCCGCTGCCTCCGGGTCCGCTGCTGCCGAACACGACCTGGGGATAGATCGAGATCTGCGGCCGGCCGGCGTCTTCGGGGACGAAACGGTATTTCGCGCCGAACTCCAAGCTGGTCAGCGCATACGCGGCCGGCGTTGACGACGCGCGCTGGTACGCGAGCGGAAGGTTGCCGGAGAGCTGCAGATTGGGCGCGGCGCCGAAATTGATTTCGACGAACGGCAGCGAGCCGGAGACCTCGTCGCCATCGTGCGTGTATTCGGCACCCGCGTAGATCTCGTAATGGCGGAATTCCACGGGTTCCGGGTCGTCGGTGAAGAACGGCGGCCCCGCGAACGCCTGCGAGGCCGCCCCGGCGAGCATCACAAGGCACAACGCCGCACGACATAGCGCAGCGCGAATCGACTTCATCGCTTCTTCAGGCGGCCTTCCCACGCGCTGGAGTGGATTTGTCATACGATGGGAGCGCCCTATGCCAGGGAACCCTTTGCTCTGACGAAAAGCACAAGCGCCCGTGCCCATCATTGTCCTCGGATTAAGCCACAAGACCGCACCTGATGAAGTGCGCAACCGGCACGCGTTTCCCGCCGAGCGCATCGGTCAGGCGCTTTGTGCGCTGCGCGACTACAGCGCCGTGCGCGAGGCGGCGATCGTCTCCACCTGCAACCGTCTGGAGATCTACGCCGACGTGTCGGATTTCGAAGCCGGCGTCGAACAGCTCAAGCATTTTCTGACGACCTACCGGCATATGCGCGTCGACGACTTCGACAAGTACCTGTACACCATGCTCGGCGCGCAGGCGATCGAGCAGCTGCTGCGGGTCGCGTGCGGGTTGGATTCGATGCTCGTCGGCGAAGAACAGATCGTCGGACAGGTGAAGGACTCGCTCACCGCGGCGCAGCGCGCCGGTTCGGCCGGGCCGCACCTCAACAAGCTGTTCCGCACGGCGCTCGAAGCCGGCAAGCGCGCGCGCACCCAGACGGGCATCGGCCGCGACGCGGTCTCGCTCGGCGCGGCGGCGGTCGAGCTGGCATCGCGGCACTGCACGCTTGCGGATGCGCGCACCGTTGTCGTCGGCGCCGGCAAGATGGGCACGATCGTCGCCAAGCACTTACGCGCGCGCGGCGTCGCTGCATTGACGATCGTCAATCGCACGCCCGAGCGTGCGCAACGGCTCGCCGATTCGCTCGGCGCGGCGTACGCCGGCATCGACGCGCTGCCCGGCTCGCTCGCGCATTGCGATTTGCTCATCACCGCGACCGGCGGCGGTGCTCATCTCGTGACTGCGCCGATGGTGCGCACCGCGCTCGCTGCCGGTGGCCCGCGGCTGCTCGTCGTCGACATCGCCGTCCCCAACGACGTCGAACCCAACGCCGCTGCACTGCCGGGCGTGACGCTCTATCAGATCGGCGATTTGCGCGAAGTGGTCGATGCTGCGCTCGACGAGCGGCGCGGCGAGATCCCGGCCGTCGAAGCGATCGTCGCCGAACGCCTCAATGCGTACGTCCGCTGGTATCAATCGCGTGCTGCCGCGCCGTTGATCGCCGCGCTGCGCAGCAAAGCTGAAGCCATACGACGCACCGAGATCGACCGGCTCTTCGACCGCCTGCCCGAACTCGACGATCGGCAGCGCGAGCTCATCGCCGGCATGAGCGTGTCGATCCTCAACCGGCTGCTGCATGCGCCGGTCACCAAGCTGCGCGAAACCGCGGCGGGCGGCGCCGGCGTGTCGGACTCCGATCTCGCCGCGCAACTCTCGGATCTGGCCGGACTTGGCCGCCAGCTCGAGGCGCAACTCGCGCACGCGCTCCGGCCGCCGGAGCCGCGCGCCGGGGCCCGCTGAGACGCAGCCACGGAACGTCCGCTCGCCGGCACACGCGTGCTGTTGACGCGGCCGGAGCATTCGTCGGACGAGCTTGCGGCGCTGCTGCGCAGCAAGGGCGCCGAGGTGGTCTGCATACCGCTTATCCAGATCGTTCAGCCGCCCGACGAACGCGCGCTGCAGCGCGATGTCGATGCGGCCGATGACGCGCACTGGGTGGTGTTCACCAGCGCAAACGGCGTTGAAGCATTCGCCAGCCGCCGGGATGCGCCGCTCGGCCCCGGTACCAAGATCGCGGCAGTCGGATCGGCCACGGCGCGCGCAGTTGCTTCCGCGTTCGGACGCGTGCCCGATATCGTTCCGCCTCGTTCGGACGCGCAGGCGTTGGCTGACGAGCTTTTAGCGCGTGCGCACGCAGGCGCGCGCATCGCGATCTTCGCGGCTGCCAGCGCGCGCCCGCTGCTGCAACAGCGGCTGCGCGGTGCCGGCTTTACGGTCCGCGTGAGCGCCGCATACGCGACGCGCGAGCTCTCTCCGCGTGACATCGTGCAGCACATCGAGCGCGCGCAGGTGATCGTCTTGACGTCGGGTTCGGGCGCGCGCGCGCTTGCGGCAGGCTTGCGCCGCGGTCCGGGCGTTGCGGCGTTGCGCGGAAGGTTCGTGGCTTGCATCGGTCCGGTCACCGCGGCCGAAGCGCGCCGAGTTGGCATCCTGGTCGCAGCCGTCGCGCATGAGCCATCGGCGGCGGGCTTGCTGGCAGCGGTCGCCGCAGCGCAGCACATGGCATAGGCGACCTGCCGCTCCACAAAGCGAACACACGTACGGTGCCAGAGCCGAAATTTCGCGAAGACCTTAATATGGTCTTGTGTCGCGGCTACAAGAGGCGAGCCCGACAATCGCCAATATGTCCCGTCCGCACATGCCATCGCTCGTCAGTTCGAGGAGCCCAGTCATGGCTGTTGATGTCCAACCTATTTTACCGTCATCGAACGCGTTCGATGAGTTCATCCGCGCGGTCGGCGATAAACGCGAGCAGCCGCGCCCATGGGCCGATCTCGGCACCTATCCGTGGTCGGAAGAGGATTTTTCGGCGCGCTACGTGCGCCGCGCCAACTATCAGCAGCTGTACGACATGCAAGAGACCGGCGATGAAGTCGAGGACATCATCGCCCAGCTCAAGCCGCCTGCCAAAGCGAAGCTGCTCGACTTGTGCGCGGGCAACGGCCGGCACGCGATCGCGATGGCGCTGCGCGGTTACAAGATGACCGGCATCGACATCGGCCCGGGCGCCGTCGCGCTCGCGCGCGACACCGCGCGCAATCTCGGCCTTGGCATCGACTTCCGCCAGCTCGATGTGCTGCACATCTCGTTCGAGGACTCGTTTGACGGCGCGTATCTCACATGCGCGGGCATGTCTGACTTCAGCCCGTCCGATGCGCGCACGATCCTGCAGCTCGTCGAGCGTTCGCTCGTCCCCGGCGGCACGTTCAGCGGCGAATATTTAGAGAAGGCCGGCGATCGCCAGGCCGAGCGGCGCGCGTGGCAGTTCGTGCAAGCCGACTCCTCCTTGTTCCTCGACGTGCCGCATTTGCAGCTCGACGAACGCTTCTACGACGCACAGACGTCCGCCGAAGTCGAGCGCGCCTACGTGGTGCCGACCGATGGCCGCACGCGCGCGTTCACGCGCTGCCGGCAATACTACGACGAAGCGGGCGTCCGCGATCTGCTGGAATCGGCGCGCTTCGAAGTCGTCGCGCTCGCGCCGGGCAGCGCGGCCGGCATCCGGAAGGTCGTCGCGAAGAAGACCTAGCGCGTCACCAGCGGGTTGGGATACGACGACGTCACGTAGGTGAACTGGCCGCCGGTGTACTTGTAGAAGTACACGATCGGGTTCGCCGCGTCGCCGCC
Source organism: Vulcanimicrobiota bacterium (assembly GCA_019237415.1). GTDB lineage: Bacteria > Vulcanimicrobiota > Vulcanimicrobiia > Eremiobacterales > Eremiobacteraceae > JAFAHD01. Next base: position 17,550 of record JAFAHD010000079.1, read on the forward strand.
GCGCTGGAAGCTGTAGTTGCCCAAGATCGTCTGGAACGTGCCGACTTGCAGTTGACGCACGATCGTCTGCGGATCGCCCGAGTGGGCTTGCACCGCGGCCGCCATCGCGATCTGCGCGGCGACATATCCCTGGAGCGCGAACGAGGTGATGCGCCCGTAGCGCTGCTGGTAATCGTGCACGAAGATCGTCGCGGTCGGCATGAACTGGATCGGCGGCACGCACGAGCTGACCGTGACGCCCTCCATCGCAGGCCCCGCGGCTTTGACCGCGCGGTCGTCGTACAGCGCCTGCGACGCGAGGATCGGCGTGCTCACGTTCGCCGCGTGCAGCGCGGCGACCATCGCGCCCATGTCGGCGCCCATGCCTGAGATGTAGATGACGTCGGGCGCGTACTCGACCACCGCGTTGACGACGGCGGCTTTGTTGCTCAGGTCGTTCTTGACCGAGAAATCCTTGGCCGCCAGCGCCCTTCCGGCATTGGCGTAGTCCTCGAAACCGCCGCCCGCGTCCGCGCCATACGGATCCTCCTCATAGACGATTGCGGCTTTCTTCGCGTGCAGCGTCCGCTCGGAATAACGCGCCGCCATCTGACCCTCGACGATGTCGGTCGGACACAAGCGGAAGATGTCGTCATCGCCGGTGCGCGTGAGCGCGGCGATCGGCGAGGTCGGGATGATGAGCGGCATGTTCTTCTGATGGTAGATCGGGATCGAGACGTTCGTCTCTTCCGACCCGACATGGCCGACGACGACCGCCGTCTGCGGATCGACCATCGAAAAATCGGCTTGCTGCTGTGCGACGCCCGGATCCCCCTGATCGTCGAACGAGTGGAAGACGAAGCCGTAGTCGGCCAGGCCGCGCCGCTCGTTGAAGGTATCGATCGCGAGGTTCATGCCGTTGGAGAGCTGGATGCCGTAGGCTTTCTCATCGCCCGACAGCGGGGCGACGAGGGCGATGCCGATCACCTTCGCATACGGGGGGAAGTCGGCGCGCGCGGGCGGGGCCGCGGCAAGCGCGAGGGTCAGCGCGGCACATGCCGCCAGTGGTGCGCAGGCCTGCGATCGCATCAGTTCGTTTCTCTCACGACGATCCGGGCGAGGCTTGCGACAGGAGCAGCGATGCCGCGGTCGTCACTAGGAAGATGACCGAAAAGGTCATGTTGGCGTTGAAAACCGCTGCATTGAGGGCGAACACGTCGCCGCTGCGCCGGCGGATGAGGAATGCTTCGTAACCGACCAGCACGATTCCGGCGAGCAGGCCGCACCAATATAAAGGATGCGCGTGCACGACGATGCCCAGCCAAGCGAGCAATCCCAGCATGATCCCATGCAGCGCGAGCGGCACTGCGCGCGCTGCTGAGATGCCGAATCGTGCCGGGATCGAGCGGATGCCCTCGCGCAGATCGAAATCGTAGTCCATGAGCGCGTAGAGGATGTCGAATCCGGCTACCCACAGCGTCACGGCGAAGAACAAGATCAACGACGGCCATTCGAAGCGGCCGGTGACGGCAAGCCAGCCGCCAAGCGGTGCGAGTGCGTCGACCGCGCCCAGCAAGAAGTGCACGCCCCACGAAAACCGCTTGACGAATGGATAGATGACAAGCGCCAGAGCACCGAGCGGCACGAGCGCCAGGCAGAGCGGATTGAGCTGCCACGCGGCGAGCGTGAGCGCCGCAAGGCCTATGACGATGGCCCATACCATGACCGACGGACGCAATTCGCCGGTCGCCAGCGGGCGGGCCGCGGTGCGCGGGTTGCGCGCGTCGATGCGCGCGTCGATCAGCCGGTTCGCCGCCATCGCTGCCGTGCGCGCGCCCAAGACCGCGAGCGTGATCCATCCGAGCGTGCGCAGCGAGGGCAGCGCGCCTTGCGCGAGCAGTGCGCCTGCGTATGCGAACGGCAGCGCGAACAACGTGTGCTCGGGCTTGATGTCGCGAATGAAGGCGCGCAGCGCTTTCATCGGATCTCTGGCTCTCCGAGGCCGTATTGCGCCCAACGCCCGTTCACCAGCGTCTTCACCTCGTCGCTCATGACGATGTCGGGCGGCCACACGCGGGCGTAGCCTTCCTCCGCGCTCTTGCGCGTCGCGTCGAGTCCAAGCTTGGTCCCCAGGCACGGCAGCGGCGCAGCATGGTCGAGCGCGTCGACCGGCCCGGGCGCGAGCACGAGATCGCGTCCGGCATCGACGTTGTTCAGCGTCGCCCATGCGACGTCGCGGATGTTCTGCACGTCGACGTCCGCGTCGACGACCACGATGTTGCGCGTGAGCATCATCATGTGGCCGAGACCCCACAGCGCGTACATCACCTTCTTGGCCTGGCCGGGATAGCGCTTGTGGATCGACACGATGACCAAGTTCTGGAAGCCGCCCTCGACCGGAAAGTTGTAGTCCACGACTTCGGGCAGCATCTGCCGCAAGACCGGCAAGAAAAGGCGTTCGGTCGCTTTGCCCAGCCACGCGTCTTCCATCGGCGGCTTGCCGACGATCGTCGTCATGTAAATGGGATCGCGCCGACGCGTCATGCACGTGACGTGGAAGACCGGATATTCGTCAGCGAGCGAATAGACGCCGGTGTGGTCGCCGAACGGACCTTCGCGCCGCAGCTCGTCATTGTCGACGTAGCCTTCGAGCACGAAGTCCGCTTCGGCCGGAACGTGGAGGTCGACGGTCTTGCACGCCACCATGGGCACCGCTCGGCCGCGCAAGAAGCCGGCGAGCAGCATCTCGTCAAGCCCTGACGGCAGCGGCGCGGATGCGGCATACGTGAGGATAGGATCGCCGCCGATCGCGACCGCGACCGGCATGCGCCGGCCTGGTCCCGCTTCGTCCTGATGCTCGCGCCCGTGCTTGTGGCGCTGCCAATGCATGCCCGTGGTGCGCGCGTCGTATACTTGCATGCGGTACATGCCGGCGTTCTGCGCGCCAGTCTGTTCGTTCTTCGTGAACACGATCGGCAAGGTGATGTACGGGCCTGCGTCCATCGGCCAACAGGTCAACACGGGAAGCGTGCGCAGGTCCACGGCGTCGCCCTGCACGATCACGTCTTGGCACGCGCCCGAGCGCGCGATCTTCGGCGCGATGCCCAACAGCTCGCGCGCCTCGAACAGCTTCGCGAGCGGGTGCGAGCCGCTTCCCGGCCGCACGAGAGCCAGCAGCTTGTCGACCTTCGACCCTAACTCATCGAGCGAGGGCACTCCGAGCGCGCGGGCCGTGCGCGCTTCGGACCCAAAGGCGTTGATCAGCAGCGGAAAGTCTGAGCCCTTGACGTCCCGGAAAAGCAGCGCCGGACCGCCGTCCGCCCGCTTGACGCAGCGGTCGGCGATTTCGCTGATCTCGAGATGGGGATCGACGGGGACCGTGACCTCGCGCAGCTCTCCGGCCGCTCGAAGGGCATCGACGAACGACGCGAGCGTATCGAACACAGCGTTCGCTGGTTCTTATGGGTGTCCGAAACATCCCGGTCGGGACGTCACTATGTTGTGGTATGGCGCACAAGAAGGCAGTCGGCCAAGTCATAGGGATAGGCGGCGCAATCCGGTGCGCGCCGTCGTTCGTAAGGGTGACAGGGGCGGGTCGAGCACGGAGCCGTTCCACTAAAAGGGACGAAAGTATGCGTTTGGAAACTGTCTTGCAATTTACTGTAAACCAGATTAATATTAGCTGGTAAACAGTACGGTGGCCAACAATCCTCCCGTGCAAGCCAATTTCCTAGAGCAGACGGCTAT
>JAFAHD010000093.1 GCA_019237415.1 Vulcanimicrobiota bacterium
CGACCGACGAAGACGCGATCTTCGTCAACGGCTTTGGGACCGATCCACGCGCTCAGCAATTCGATCTCACGAACGATCCGCTGGCGTTTGCGCGGAACAATCTCATCATCGACGAGCGCATGTTCAACATCTTGCTGTCGCGCCGGCCCAAGCAAGGGGAGAGCTACGACATCGTACGGCGCGACGTCGCGACGATACTCGCCAATTGGTACCGCTACACGCTGTACGCCACCACCTACATGGGCGCAGAGTACTTCACGCGCAACCACAAGGGCGACCCAAACGCGAAGGCGCCTTTCATCCCGATGCCGCGTGCGCAGGAACGGCAAGCGTTTGCGCTGTTGGATCGCTACGTGTTCAACGACGGCACGTTGGACATCTCACCGCAGCTGCTGAACAGCATGGGAGCGACGCGCTATAACCATTGGCAGAGCGATCCGAACGACACCGGGCGGCTCGACTTCCCGCTCGAGGCGTCGATCACGAACTTCCAATATGTGGTGCTGCGCCGCATGTTCCAGCCGAACGTGCTCGCGCGGTTGGACAGCATGGAGATGCGCACGACGAAGTCCGGTCAGACGATGAGTCTGTCCGACCTCTTCGATTGGACGTACCAAAGCGTGTACGGGGACTTGTCGCAGGGCAGCCTGGGTTCGATCGATTCGGTGCATCGAACGCTGCAATACCGGTACGCAGAGCTGCTCGCGCATATCGCGTTGCGTCCGGATCCGGGAACGCCGACGGACGCGAGCGCGCTCGCGCGGCATCAGCTCGCCCAGCTTGCGACTCGTTGCTCGCAAGCGCTCAACCGCTATAGCCTGGACGAAGTGACCCAAGCAAATCTCGAGGCCATACGGAGCACGGCCAACCGGGCGCTCGGTGCGCAAGTCATCACGCTGCCGCAATAGGACGCGTACGGCACGAACCGGAAGAAGGGGGCTATGAAGCACGTAGGCTCCTTCTTCGTAGGCGCCATGCTGTTGACGGCTGCGCTGGCGGCCGGACTCAGCAGCGCGTCCGCGGATCCACCGACGCCGGCGCCGGTTCCCTCGGACGCGGGCGTCGTGATCTTGATCCGCACGTTCGGGTTCGTGCCGTCGACGATCAGCGTCCCTTCGGGCACGACGATTACGTTCCGCAACGGCGACAGCGTCTCGCCGGCGCACACTGTTGCGTCGACGACGGGCGCATTCGGGCCGCAAAGCCTCGGTTACGGCATGAGCTTCAAAGTGACGCTGACCAAGCCAGGCAAGTATCCGTACAACGCTGCAGATGCGCCCTTCATGAAGGGTGAGATCACCGTGACCGGCACTGGTTCGTCGACGTCCACATCGGCATCGAGCGCTCCGTCGACCGCTCCGGCGTCACCCGGCTACTAGCCGCCGCTACTCCACTTCGCGAGGTAAGACGGCTCGGCCGGTTCACTCTTCGGTCGAAATACGACCGATCTTGTTGCCGTTGTGCTCGGTGAACCAGAGCGCCCCGTCCGGTCCGCTCGCGATGCCGCTTGGGGCGCCGTTTTGCGTCGGGACCTTAAACTCCGTCACCGCGCCGGCCGTGGTAATTCGTCCGATCTGGCTCGCATCGTACTCGGTGAACCACAGCGCACCGTCTTGGCCCTTCGCGATGGCATGCGGGTGCGTTGCAGGAGTCGGAATCGCGAAATCCGTCACGCTGCCGCGCGTCGTCACACGTCCGATCTTGTTCGCATTGTGCTCGGTGAACCAGAGTGCGCCGTCCGGCCCGGCTATAATCCCGAGCGGCGAGCTATTCGCGGTCGGGACGACGAACGTCGTGACGCTGCCGCCGGTCGTGAGCTGACCGACATCATCACCGGGTGAGGCCCCGAAGATCTGGGTCTCAGTGAACCACAACGCGCCGTCGGGGCCGGCGGTGATGCCCAGTGAGGTGTTCGAGGGGATCGCGACCTCCGTGATGCGTCCGGCCGTCGTGATGCGCCCGATTTGGTGTCCCTGGAATTGCGTGAACCACATCGCCTTGTCGGGACCAGCGGTGATCTCGCTCGGTTGGCTTTGCGGACTTTGCAGGGGATACTCCGAGACCTGCCCGTCGAGCGTGATGCGCCCGATCTTGTTGGCGTCGCCCTCGGTGAACCACAGCGCCCCATCCGGTCCGGCGGTGATGCCCTCGGGATCGCTTTTCGCGTTTGGGAGCGCAAATTCAGTGACGGCACCGGCCGTGGTCACCCGCCCGATCTTGTTGCCGCCGCTCTCAGTGAACCACAGCGCGCCATCCGGTCCCGCGGTGATGCCAGCCGGATAGCTCTTGACGGTTGGAATCGAAAACTCAGCAATCTTTTGCCCGGTCAGCGTTCCGGACCGAGACGAGGCGCTGGACGCGATGACCAGGAGCAGCGCAGAAGCGGCGACGAGTTGTGCGAAGCGTCTCATGATAAGATCCCCTGTCCGTCTACGCTTGCTTGGCGCACGTGTCATACGACGCCGCCACTTGCCCTCGTACGTCCCGTCGAAGGCCAGCGTGGCGATGCGGGTTTCACCATGGTGGAAGGTAAAACCTCAAGTTCCAGACCCAAGAATTCTAAAAAACTGAGCGCGAGCACCGGGGGACGGCGCACGGTTGCGGAGCGTCAGTGGGGAGGCGCGGCTGGCGCGTATATCTGGTCGAAGCGCGATGTGATCGGTCCAAGCGCTCCACACGCCTCTGGCGAGAGTATCGGTCCGCCGCTGGGCGATTCACCCGGTTGACGGTATCCCCATTACATCCCCCACTGATAAGTGCAGGTCTTGGAGTCTGGAGCGACCGCGGAGTAAAATCGGGGGACGCGACCACGATCGCCTCGGAGTCCACCAATCACTGGGGACGCCTACGGGGATACCGTCACAAGAGCTCCACTAACTCGCGTCCCTCGCCGTTAGGTGATGAGTGAAGGGTTGTTCGAAACCGCCCAAGCACTATTCCCCAGAGGGTTTCGACTTGAAATACAAAGTCGTCGGCGGTTGGCTTTATGGGCTCCTTGCCGCCTTTGTTCTTGCGGTGGGATGCTCGGGTCACGGTGGCAATCCCACATCGCCCCCGCTATCGGACCTTACACAAGGTCGACAGAGCGGATCGCCCGCGACGCCATCGTGCCGCAAATGCCCGTGGGTAATTCGCTCGTCATCCATGACAGCATCAGTCCACCCCGCTAACGAGAGCGACACAACGGTTGATCTCTGCACGGCGCCGTTTGGCACGTGCGTGATAGAGGGTGAAACCCAGCCAGCCTATGCCTTGACATGGGGCTATCAAGGCACCTCAAGCAACCCTGCTCCGGGGGACACTTTCACTTGTACGGTTCAGAGCTGGAGCGGCACGGGGATGACAGGTAATTTTGAGCCGGCAACAACGACGGTCCCATCTCCACCGCCCTCGTTCTACGCTTGTAACGAATACGTGCAGATCGCGAACAGCGTGGTCATCGGTACGTATCAAAGCTATACGTGGCAGATACTTGTATACGACCCAAAAGGCCATCTCATCGACGGCGGCACGTTCAATACGATCGATGCTCCATATACGCCAGAGTCTCAAATATCAGACATACAAGCTGTTTGCAGCGACAATTTGCACGCATGTCCAACCCTCGAGATTCTCAGTGGGTCGACGGTCATTAGCAGCCCGCAACCTACGCCGACTGCAGTGGTTGGGGAACGCCAATCCGTGACCATGAAACAAGTGCCGAATTCGGGGAAAGCCGGTCCTTACACGCTTGCGTCTCCAGCGTGGAGTCCGCCCCCGAAAGCAATCAAAAACTACACGCTCGCACTCCAGACGATCGCACCCACACCGGTCATGTTAACAACGGCAGAGCTTCAAAAAGCATCTCTAAATTTCTATATGACGGACCCAACCCAATCGACAAATCTGATCGCCACGGCGGTCCTCACAAGTACAACGGAAACCGCGATAGTCACCGCCTCAACGGCCTACAACCTTAATGCGCCGCCGATGTCGTGGACCTCATCGAGCAACCCGGTGCGGGTCGGTGCATATCCATTTCCGGTCCCGACCGGCACGCCGGAAATGGAAGAAGCATTAAGCCTGGGTCAGCCGGTCTCAAACGAGGTTGGCATTGCGTGGACCGTTCAAGCACCGGCGACACCGACACCACTCCCAGGAGTGTCCGGCGTCATTAACGTAACTCAGACAATTAGCTCGAGTTATATTACCGTTCCGAATGGTTGCCAAACAACGTTTCCCACGAGTGGAGTAGAACTCGACAATTTCCTTTTTTACGCCAACCACTCGCCTGTATCACTTACCAGCAGCTGGCTCGATAGCGACAGCCCCGCTGTACAACTAGCGGGTCAGCCGCCTTCTCCTCCACCAACGTGCTCGAGTCTCACGCGCACCGACGCGTTCGTCGACTACCTGATGTTCAAGTCCTCAAAGAGCAACTCCATCTGGACTCCTATCATGAGATTGACCTGGAACTGGCAAGGTAGAGCGGTGTTTGCAGCCCCTCAGGGATGGTCGCTCGGCTCCGGCCCAGTCGAAGCCGGGACCCCGACGGGTTCGCCGAACTACTCCTTCCCCCAATGGCAGGGCGTCTTTAGTAACAATCAATAACGAACTCTCGTTACCTTGAGGGGATCCCAAAATGTCTATTCGACGACTTACGCTCCTCACGTTACTTGCGGCGACCAGCCTTGTGAGCGGTGGATCGTTCGCGAGGTCGGATACCGTTGAGCAGTCTACTGCCGGTCTAGCCTTTGGACCGCCGGTGCATGGCCTGGCGCTTAGCGTCAAACTAGCGAATGATGTCGTAACTGCAGGCGCTCCCATCACAGTAACGTTCGCGGTGACAAACACTGGAGCGCCGGTGAAGATCTTTCGCGTGGGCTCGTTGCGGGAATACGGTCTCGTCGGTAAGGGCCCTGACGGCGCCCCGATCGCACGACTCAACACCCCCATTCTCTTTGGAGGAAGCGTGCCATCTGGGGTTTACGTCGATACGGGCCAGACCTACGAGCACACGACCGCCGACTTGAGCAAGTACTACGACTTTCACCAGGCAGGTCGTTACAAGTTCTTGTTTCAAACGTCCATTACACTTGAGCTCCAAACGAGCACGTATGCGGCGCTCAAATCCAACGTAGTGACGCTGGACGTCAAGTAGTTACTTGCCGCACGATCGGCACAGGATTCCCTGAATATCCTGGACGAGGCAGTATGGAGCTGGCCCGCTTTGGTGGAGAGTTTCTGATTGGGCATCAGGCGGCCTAAGTCATGCGCCGTTCGAACTCCATAGGTGAGATCGAGCCGATCGACGTGTGTCGCCGCTGCGGATTGTAGGAGCCTTCGATGAAATCGAAGACTGTGAGCATCGCTTCGCGTCGATCCTTGAAGCGATGCCGATCGAGCAGCACGCATTCCAACGTCGCGTTGAAGCTTTCGCACATCGCGTTATCGACAGCGTTGCTGCTCGCCGCGGTCGTTCCGGCCGCAGCGAGAGTCGTTGGTCCCGAAGCGCAAACGGCAAGCTACGACTTCGGCCCAACCGTCAATAATTTCGCGCTTTCCATCAAACTTGATAGCGCAACCGTGAACGCCGGATCTCCGATTGGAGGGGTACTCGCCATCAAGAACTTCGGCCCGCCGGCCACGATCTTTCGGCTGGGGACACTGGAGGAGTACAAGCTCACAGGGCAGACCCCAAGTGGATCGCCCTTGGAGAAGTCAGGGCCGGGTGTGCCGTTTAGTGGTAGCGTTAGCTCGGGGCTGAATGAGGACACCGGAGCGATCTACATACAACAGTTCGATGACCTTGGCAAATGGTACGACTTAAAGAAGCCGGGGACGTATGCGTTCTACGCGCAGACCGCGCTGGCGCGGGGTCTGGGTGGTCCTATCCTCGCGACGCTGACCTCGAGCACGGTGACGTTAATCGTCCGCTAACTTCCAGGCGCGCTCGCTCCGGGCCCCCAGTCGCGTAAGACAACTCAACCGCCCCGAAAATACCCGCATCGACTTACGTGATGCGGGATTCAACATGGTGGAGGATAACGGGGTCGAACCGTTGACCTCTTGCATGCCATGCAAGCGCTCTACCAGCTGAGCTAATCCCCCGAGCGAGCCGCTCACTTCAAGAAGCGCCTGCTATTTGACCTGCGCCGTCCCCTTGCCGACGATCGCGTCGTTGGCCGACATCGAGAGCGTCACGGGGCCCGTGTACCCGGGCTTCATATCGAAGAAGACGAGCACGTTGGCCGTCGCACCGGGATCGATCATGTCGCGCGAGCACTTATTCTCGGCAGACTGGTCTGCTTGAATGACGGAACCGTCCGACAACGCGACGGAGAATTCCGACGCATCGCATTGGATGGGATCCTTCGAGATGTTGTGCGCGGTGAATCCGAGCCGGAGCAGCGGCGCTCCAGACGTCGTGATCGCGACGTCGCTGAAGTTGAAGTCGACGTCGTGGCGTGCGGGTAACGGCGCCGGTGTTGCGGCGGCCGAGCCGCTCGCGGGCGCCGTCGTGGTCGCTTGCTTGGCACAACCGGCGGTGACGAAAAGAACAGCGAGGCCGAAAATGGCGACGGTGAAGCGTCTCATGGTCGCATCCCCCACGCTGAGCCCGTTCGGTCTCTGCGCGGGAAATCCCACAGGGCGGACGAAGCGACCGGGCGCAAGGGAGCACTCGTTTGTCGAAGACCGGAAGCGAACTGCGCCGCGCGGTTACGACCTGGGGTTCGTACGCTTGGGGTTATGCCGACGTCGGCGCCGACATCTATGTCGCGCTCGGCGCGGTGGTCGGCATCGCGGCCGGCGCTTCGAACATCGCGTTCGGCTTCGCCGGGCTGGTGTACGTCTGCATCGGCCTCGCGTACACGGAGCTGGCGGCCGCGTATCCGATCGCCGGCGGCGGTCAGTTCTTCGTCACGCGCGCCCTCGGCGATTTCATGGGCTTCATCGCGGGCTGGGCCGTGCTGCTCGACTTCACGATCGATATCAGCCTTTTCGCCTGGTTCACCGTCGGCTACATCAGTTCGCCACGCCTAATCCCCTGGCTGGCCGCTCCCGAGCATCACTTCTACTATTTCCTGTGCGTCCTCGCGGTAGCGGGCTTCTTGACGTACATCAACGTGCTCGGCGTGCGCCAATCTTCCCGCGTCAACGAGATCGTCGCCGCGATCGACGTGTGCACCGAGACGTTCATCCTGGCGTGCGGGTTCTTATTCGCATGGCATCCCGAGCTGCTGCTCAACACGATGCAGCACCATTGGCCCTCATCGGATGACCTGCTCAAAGGCGTGTCGTTTGCCATCGTCTCGTTCGTCGGCTTGGAGAGCATCTCGCAGGCGGCCGAGGAGACGCAGCGGCCGTCGTCGGTGATGCCGCGGACGTCGATCGCCCTCATCCTCACGATCTTGATCTTCGCGTTGTCGTACTCGAACCTGGTGCTCGGCATGCACGGGCCGGTCGACGCCAGCGGTCACGAGACCGCGCTGTACTCGTTCTTGGGCAACAGCCAGAACAACGACAAGGCGATCGCGCTGCTCGCCGGCTTCCTGCCCTACGTCGGCGGCGCGCTCGCGTACATCGTGCCCGTCGTGGGTGCGTTCTTGCTCCTCATCTCGAGCAATTCGGGCGTGTACGGCGCGTCGCGTATCGCGTACTCGATGGGCAAGTATCAGCTCTTGCCCTCTTTGTTCCAAAAGACGAACCGCAAGACGAAGACGCCGGTCATCACGATACTGATCTTCTCCGGAGTGGCGCTCATCGAGCTGCTTGCGGCCTACCGTCAAGGCGACGATGCGATCAATTTCTTGCTGGACCTTTACGCGTTTGGCGCGGCCCTATCGTACACGCTGGTGTTTGTCGCGCTCATCACCCTGCGGTACACCGATCAAGCGGCGCCCAGGCCGTTTCGGATGCCGCTCAACTTCCCGCTCACGGTGGGCGGCCGAGCGGGTACAGTCTCTTTGCTCTCGCTCGTCGGCCTTGCGGGTATCTTCGCCATCCTGGTCTTCACCATCATGACGCATCCGATCGGGCGGATCGCCGGCCCGTCATGGGTGCTGCTCGGCATCATCTTCTTCGCGATCTACCGGACGCGCAACAGGCGCCCGGTGTTCGGCAGCGTGCCTCGGGATTGGGTGAAGCTGCACGAGCAGACGCTCGCGAATGCGGGCGAGCTCGAGATGCTCGACGAGTATCGCGAAGCGGTCTCCAAGCGCGCGACCTCCTCGTAGCAGGTCGCAACGAGAAGAAGAAGAGGACGGCGTACCGTCCTCTTCCGTTGCGGGCCGTTTGTTGTCGCTTAGTGCACGGGCGCGAGCTTCACGCTCGTCATTCCAAGGGCTTGCGCGACGTCGTAGAACGCCTGGTTGGAGATCTGGTGGTATTGGAGATCGGCCTTCTTGCCGAGCGCGGGGTTGGCGTCGATGTCGTCCATGACTTGCACGTGGATCTTGTGCGAAACCGCCTTGTCGAGCAAGAACTCGATTTGGAAATAGCCTTGGCTGTCGGTACCGGCCTTGACCAACGCTTCGGCAAGCGCCTTGCCTTCAAGTGGTGCAGGTGCCGGCAGTTTGATGCCAGCCGCGGTCGCAATCTTGAGCGAGTCGTCAACGGCGAAATCGAACGTCTTGAGCCACAGCGTCACCGCGTCCGCGCCATACTGCTTCGACAGCTTGGCTACTTCTGCGTCGACGGTCGGCTTGCCGACCATGCTGACCAGTGCCGTCGCCGTTGAGTAGTTTGCCGCACCGCCGCCTGCTTTGACGAGCGCGGCAGTGACATCGAGCGCCGGTGGTCCGTTGTAGACGGGGCCGCCGAAGCGACCGTGCATCTCGCCGTTGACCATCGTGTCCTGGCCGGTGTCGGTACCGGTGGCTGCGAGCGCCATCGCGCCTGCCGACAGAATCGCGACTGCGCCTGCGGCCGCGAGAAACTTGGAAAAGTTCATGCCCTTCATGCTCCTTATGGAATGCGGGTTTGGGGTCATCCAGCCTCACAACGAGTCAGCAAGACGTTCGGATGAGCCGTGCGAAAGGCCCCTCTTGGGCTGACCAGCAGTGGCAGTAACAGCTTGCGCTAGCAGGGGACGGCACACAAGCAAGGGTGCTGAACTGGTGGAGGATAGCGGGCTCGAACCGCTGACCTCATGCTTGCAAAGCACGCGCTCTACCAACTGAGCTAATCCCCCGAAAACCCATGCGTTGAGGGCTTTTCGTGCTTCAAAGGCGCGCCGCCCGAATCCCCCCGAGACTCACCCGTAGCGCTGCCGATAGCGGTCGTTCGGAACGAGATAGATCTTCGAGTGCGGGTAGTCGAGATAAACGTCGAAGTTTCGCAAGACGTCTTGTCCTATCAAACCGTCGTAATCTTCGCCCTCAAACGATGGTGCCTCGTGAACGACAGAGAAGAGCCATCGGTTGAACACCGTCGTGCCGATGGCAAGCGATGAGACTTGAGTTCGCGTCACGCTCACCGAGCCACCGACGCCCGAAACCTTATCGAAGTAAGGATACGCCTCGGTATATTGCTGGCCGAGACCTTGGTCTGCCGTCTCTAACGGATGTGCCTGTACGAAGGCGGAGAAAAGCGTGCTTCGGTCGGCGCCGGTATCGAGGATGAATCGGTCCGACGTCGCTGTTCCGATCTTCACCGTAATGACCGGAACTTGATCGTCGAGCCTGATCGATAGGGCGATCGCTCCACTGGGGGGCTCGAACGAGGCGGGATCGATTGCTTCGACACGTCCTTGAACGTAGTCAACATGCACGACGCAGTTCGCAATAAACCCAAACCCGAGAAGACCCGCGACCGGCGTGGTCTCGTCGGCCCATGTGTGGAACGGGGCAGTGGTGACTGCGACGTTCGTCAACGTCGCCCCGCCAAAGTCCACGCGCTGTACAATCGAGTGGCGGGCGGTGTACGTGCCGGCAGTCACTTGCGTCTGTTGGCCGTATTCGGGGAGCTGCAGCGCGTTCGCGACTGCGTTGTTCAACAAGATCTCCGAGGCACCCGAGTCCAGTTGAAAATCGACCGAGCGGCCATTGATGCGACCCATGACGATGATACGATCTGCGAGAACTTTCACTGGAAGTTGCACCCGCGCGGCTGACATCTCGAGATGGGATCGGTCGCTGGGCGGCGCTTGAAAACGCGCTGGGTCGACGCTGGCCAAGTAGGCGAGTGCCTGCAGCCGATAATCCTCGTCGTTGAACGGGCGTCCGTCGGCCGACGCCCGATGCCAAGCGATGGTCTCGCCGTTCGTCGCGCGAAAGTCATCGTAGGTCGTCACGACGCGCTGGTCTTCGAACGCGCGTTCCGCCCGCACGACGAGATGCGTGTCTTTGTCGAAAAATAGATACTCGATGCGCCCGCCAGTTGGAGCGACCTTGACGACGTATGCGTTTTCTGACGGATCCAAACCGAGGAGCCAAACACCGCTGTCGGGGTTGGGGGCATGCTCAAGAGCAGCTAGGTCGACCGTGTCGCGGCGGTGGATGCCGGTCGTGACGACTGTCAGTCCGTCTTCGTCTTGCTGCCACGCGACGCCACGGTAACTCCCCTGAGCGGTGTGAAACGGTCCGAAGGTTCGATCCTCGCGATAGTCACCGCCCGATTCCAAGCGCACGAGCGTTCCTGACAGACCTCCCGCGGTCACTTCCCAGTTCTCCAATCTGACGTGTTGGGTCGAATTACTTGTTCCAACCGCTTTTTGGTTGAGCTGAAGGATCGTCTGCAGCTTTAGCGTCGTGGGAACGATGCCGAGCGGAGGGTCCGTGTTCAGCGCGCTCTGCGCCGGCGCGCCCGCCGCAAACGTAAGGAAGACGGCTACAAGAATCAGGAGGCGCATCTAAGTATGCGGCTTGAAGGACCGATGGAAGAAATCGTTGGGCTTGAGATAGACGCGACTATGAGCGAAATCGTAGTACACGTCATAGAACGCCAGGAACTGCGTTCCCATCACCGCGTCGACCGGGCGCTCGCCCTCGAAGCCCCAGTTCGTGGCTAGGATCCTGTAGTTGATGTAGTGCGTGGGCCCGATGTGTATGTCCGGCACGCTCGCGATCCAGATGTCGATGTCTCGTCCATAGGTGCCGCCGTCAGCGAATGGGACGATCGTATGCGTGTGTTGCTTACCATTGCTCATGTCCACCACGGCTTCGGGATAGGCGCCCGTGAACGAGCCGAATATGACGGAGTACAGAAAGGAACTGTCAAGCAGCACATTGTTCGTCTCATGAGAGCCGATCGTGCTGGTGAAGAAGGGGCGTCCATCGTCGAATGTGACCGGCAGAAAGTACATGTCGGGTTCCGGCGGCGCGTCTGTGTTGGGCGCGACGGATACCCGATGATTGACGTAGTCGACGATGAACAAACCACAGCTGAGGAAATCGTAACCTAAGGTACCGACGATCTTGGTATCGGCATCGGCGTGATAGTGAAAAGGGATGACCTCGAGTGCGAAGTTCTTCAGCTCGACGTCGCCGGCCATGGCCTCATCGATCCGCGTTTCATATGGCAGTGGCGAGCCGTTCGAGGCCGTCGCATGACCAAAAGCCGGCAAGCCGAGCTCGCGCGCGACGTCGCTATCGATATAGGATTGTCCATCGCCTGAAGACAGCTCGAAGTCCAAGCCTCTGCCTGCGATGGTGAGGCGGACGATAACGGTACCCCGCGTCACCCGCCCGTCGATCGAGCTTGGTTGCGACACCTGCATGAATGTTTCGCGGGGCTGCGGCTTGGTGAATTCCGACGGGTCGGCTGAACTCGAGAATGTTATCGATTCTCGCTTGTAGTCGTCCTCGAGCCCTCCAGTGGCCTCAGAATCGTGGATGTGCGTGGGCTCAGTGAGGCCCTGCGTGGTTTGGTACCCGTCGTACGTGCTCACGATTAGGAATTTCCCGATGCGTCGCTGAGTTTGCGTGATCAACGACGTTTTCGTATCGATAAAGACCCACTCCCGGTGTTTGAATCCGGGTCGAGTCACTTCCACCACGTACGCGGGCGACGGCGAGGCAACGGTACCAAGCAGTTTGACGTCGTTCTTGGGATCGGACGCGTCTTCGAGAACGCGGAACATATCGAATGCGCTGATGTCCGTACGGTCGCTGGCGGTGACGGCGCCGTTTTGGTTCACATACCAGCGCGCGTCGCCGAGCTGCCCGTATTCCTCAGCGAACGGACCCGATGTGATCGTCGCGTGATAGTCCGTGCCGCGGCGGACGATACGCTCGGCGCCTTGCTGGCCGTCCTTCGTGAAGGTCCACGACTCAGTGCGAACCGGGGGCGACACCTTGGCGCTCGTTCCAACCGCGAGTTCGTGTGCTTTGAGGACCTGACTCAGCGAAGCCGTCGTGGGCTGGATGCCGGCTGGCGGGCTGTCATCGTTTGTTGGTTCGTCGGCTCGACCGATTGAAACGGACAGAAGACCAGCCAGAATTGCTACGTACATGGAAGAGGCTGCTGCTCGAACGATGATGCGCGACAAATACGAACCTCTCATGAGGCCGGCCAACATGCGTGAACCCGATGTTCGTTGCGCTGATCCCTAAACCCCGTCTTGACCGATAGGCTCAGATTGATCTAGCCGGGTGTCCGGGAGGCCGCGTACTGCGTATCAGCCGCAAGCCATTCGTCCTTGAGATTGAGACGCCGAACGCCCGATGGATAGGCGCCCTTTGGATGCGCGGCGACCCAATCTTCGGAGAGGACGACGAGATACTCGAAGTTCTCCCAAACCGCATCTCCCTGCGTTCGCCTGTAGAGCGCTGTCAATGGCTTGAGACGGTCCCAGTCTCCTGGGATAGAAGTCGCCCATACGTCAAGCACCAGATCTCGCTCGACCAGTCCGTTTTTTACGAGAACGCCCATCGCTTCATAGAATTGACCAACGTCGATGATCTTTCTGTTGAACGCCGAATTTTCCGGCGTTAGCGTCCCTCGGTTCGCGATTTGCGGTTGGCGTGGGGACTCTAGCAGCCCCGGTCGGCCCCCCAGCACGGCCTTTTTTCGAATTTACCGTAGTATAATGACCGGCATGAAACGATACTCACGCAAAGAACTTATCTCGCTTCTGGGCGAGCCGCTCAAGCCGGACGAGCGGAGAAAAAGTGTGATTTTGTTAGGGGACAAAGATGGCGTTGTTCGACCCGCTCCTCCTTCGGCTGCGCGCGTCATGACGTTTGATTGCTATCCGAACCACAAAGTAGACCCTGAGCGGGTACAGGCGGTCCAGGACAAGATTCGCGCCGCCGCACATCAAGACCCAACAGGCGAGTTGTACGACGAGATACGCGAGATTGCAGGAATGGGCTGTCGGGCTATGTCCCTGGCTGATGAGGGGGAACCCGAGACGTGGGTCCTGCATGGCCCTTGCAGGCGTCATAAGCCCCTGGCCTAAACTCGCAACGCCGCGGGGTCGACGCGTCCTATCCAGGACATCATGTCTTTCGCTCATCTCTGCGCTCCCGTCGCGCCGTGCGCTCAGCTTGGGCACACGACGCTCTCGATGACACGACGGTATGTCGCCTTAGCGAGTTCGGATGTTTTAAGTTAGCGAAGACTCCCGGTTCGGAAGCCCTAGAGCAAAATCACCGGGGCTTGCGCTGCGGTGTGCTTCTTAAACGGCGGCGTTCTCTGCTTTGCGTACAGCTGTAGCGCGGCCAACCACAGCGGCTCTGGTCCTGGCATTCTCTGGACACTCGTCGCTCGCGATGACCAAGCGATACGTCGCGATGCGCGAGCGTGACGTGTCCGAGGCGCACGCACGGTTTGGGCCAGGTGACCTCGTGTAGGAGGACAGTCGCCTTGGAGTTGAGATGGGTACGCCGAAATGGTTGCTGGGGTTGCACCTGCGATTTGTCGCTCTAGCAAGAAAGCTTTGAAGGCTTCAGCAAGACGAGGCGCGGGATAGGTGAGGTCGGCGATTCCCGGGAATGAACGCTTCCCTAACGAAATCATAGAACGCATCCCTTTCCAGGCGTCCTTGATTTCAAGCAGGGCGCGGGCGATTAGCTCAGGTGGTTAGAGCGCATCCCTGATAAGGATGAGGTCCGAGGTTCGAGTCCTCGATCGCCCACCATATCTTCGTGTAAGCCAAGCACTCCAGACCTTCTGTCATCGCGTCGTCCTCGCTTTTTGAAAGGTCGGCTCATCATGCACAGATCGTTCTCGGCATTTGCTCTGGTCGCCGCAGCCGTGCTGCTCGCGACCCCGTCCGTCAAAGCAGACACCTCTCCGCCCAACCTTCAGCAGTTAGCGCAAAAAATCATCACGACATCGGTCGCCGTGCAGCCAGGCGAAGTCGTCGTGATCGAGGGCGGGAAACACACGATTCCATTTATGGAAGATCTCGCGATTCAAGCGCAGCTCGCCGGCGGGCTCGTGACGATATGGCTCGACTCGGACAAGGTGATCCGCTCGCAATACGTGGATGTGCCGGAGAAGTACCTCTCCATCAAACCCGAGTATCAAGTGCCTTGGTTCAAAGCCATCGATGTCTACATAAATCTCCCGAACACGTCGGACATCGCGGCGCTCGACGCGGGTGTTTCAGCGAAACGGCTAGGAGACCTTAACGCCGCGGGCGCGTTCTTGGCACCATTGGCCGACGCGATGAAATTCCGCTCGCTCGCCATCACGTATCCGACCGACCAACGTGGAGCGTCGTTCAAACTGTCAGGACCGACCTACGTCAACATGATCTGGGCCGCGATGGGCGCGGACTACACAAAGATCGCGGCGGATGGCGCGAAGCTCAAAGAAAAGATCATGAACGCGAAATCCGTTCGCATAACATCGCCCGCGGGAACGGACTTCACCTTCAAACTTACCGGTCGCGAACCGAACCTCAGCGATGGCGTGATCACAAGCGCAGAGGCAAAAGGGCACAAACTCGTCGATCGGAGCGCGCAGTTGCCGGACGGCCAAGTGACTGCGCTCGCGCAGGAAGACAGCGCCGCCGGCAGAGTCGATGTGCCCGCTGTGCTCTGCCGATTCGAGGTCATGAAAAACGTGTCGTTCACGTTCAAGGATGGCACGGCCACCGGTCTCCAAGCGGCCTCAGGTTCGGACTGCTTCCATCAACTCGTCGCTGCGTCGGGCGGCCCAACGATGAAACTGGGCTCGTTCTCAATCGGTTTGAACCCGGCGTGGCCGATCCACGATGAAAACGGCGCCGCGTACTTCCCGACGCCAGGAGCGGGCGTCGTCTACGTCAACCTCGGCGACAACACGTTCCTCGGCGGTAGCGTGAAGACGATTGGGAACTTCAATTTCGGCTTCCCGATTAAGAACGCAACCGTGTATCTCGACGGCGTCAAAGTGGTGGACGGCGGCAAGGTCGTCGAATAGAGCAAGCAACCGGCCAAGGACGCGGGGGTCAGAACAGGAAGAGCCGTAGAAGGCGATGGAACGTCTCGTTCGTAGAACGAGGAGGGTTCATCATGCGCTTCTTTTCGACTATTCTGCTCGCCACTGTGGTCGCGCTTGCGCTTGCGCCGGCAGCCCTTTCGGCAAAGCCGGTGCCATCGGATCGCTGTACGCTGCTGCCGGCGAGCGAGCTGCAAACAGTCCTCGGCCAGTCGTTTGGGAAGCCGGTCGAAACAACGGCGCCTTCGCCGTTTGCGGGCATCCCGGAGGGAACGGACTGCACGTACACAGGCGGCGACAAAGTGCTCTTCAGGATCTACGTCGACCCAAGTTCCTCGGTCGCGCAGCAGACCTTTGCGCGGCTGGAGCCCTTCTATCCCGCGAAATCAAAGCCGCCGCATCTTGGTGATTCGGCATATATCGACACGAGCCAGGGTATCCACGTCCTCAAAGGCAGTGTCCGCTTTTACATCAACGCCGGCCCGGACGCAAAAGACCAACAGCTGATCGACCTCGCGACATCGATAGCGAAACAGCTCTGATCGCGCGGGGGTGACGCCGCTGATCGTCATCGACACGTCGCTGCCGGCGATCTACGGCGTCGGCTTTGGTGTGGGGTATCTCATTCTAACGTTCAGGCAGCGTCCGACGGCGGCAGCCCGCTATGCCGGCGCGCTTGTGGCGCTACTGTTCGGTCTGACGATCTGGATTTGGACTTCCGTCGTGCTGCATCTAGCGGCGAACAGCTCGCTCGCCGCAGCGCCCGCCTGGCCGGCGGCCCTCAGCGCGCCGCTCACCGTGTCATTTGCGCTGTTCGTGGCCGCGATCCCGTGCGTGTGGCTTGGTGCGGTCGTGCACGAAGCGGGTCACGCGATCGGTGCGACGCTCGCGGGCGAGCGAGTCGTACTTATCGCCGTGGGCCCATTCGTCTGGCGCATGCGAGGGTATCGCCCGAGGTTTGTCATCGCGCGTCGCAGAGGCCATTTCGGTTTCACGATGGCGCTTCCGACGTCAGCGGCGCGGGTTCGGGAAGCGACGTTGCAGACAATTCTCTCAGGACCAGGTGCAAGCGCGTTGTGGTTCATCGCGCTGAGCTTAGCAGCATACGTCCTATGGCGTCATGCGAGTCCTAGCGATAACAGTTTGACGGTCGGGGTTGCGCTGCTGGCCACCGCGAGTTCTGTCGGCCTGACCCAAGTCTTCACCAACTTGGACTTGCTCAGCGGCCGAGACACGTATAGCGACGGACATCTGCTGCTCGAGGTCTTGAGCCGAACTCCAAATGCCGAGTTCGGCATGATGCACGGTCTCATTTTGGGTCAATCGTTTAGCGGCGTGCGCCCGCGCGACATCGATCCCGCGATCATCGATGCGACTATGCGCCTCGCGCAAACGCCGGACCAGCAGGCGTCGGCGAAATGGCACGCGTTTTATCGGGCGCTCGATCGGGACGACGTCGATGCGGCACGCTCGCACATCGCGCAGGCGGTGGCGCTCGTCGGTCCAGCCCAGATAGGAATCCAACCGAACATCCTGATGGATGGAGCATACTTCGAGGCGCGCTATCAGGGAAATGCCGAAGCGGCAAGAGCGCTGGCGGCAAAGGTCGACGCGAAAAGAGTCCTACCCGCAATACGCCTGCGTGCCGACGCGGCCATTCGGTATGCAGAAGGCGATTTCGCGGGAGCTCAACGCAGCGCGGGCCAGGCGCTGGCGGAATTGCAAAAGCTCCCGAGGACCGGCGACGTGCAAGCCGTCGCCGAATGGCTCGGAAGCCTCATCGATGAAGCGCGCGAGCGCGCGAGCGCTACTGGCCGCGAATCAAGCCGATCCACTCCTTCGTGATCTTGTCGTCGATCTTGCGCTCGGTCATATCGA
>JAFAHD010000143.1 GCA_019237415.1 Vulcanimicrobiota bacterium
GCGGCCAACTCGGCAAGCGCGTCGCGCGCCTTGGCGAGCACGACGTTGAGCGCAGCGGCGACCTGCGTCGCGGTCACCGGCTCGAGGCCCGCGGCTTCGATGACGCGCGCAGCAGATCCGGAAAAATCAAGGCCGCCCTCGACTGGCGGTGCGCCTCGGGCTTCGTGAGCGCCGAGCTGCGCGATCGCTCGCGCGACCGCGCCGCCGAGCAGATCTTTCGGGCTTTGCCGGCGCACGATGAGCCGGCTGCCCGGATAGAAGACGGTCGGACGCGCCAGCACGAGGCGCGCGAGCGTTGGCCGCGCTTCGCTCGGCGGAACGTCGAAGATCAGCACGCCGGGAATCTCGTCAGAGCCGATGTGCGCGCGCACGTGCGTCCGGCGCTTGAGCAGACGCAGCGCTTGCTGCAGCGGCGTGAATTCGACGAGCAATTCGGAGGCAGGCGCAAATTCGCGCAGCGCGACCAGCGCTTCGCCGCGTCGGATCGAGGCGACGTCGACGCCGGGCAGGTTGACGGCAACGCGCGCGCCGCCGTTCGCGGCCGCGACTTTGCGACCGAACGTCTGGATGCTGCGCGCGCGTACTTCTTGTCCGCTCGGCTGCAGCACGAGCGTGTCGCCGGTCGAAATGCGGCCTTGCATCAGCGTGCCGGTGACGATGGTGCCATGGCCGGCGAGCGCGAACACGCGGTCGACCGGCAAGTAGGCGGGCGCGTCCGGATCGCGCGCTGGAAGCGCGGCCAATGCATCGCCGATCGCCGCCTTCAACTGCGCGATGCCTTCGCCGGTGATGTTGGAGACCGCGATGACCGGTGCATCCTGCGCGACCGTGCCGCGCACCGCATCGCGCGCGAGCGCCGCGGCGATCTCCAGACCTTCCTCATCGACGAGATCGCGTTTGGTCAGCACGATGATCGCACGCCGCACGTTGAGGAAATCGAGGATGCGCAGATGGTCGAAGGTTTGCGGCCGCGGGCCTTCACCCGCGTCGATCACGAGCAGCAGCAGCTCCATCCCCGCGGCGCCGGCCAACATGTTGTGCAAGAAGCGCTCGTGTCCGGGGACGTCGATGATGCCCGCTTCCACGCCGTCGTCCAGCCGCAACGGCGCGAAACCGAGATCGAGCGTCATCCCGCGCCGGCGCTCTTCCAGTAGTCGGTCGGGATCGTGCCCCGTCAACGAGATGACGAGCGAACTCTTACCGTGGTCGACGTGGCCGGCGGTGCCGATGATGTGCACGAGCGTTACCCGCGGCTACGGGGTTGCGGGCGTCTCGAGTGCGTCGCCGAGGGAGGACGCGAGCGCGTCAAGCTCGCTCTCGCGAACCGTTCGCAGGTCGATGACTAGACGTCCGCTTTCGACGCGTCCAATGACAGGAGGCCGCGCCTTGCGCAAGCGCGCTGCAAGCGCGTCGGGGCTGTCCACCGGATGGACCGCGACACCGGCCGAGAGGATCTCCGCGTCGGGAAGCGTGCCGCCGCCGGTCGCCGCGAGCGTGCGCACGGGCGTGACGCGCGCATCGGGCCTGCGAGCGGTCACCATCTCGCACAGGCGGCGCGCACGGTCGAGCAGATCGTCTTGCGTGCTCCCAAGCATCGCGAACAGCGGAACGTCGTTCACGCGCCCGCCGGCGTAGGCGGCGAGCGTTGCGCCAAGCGCGGCCAGCGTCATCTTGTCGACACGCAGCGCGCGCAGCAGCGGGTTGCGCTTGAGGGTGGCGATCAGCTCCGCGCGGCCGGCGATGATGCCGCATTGGGGACCGCCAAGCAGTTTGTCGCCGGACACGGTGACCAGATCGAGGCCCGCGGCGATCTCCTGCGCCAACGTCGGCTCGGACGGCAATCCATATGGCGTCACATCGACGAGCGCACCGGTGCCGAGATCTTCGAATGAGATCACTTCGAGCTCTCGTGCGAGCGTCGCGAGCGACGCGGCGGAGACGGCCGCCGTGAAGCCCGTCACGCGATAGTTGCTCGGGTGCGTGCGCATGAACAGCGCGGTGTTCGAGTTCCACGCGTCGCGGTAGTCGCGCAAGTAGGTCTTGTTCGTCGTGCCGACCTCGACAAGCGTCGCCCCGCTTTTGGCGAGCACGTCGGGCAGCCGGAAGCCGCCGCCGATCTCGATCAACTCGCCGCGGCTGACGACGACCTCGCGGCCGCGCGCGAACGTATCGAGCACGAGCAGCACCGCCGCCGCGCAATTGTTGACGACGAGCGCGCCCTGCGCGCCTGAAAGCTCGCACAGCAGCGACGAGACGCGGTCGTACCTGCTGCCGCGCTCGCCCGTGGCAAGATCGAATTCTAGGTTCGTGTATCCCGCGCCGAGCGCGCGCACTGATTCAAGCGCCGCATGGGAAAGCGGTGCGCGGCCGAAGTTCGTGTGCAGCAACACGCCGGTGCCGTTGATCACGCCGATCAGCCCTTCGGCTTGCGCGGCCGCCAATCGCGCGAGCACGCCCGCCCGCAAGGCTTCAAAACTCGCGGAAGTCAGCGCACCGGAACGAGCCTCTTCGAGCACCGCGTGGACGTGCGCGCGCACGGCGTCGCGGCCGATGAGCGGCGCGTACGTCGCGATCGCGGGGTCGGTGGTGAAACGATGGACGGCGGGTATGTCGCGCATCGTCGACGCGCGTCCTAAGACGCGCTAGTGCAAACTACGCGGCGGCGAGGTGCTTTTCGACCATCGCCGACAGATATTTCTCCGGCACGTAGCCGACGATGCGATCGACGGGCGCGCCGCCCTTGAAGAGGATCAGGCAGGGGATGCCCGAGACGTCGTACTGGGCGGCGAGGTTCGGGTTCGCGTCTGTGTCAAGCTTCGCGACCTTCAGGCGGCCCTTGTACTGTTCGGCGATCTTGTCGACGATCGGCGCGATCATCTTGCACGGACCGCACCAATCGGCCCAAAAGTCGACGAGCACCGGGTCTGTCGACTTGAGGACTTCGGCGTCGAAATTCGATTGGGTGACGGCTTGTGCAGAACTCACGTGGTTTCTCCTTGGATAGCGCGTCCGTTGATGTCGCGCTCTTACATATAGGGTTAGAGGCGCTCCATCTCCTCTGTGCGCTGGCCGATGTTAGCCGCGCCGGTCACGACATCTCCCTCATCGAGCTTCATCACGCGCACGCCCTGCGCGGCGCGCCCGGTCTCGCGGATCTGAAAGACCTTGGTGCGGATCACGACGCCCTTGGTCGAGATGACCATGACCTCGTCATCCGGCTTGACCAGCAGCTGCTCGACGATGTCGCCGTTCTTGGCGGTCTTCGAGAACGCTTTGACGCCCTTGCCGCCGCGATTCGTCTTGCGGTATGCGTCGATCTTCGTGCGCTTGCCATACCCCTTGGTCGTGATCACGAGCACCTCGCGACGATCCTTCGATACGACGTCCATCGCGCGCACGAGATCGCGCGCACCCAGGCGCACCGCGCGCACGCCGCGGCTGGCGCGGCCCATCGGGCGCACCTTCGACTCGTCGAACCGGATCGCGAACCCGCCTGTCGTCGCGAGCAACAGTTCTGCCTTGCCGTTGGTCAGCGCGACGGAAAGCAGTTCGTCGCCCGGCATGAGGTTGATGGCGATCAACCCGCTGCGCCGCACGTTGCCGAACTCGTTGAGCGAGGTCTTTTTGATGAAGCCCTTCTTGGTGACCATCACCAGGAATTCTTCGGTCTTGAGCTTGCGCACCGGCAGCACCGCGGTGATCGTCTCGCCTGGCGGCAGCGTGAGCAGGTTGACGAGTGCGGTCCCCCGAGCCTGACGCGACGCGTCGGGAATCTCGTGCGCGCGCAGGCGATAGACGCGCCCGCGGTTCGAGAAGAAGAGGATGTGCTGGTGGGTCGAGGTCGAGAAGAGGAAGCGGACGACATCTTCCTTCTTGAGCGCCAGTCCCGAGATGCCGCGCCCGCCCCGGTTCTGCGCGCGGAAGACGTCGACGTTCTGGCGCTTGATGTACCCGCCGGCCGTCGCGGTGATGACGACCGGCTGATCCGGGATGAGATCCTCGATCGCGAACTCGCCCTCGGCCTCGACGATCTGCGTGCGCCGCTTGTCGCCGAATTTTTTCTTGAGCGCGACGATCTCTTCTTTGACCGCGCCGTAGATGCGGCGCTGGCTGCGCAGCAGCTCTTCCAAGCCGGCGATGGTCTTGAGCAGCTGCACGTATTCGTCTTCGATCTTCTGGCGCTCGAGCGCGACCAAGCGCTGCAGGCGCAGATCGAGGATCGCGTTGGCTTGGATTTCGGTGAGTTCGAATTTCTTCATCAAGCCGGTGCGCGCTTCTTCGGTGGTCTGCGAGGCGCGGATCAGCTTGATCACCGCGTCGAGGTGCTCGAGCGCGATGCGATAGCCTTCCAGGATGTGCGCGCGCTCTTTGGCCTTGCGCAGGTCGTACTGCGCACGCCGCGTGACGACGACCTTGCGGTGCTCGACGTACGCGACGACCATCTCGCGCAGGCTCAAGGTGCGCGGCTGACCGTCGACGAGCGCGACGTTGTTGACGCCGAAGCTGGTCTGCAGCGGCGTATGCTTGTAGAGCTGGTTGAGCACGAGCTGCGCCGACGCTTCGCGCCGCAGCTCGATGACGATGCGCATCCCCTTGCGGTCGCTCTCGTCGCGCAGGTCGGCGATGCCGGCGGATTTCTTGAGCGTCACCACTTCGGCGATGGACTCGAGCAGCCGGGACTTGTTGACCTGGTACGGGATCTCGGTGATGATGATCGCCTGGCGTCCGCCGCGCAGCTCTTCGAAGTCGTGCTTCGCGCGCAGCGTGATGGACCCGCGGCCGGTCATGTAGCTTTGCTTGATACCCTCGCGGCCCAAGATGAGCGCGCCGGTCGGGAAATCGGGACCGGTCACGATCTTCAGCAAGTCGTCGTCGTCGAGCTCGCGATCGTCGATCAGCGCGACCGCGGCGTCGCAGATCTCGGTCAGATTGTGCGGTGGAATGTTGGTCGCCATGCCGACCGCGATGCCCGACGAGCCGTTGACCAGGAGATTGGGCAGGCGCGCGGGCAACAGCGACGGCTCGCGTGCGGACGAATCGTAATTGGGCACGAAGTCGACCGTCTCGCGATCGATGTCGGCCAGCATCTCGAGCGCGAGTTGGCCGAGCCGCGACTCCGTGTAGCGCATCGCCGCCGGCGGATCGCCGTCGATCGATCCAAAGTTGCCGTGGCCGTCGATGAGGGGGTAGCGCAGGCTGAAGGTCTGCGCCATGCGCACCATCGCGTCATAGATGGAGACGTCGCCGTGCGGATGGTAGTTCTTGAGCACTTCGCCCACAGTGCCGGCCGACTTGCGGTGCGGCTTGTCGGGGTTGAGCCCGAGCTGCGACATCCCGTAGAGGATGCGGCGATGCACGGGCTTGAGGCCGTCGCGCACGTCCGGCAACGCGCGTGCGACGATCACGCTCATCGCGTAATCGAGGTACGAGGTGCGCATCTCGTCCTCGACGTTGACCGTCAACACGCGATCGGATGGCGCCGTGTGGCGGTACTCCTCGAAGCTCATGTCGCGGCGTGGTTTCTTCCCGCCGCCGTCTTTAGAGCGTGCGTCGTCGTCAGGTGGACACAAGGATAGAGCGCGCCTCTCTTATGTAGTCGCGCGTTCTGGGAACGCGCATCGGCTGAACACGACACTATTCGGTTTGTGGCATTGGCGCTCCCCCGGAGGGCGCGCTCGGCAAAGCGTGAAATGGAGTGCGATTTGGGACATCTCACACTTTCACTGCCTGACGCCGATGCGACAAGGGCTTTGGGCGCGCGACTTGCGGCTGCATGCCCGCCCGGCACCCTGATCCTGCTGCGCGGCCCCCTGGGCGCCGGCAAAACGACGTTAGTCGAAGGCGTGGTGCACGCGCTCGGCGCCGGTCACGCCGCCAGCCCTACGTTCGTGATCGCGCGCGAATACGCCGGAGGCTCCATGCCGGTTTCGCATCTCGATCTGTACCGGCTCGAAGATCCGCGCGAAGTCGAGGACCTCGATCTCGGTGCGTACCTTCGGGCTGATGGTATCACGCTCGTGGAGTGGCCGGACCGCGCGCCAGGCGAGTGGCCAGCGGATCGCATCGAAGTCGAGTTGAGCATCGACGGTCACGGGCGGAAAGCTGATGTGACGATCTTTGGCGCGCTCGCACCTATAGTCGCGATCGACCACGTCGCAGCGTCGTGATCGTACTCGGCATCACGACGTCCGGCCCGGTCGAAGCGGCCGTCGTCGGCGCGCAACGCACGGCCGCTGTGGCTAGTGCGGGTCAAGCGCTCTCGTCGCTGCTCGACTCAGTCAGCGCTGCGTTGGCCGACGCGGAGCTCGCGCTCGTCGATGTCAACGCCATCGCGGTGTGCACGGGACCTGGATCATTCACCGGCTTGCGCATCGGCGTCTCGTTCGCGAAGGGCTTGGCGCAAGCGCGCGGTTTGCCGTGCATCGGCATCTCCGCTTACGACGTCGCCGAAGCGGGCACGCGCGCGCTGTTCCCTCACGCCGCCATCGTACGCGGCAAGCAAGGTCACTACTACGCGCGGCTGCTGGAGTCTGAAGAGCGCGCCGCGAGCTTCGTCAGCGGCGACGAACACGCGATCACGCAGGCCGTCGAAGCGCTCGCGCGCGCGAGCGGCCGCCCTGTTGCGCTGCATGGCGAATGCGACGCCGTGCGCTCCCGACGCGGAGCGATGGTGGCCGGCAGCTTTGGCTCGCGCGCACCGGGCGAGCGCGCACGCGCCGTCGCGCGCCTCGGATCAGCTCGTCTGCGCGAGAGCGCGGACGCCGACTGGCGGCGCATCGCCATCGACTACGGGCAGCGTCCAAACGCGGTGCTCAACTGGGAGGCGCGGCGCGTCCGTTCATAAGAATGGAGCCCTGCGCGGCAGCGCGAAGGACGCACTCCAGTGAAGTCCCTCTCGCGTTCTCTCGACATCTCGCCCATGCGCCTCGCCGACATCAGCGACGTGCTTCGCGTCGAAGCGCTCTGCTTTTCCACGACGTGGCCGCGCAATGCGTTTCACAACGAGCTGAACGACAACAAGCTCGCGCATTACTTCGTCGGCCGCTGCGAGGACGAGATCATCGCGTACGGCGGCCTGTGGGTCATCCTTGAAGACGCGCACATCACGACCGTCGCAGTGGACCCAGCGCACCAGGGGCGCCACCACGGCGAGCGCATCCTCGTGCACCTGCTCGATGAGGCGATCGAGCGCGGAGCGTCGTGGGTCACGCTCGAGGTGCGCGAATCGAACGCCGTCGCGCAGAAGCTCTATAAGAAGTACGGGTTTGCGGTCGTGAATACGCGCCGCGGTTACTATTCCGACAACGATGAGAACGCGCTCGTGATGTGGGCGGGCAACCTCAAGAGCGTCGTCTATCGCAACCGGCTGGCGACGCTGAAGGAGACCTTGCGCTGACGGCCGACGTTGATGCGCGCGCGCACGCTGCCGGGGCCGGGATTCGATTCATCCGTTTGTGTCGCATCATGCGCGGCCGGCTTTCGAGGACGCGCTACCGGCACGTGCTCTGCGTCGCACGCACGGCCGAGGCTTTCGCGCGCGCGCACGATGCATCGCGCAGCGCGGCACGGACTGCAGGAATCCTGCACGACATCGCGCGCGAATGGACGCCTGCGGCATTGCTCGAGTACGCGCGCGAACACCGGCTGCCGGTGGACGATTTCGAACGCGCTGCACCGCTGCTGCTGCACGCGAAGGTGGGCGCCGATATCGCGCGGCGCGAGTTCGGTGTCACCGATCCTGACACGCTGGCGGCGATCTCGACGCACACCGTGGTCCAGCCAAGCATGACAGAGCTGCAGAAGATTCTGTTCGTCGCGGACACCGTCGAGCCGACCCGCACGTATGAAGGCCGCGCGGCGCTAGCCGCGACTGCGCTGCGTTCGCTCGACGAGGCGCTGCTCGGCTGCGTGAAAGCGTCGATCGAGTACCTCGCAGCGCGAAACGTACCCATCGCGCCGCAGACATTGGAGGTCTATAACGCTTTGGTGACACGATATGGCACGACGGCCTAAGCCCGTGAAGGCCCGCGGTTCGCGCGTCAAGCGAGGGAAAAGCTCAGGCCCGCATCACGCGCGCAGCCAGCGGCCCGCTCGCACGCGCGGCGGCGCCGGCACCAGCGCGATGGCCGCGTCGCTCGCGCCGCGACACGATGGCATCGCGAGCACGCGCGCGACGGTTGGCACGCTGAGCGACGCCGATGCGCTGCTGCTCGCTCATCGCTGCCGCGATGCCGCGCTAGGCAGAAAGGCAGAGGATGTCGTGATGCTCGACATCCGCAAGCTCGCGAATTTCGCAGATTACTTCGTCTTGGCGACCGGGCGCTCGCTGATCCAAGCGCGCGCGATCGCAGATGCGGTCGTCGAGGCGTGCGAAGATCGTTTTGGTTCTCCCGTCCGCACCGAAGGCTACGCTGAGGGCGGCTGGATACTCGTTGACTACGGTCCGGTCATCGTGCACGTGTTCTTGCCGCAGACGCGCGAGTTCTACAACTTGGAGCGGCTGTGGGGCAAGCCGGTCGGCGCTGCGAAGCGGAAGGCCTCATGATCTTCGGACCATTCCGCAACATGAAGAAATCGACGCGCGCGAAGTTCATCCGCGCGTTCACGTGGGTTTTTTTGGTCGTCTTCGTCATATCGGTGGCGGCGGCGCTGCTCATCACCGGCCTGCAAGCGCCCGTTCCAGTTCCCGCGCCTGCCTCGACATGATCTCGCGCGCCGCGGCGCAACGCCACGCGGCGATCGCGTTGGCTGTGGCGCTCGCGTCTTTCCCAACGGCGGCGTCCGCAGCGTCGGACTACGTCGACGACGGCGCGCACCTGCTCTCGCCTGACACCGTCGCGCATATCAATGCCATCGACGACACGCTGGCGACCCGCACGGGCAAAAACGTGATCGTCGTGACGGTGCCCGGCAGCGGAAGCTCATCGCGCGCTGCCGATGTTCAGGCCGCTGCAGTAGCGCACCATATGACCGGCGCGCTCATTTACGTCACCGCTGGGGACAACGGCACCGCAATCGTACTTTCCGATTCGGTGAAATCGTTGTTCCCAACGCGTATCTTAAGTCCAGTGACAAATGAACTAGCGAATTGGGTGAAGTCCGGGAAAGCCGACGCCGGGGTGACGCAGGCGTTTGACCGGATCGCCGATACGATTGCGGGCGGGGCGTCGGGCGGCCACGGTCCCGCGCCAGCCCAGGTCGTCGCTTCGCGCGAGCGCTGGAGGGCCGACTCGAGCTGGATCTGGTGGATCGCTGGGTTCTTCGTCGCTGTGCTCATCATCCGCATGATTTTCACACGGCGGACTACGCGGGTCGGGACACAGGCCTGATGGCAGCCTTCGCGATCACGGCGATCTCAATCGTCGCCTTCATCGCCATAGCCTACGCCATCGTGCAGGTGTTCCGCAGCCCGAACGACGCCGAAGGTCCGTAAAAGCGATTCTAGTCCCTGAGTGAACCGTCCGCCCGTCCGCGGCATAGACCGTGGGTGGAGGACACAGCTATGCACTTCAAGATCGGGAGCGCGGCGCTAGCGGCTGCGCTGTTTCTGATTGTCGGACCGGCATCTGCGTTCGCTGCTCAATCGTCAAGCAGCAGCAGCACCGACACCCATGTTTCGATCGACAACTACGCGTTCAAGGCGCCGACGGTGACCATTCCCGCCGGCACGGCGGTGGTGTGGACGAATAAGGACGACGATCCGCACACCGTCACGGCCGATGATGGGTCATTCGATTCCAAAGGCCTGGGTCAAGGCGACACGTACCGTCACGTGTTCACCAAACCAGGCACATATCCGTACCACTGCTCCGCGCATCCGTACATGAAGGGCACCGTCATCGTGCAGGGGGGTAACTAAGATGAGCGACAAGGTCATCGACCGCGCCGCATTCCTCGAATGCATGGCCTGGTGCGGCACCGGCGTCGTCTACGGGTTGACTGGCGCCGGTTTGGTGGGCAAACCTTTCGACATCGTCTCAGCGGCGAGCGCCGCGGAGATCCCGGGCGCAGCCGCGACATTCGTGCAGATCAGCGACACGCACATCGGGTTTCACGGTGAAGCGAACGGCGATGTGGTCGGCACGCTCAAGGCGGCCATCGACAAGATCAATGCACTGCCGCGCCGTCCGGACTTCGTGATGCACACCGGCGACTTGAGCCATCTGTCCAAGCCGGAGGAATTCGACACGGTTAAGCAGCTGCTCGGCACGATCAAGACCGGTTCGTTCTTCTCGGTTCCGGGC
Source organism: Vulcanimicrobiota bacterium (assembly GCA_019237415.1). GTDB lineage: Bacteria > Vulcanimicrobiota > Vulcanimicrobiia > Eremiobacterales > Eremiobacteraceae > JAFAHD01. The sequence continues at coordinate 10,245 of JAFAHD010000143.1, forward strand.
GAGCACGACGTCATCAACGATCAGGGCAAGATGTATTTCTCGATGTTCCAAGCCGGATCGCCGACGCCGTGGTACAGTTTCGACATGGCCGGCGTGCACGCGCTCGCGCTCACCAACGTCATCAACATCACCGCGGGCGGCATCTTGGGCCGCGACCAGCTCGATTGGGCCAAGCGCGATCTCGCGATGCAAAAGCCGTCGACGCCGATCGTCGTCTTCGCGCACATCCCGCTCGCAGCCGTGTATCCGGACTGGGGCTGGACCACGGACGACTACGCCGAGCTGCTCACGTACCTGCAACCGTTCGAATCGGTGACCGTGCTCAACGGCCACATCCATCAGGTGTTCCAGAAGAACGACGGCAAGGTGCAGTTCTACACGGCTGCATCGACGGCGTTCCCCCAGCCCAAGCCGGGCAGCCGGCCAAAACCTGGACCGTTGACGGTGCCCGCTGGCGAACTGTCGAGCTACCTCGGGATTCGCAACGTCACGGTGCACCAAGGCGACGGCCAAATCGCCGTTGCGGACGCGACCCTCGCGTCGTAGGCTGCCGCGCGCGGTGCCTCAGCGACCGAACGCGGTGCCGGTCGGCTGGGTGAGACCAGCGCGTATCGCGAACAGCGGCACGCTCGAGGCGCCGAGCGGCGGCGCGAACACGCCGACGCCCGCGTTGAGGCCGTCGTTCGCACCGCCGTTGGATCCGTACGGCACGTAGAGGTTGCCGGCGGCGTCAATCGTCTCGCCGCCGACGTCCATCGCGATGCCGCCATTGATCGTGGGCGCCGCGACGTAGAACGCGGGCGTGCTGCCCGACGAAAACGGCGGATTGACGAGCGCCAGCTCGCCGTCGACCAATCCGACGATCAGTTGACCGGCGGCGTTCAGCTTGACGCCGAACGGTTTCGCTTTCGCGATCGCGATGACCGCAGCCGGTGCGTTGATGCCGCTCGTAAAGGGCGGGGTGAATACGTCGATGGAGCTGCCGGTGAAATTGGAGACGTAGAGAGTCCCGGCCGCGTCGAACGTGAGGAAGGTCGGTTGGAACGGCGGCGCGGCGCTAAACACGGTCGTCGGCGTGGCGGGTCCGAACGGCGGCGCGAAATAGCAGATCTTGCTGGAGAACGCGTCGGCGACGTACAGGCCGCCCGCAGGACTGAACGCGATGCCGATGATGTTGAGCGCGCCTGCGATCGGCCCGATCGTGAGCGACGGTGTGCTCGCGCTGGTCACCGGCGGCACGAACATCTCAACCGACGACGGCGTGGAAATGAACACGTCGCCGTTCGCATCGATCGCCGCATCGCCCCCGCCGCCAGTGATGGTCTGTTCGGCCACCGGCGTCGAGGCGGCGGAAAACGGTGTCGCGTAGACGTTGAAGCCGCCGAAGAAGTCGGCGACGTACAGATTCGATGGCGCGGCGGGCACCGGTGCGGTCGAGTTCTGGCTGCATCCGAGCAGCGCGACCAAGGTCCCGCAGAGGAAGATGAGGTGCATGCGCATGAGGCGCGCTGTGTCCGTCGCCGGTCGCGGGTTTTCCTCGGCGCGCCGATATTAATGAAAGATGGCGTCGTCTCCGACCGCTGCGGATCAAACCGCGACACAAGGAACGCCGCATATCGCCTTTATGGACGGTATGCGCGGCGCTGCCGTGCTCATGGTGTTGATCTACCACCTCAAAGAAGCGCTGGCGAGCGACCTGCACGTGAGTCTCGGCCGGCTCTACCTCGGCATCAATGGGTTCGCCGCTGCCGGCTTCATGGGTGTCGAGGTTTTCTTCTTCATCAGCGGTTTCGTGTTGTTCTATCCATACGCGCGCACGCTCTTCGAAGGCAAGCCGCTGCAGACCGTGGCGCATTTCGTGGACCGTCGCGCGCTGAAGATCCTACCAAGTTACGTTTTTTCGCTCACGTTCATGACCGCCGTCGCCTTGTTGGAGCTCGCGCGGCCGGTCAATGTCGCCACCGCACTCGATCTCATGCGCAATTACGCCGTGCACTTATTCTTCGCGCACTCGGCCTTCAAGGACACGTTCTTCGCGATCAACGGGCCGCTCTGGTCGCTGGCGATCGAAGTGCAGTTCTATCTGTTGTTCCCGGCGATCGCCTGGGCGTTCCGGCGTTGGGCGTTGGCGACGCCGCTCGTGCTGGTGGCTATCTCGTCCGCCTATCGCTTCTACTTGCAGGCGCACGGCGGCGCGTACAACTCATTCTACGTGTACCAGCTGCCGGGGTTCTTGGATCTTTTCGCGTTCGGAATGGGCAGCTCGTATCTCACCGTCATGTTCCGTGCCTTGTACCCGCAGCTCGCGCGCTGGCGTATAGGTTTCACCGCGCTCTCGCTGTTCACCGCGGTCGCGCTCAACGCAATGCTTTTCAGCCTTGTCGCTGCGGGCTCAGGACCGGAGGCATGGCACTGGCAGAACACGTTCCGCACCGTGTTTGGCGCCCTTCTCGCGGTGTTCGCCGTGGCCGGCATGCTCGCGCTGCCGTTCTGGCAGCGGCTGGTCGCGAATCCCGTTCTCGTCTATCTCGCGTTCATCTCGTACAACCTCTACCTGTGGAACAAGTTCGTGATCCGCTGGATGGCGATCCACGTCTTGCCGTTCTTCCGCGATTGGCCGCACTCGACGCTCATCGCAAACACGCTCCCGTTCGTCGCCGCGCTGCTCGTCGGAATTGCAGCGACGTATCTTATCGAGCGCCCATTCTTGGATCATGGCTGGGC
>JAFAHD010000020.1 GCA_019237415.1 Vulcanimicrobiota bacterium
CGCCGGTTGTGCGGCTGAAAAGTGCGTTTCACGGGTGTCCGGGACTCCTACAAACAGAGTGCCGCGGAGCGCGGCACTGCGACAATGGGTAATGTGAGAAGCTACATTATAGATGCGCGCGTGAAATACCGTCAAGCGACGCGCCCGCGTGCGACTTGGCTAGTACCTCGAACGCTATTGCCTGCGCCACCCGCCAGCGGGACGCCCGGAGACGGCCCGGAAGACGAATCGACTTCAGCCGCACGACCCGTGGACAGGCGGTGCATTGCGATCGCACTCGCAGCGCGCCGGAAATCGCGGAAACGGCCTTCCCATAGGGGCATGCGGGAACTCGCCCGCGTCCCAAAAACCCCTATTCACACCTGTGGATAAGATTGTGGATACGTTCTCGCGAACGCGCAGTCCCCGATGCCGCGTGCGATTGCGCCATTTCGCCCGCGAAAAATGCGAAAATCTTGTTCGCCCGCGCGCGGCGCGAAATCGACTTTGCGAGCGCGCTGCGCGCAGGCTCGGTCCCGGCGGGCAAGCACTTGCTGACGGCATGCAAAAACGTATCCACATCTCCATCAGTTTTGCTGTGGATATGTGCATAGAAAAAACGCGCAAACCCTGAAGGAATAAGGATTTCCGCCCACTAAGCCGCGGAGCCCGTCCGAATCGAGGCTCACGACTCGGACAGCGCTTTCCTTTACGAACCAAAAAGAAAGAAGTGATGGAAGTGGCAACCGTTCTCGGCACCAATGAAGAGTATTTGTGGCAAAGCTGTTTGAGCGCGCTGGAAACGCGGTTCACCAAACCGATCTTTGAGACGTGGATCAAGCCGATGCGGGTGCAGCGCATGACGACCGATGAGCTCACGCTCACCGTGCAAAACGCTTTTGCTAAGGACTGGGCCGAGAACCGCCTGAAGGTCACCATCCTCGGGGCGCTGACCGAGATCATGGGTGCGCCGATGAATGTCCGCTTCGTCGTTGACGAGGTGGCAGACCCCAATGCGGGACAGGTGCAGCCGCAGCTGATCTCGGAGCCGCTCACCCAGGCGCCGGCCGTGTCCGACGATTTCCGCCATACCGGCCTCACCGACCGCTACACCTTCGAACAGTTCGTCGTCGGTGCCACCAACCGGTTCGCGCATGCCGCCGCCCAGGCGGTCGCCGACTCTCCGGCCCGCGCCTACAACCCGTTGTTCATCTACGGCGCGGTCGGCTTGGGCAAGACGCATTTGATGCATGCGATCGGCCACCGCGTGCTCGTCTCCGATCCCAAGGCGCGCGTCGTATACGTGTCGTCGGAAACGTTCACCAACGAATTCATCACCGCGATCAAGAACAACCAGACGGTGGAGTTCCGCAACCGCTACCGGACCGTCGACGTGCTGCTGATCGACGACATCCAGTTCCTCGAGGGCAAAGAGCAGACCCAAGAAGAGTTCTTTCACACGTTCAACACGCTGCACGAGGCCTCCAAACAGCTCGTGATCTCGAGCGACCGCCCTCCAAAAGACATCCAGACGCTTGAGAACCGGCTGCGCTCGCGGTTCGAATGGGGCCTGCTGACCGATATCCAGCAGCCCGACCTTGAGACCCGCGAGGCGATCCTGCGCAAGAAGGCTGAAAGCGACCACATCGACGTGCCGCACGAAGTCACCTCATACATCGCGAAGATCATCCCGTCCAACATCCGGCAGCTCGAGGGCGCGCTCATCAAGCTGACGGCCTACGCTTCCTTATATAAGAAGCCGATCACGGTCGAGCTGGCCACCGAGGTGCTGCGCAACGAGATCCAAGAGGTGCCGCTGCGCAAGGTCACGATCGCGCTCATCAAAGAGAAGGTGGCCCGCTTCCACGGCATCACGCTCAAGGAGCTGGAGGGCCAGCGGCGCGACCATCGCTTGACGGTGCCGCGCCAAATCGCGATGTATCTGGCCTGCGACCTGACAAACGCCTCGCTGCCGCAGATCGCGCGCGAGTTCGGCAAGAAGGACCACACGACGGTGATGTACGCGCGCAACAAGGTCAAGGACCAGCTGGAGCGGGATCCCGAGTTCCGCAGCAAACTCAAGTCGGTGGTGGGCACGATCAGCCAAGACGGCTGACCCACGCGCTGGTAAGGCTCGCCCGCAAGACCCGTGCATAGCGTGGGGATTGGGTGGACAACCGGCGCAGCGCAGCGCGCTCTCGCCCTCATCCGTGCAATCCGTGCATGAGCCGGGCACGCGCTCCACAGGGCCAGCCATCGCGCGAAGCCCGATGCCAAGCACAAGAGCGGCGCCATCCCCGCTATGCACCGCACTATTACGAAGATGACGACATAAGGAATCAAAGAATATCGATGGAAAGAGCTCTTCGGACGTGCGAATAACTACGGATGGTCCCGGCATCTGCTCGATGCCCGGTCGACGAGGGGTGAGATGAAGTTCAGCTGCAACGCGAAGGACATCGCGGGCGCGGTCGCCGCCGCGAGCAAGGTGGTCAACGCCCATACGACCATGCCGATCCTCGGCAACGTGCTGCTCAGCGCGCGCAAAGGGCGCGTCAGCGTGCGGGCGACCGATCTCGAGCTGACCCTCGAGAACGCGTTCAACGCCGAGGTGACCGAAGAGGGCCAGTGCACGGTGCCGGCGCGGCTGTTCTCGGGCTATCTCGCCAACTTGCCCGCCGCAACGCTCGAGATGACGGGGACGCCCAGCAAAGCGACGCTCAAAGTCGAGCGCTCCAACTACGAGTTCTTCGCGCTGCCCGCGGAAGAGTATCCGCCGCTGCCCGAAGGCGCGGCCTCGCAAGAGTTCCGGATCGAAGCGAAAGCGTTTCGCGACGCCGCGAGCGCCGTGACGTTCGCCGCGTCGGGCGAAGAAGCGCGCGGCCCCGTGCTCATGGGCACGCTGCTCGAACTGGACGGCGCGTCGCTCACGATGGTCGCGACCGACGGCTATCGGCTCGCACGCTATCAACTCGCGTTGACCGAGCCCGTGAAGCAACCCGCGCGGCTGATCGTGCCGGCGCGTGCGCTCGGCGAAGTCGTGCGCGTGGCGTCGGCGGGCACCATCGAGGCGACGGTGCTCGGCGGCCAAGCGAACCAGCTCGTGTTCAACACCGGTGACGTGAAGGTCATCGCGCGGCTCATCGACGGGCAATACCCGAACTATCAGCAAGTCATCCCCAAAGAGTTCGACAAGCGCGTCATCGCCAGCACCGAGAAGCTGCTCGGCAGCTTGCGGCGCGCCGAAGTCGTCGCCGGCGACCGCGCGAGCATGGTCAAGCTCGCGATGGACGGCACGAGCCTGGTGATCACCGCCAGCTCGGACACCGCCGGCACCGCATACGAAGAGATCGACGTCGAGCGCAGCGGCGACCCGCTCACGATCGCCTTCAATGCGAAGTATCTCGTCGAGATCCTCAATCACGTCGGCAGCGACACGGTGGCGATGAGCTTCCAGGGCGCGCTCAATCCGGGCGCCATGCGCCCCGCCAGCGGCGAACTTGCAGAGCGCCAGCTGTACATCCTCATGCCGCTGCGGCAGTAACGGCTTCGTGCGCGTCGAGTCACTCGAACTCGCCAATTTCCGCAACTATGCCGCCCTCCGCTTCGAACCCCCGGAGGGCGCGTGCATCTTGGTGGGGCGAAATGCGCAAGGCAAGTCGAACGTGCTCGAGGCGCTCGCACTCTTGGCGCTCGGCAAGTCGTTTCGCGCGGTGCGCGAGAGCGATCTGATCCGGCTCGACGCGCCGGCTGCGAGCGTCACCGCTCGCGTGCGCACGCGCGCCGGTTCCGCGACGGCGGGCTGCGTCATCACGCGCGCCGGAGAGGGCGCGCGCAAGCGCTTCCTGCGCGATGGCCGCTCGGTGTCGTACGGCAACTTCCTCGGCGGCATCATGGCCGTGACGTTCGTGCCGGCCGATCTCGCGCTCGTCACCGGACCTGCGTCTTTACGCCGGCGCCTGCTCAATGCCGCGCTCTCGCAGATCGACCGCGGCTACTATCGCGATCTTGCCGCCTACGCCAAAGTGCTCGCGCAGAAGAACGCGTTCTTGAAGTCGCCGGACGCCGGCGATCGCGCGCTGCTCGCCACCTACAATGCACAGGTCGTGGATATCGGTGCGCGTTTGGTGAGCGCGCGCATGGCGTACGTGCGCCGGCTCGCGCACGACGCGCGCGTCGCGCACGCGCGCTGGGTGAACGGCGCAGGCGAGCTCGAGGTGACCTACGCGCCATCGCCGTTCCAGGACGCCGAAACCACAGACGCAGTGAGCGCATGCCTCGCAGGCGCGCTCGAGCAGCTCGCGCCGGCCGAGGCCGCGCGCCGGGTGTCGCTCGTCGGGCCGCACCGCGATGACCTCGCGCTGAGTCTGGGCGGCCGCCCGCTCGCGCGCTACGGGTCGCAGGGACAGCAACGCACGGCTGTGCTCGCGATCAAAGCCGCCGAGTACGCGCTCGCCCACGCCGCGGCGGGCGAGGCACCGCTGCTGCTGCTCGACGACGTGCTGTCGGAACTCGACGAAGAGCGGCGCACTGCGTTCTTGTCGAGCATCGCTGGATTCGAGCAGGCGTTCATCACCGCGACGCACGTCTCGGACGTCGCGCTCGGCATGCCGCACCGCGTCATCCGTGTCAGCGCGGGCCGGCTGGTCGATGCGCCGGCGCACGCCATAAGCGCATGAGCGGACCGAAGAGCCTGCGCACGCTGCTCGCATCGTACGCGCCTTCCGGCGGCCGCATCCCGGGCGGCAGCGAGGCTGGCGTGCTGGGCGCTGCATGGCCGGCCGCAGTGGGTGCCGACGTCGCGCGGCGCACGCGCAGCGCGGGATTTCGCGAGGGCACGCTGACCGTGCTCACGCCGAGCAGCGCGTGGAGCCATCAGCTGACGTTTCTTGCGCCAACCATCATCGAACGCTTGCGCGAACGCTGCGCCGGCGTGGATCTCCGGCGCTTGCGTTTCGTCGTCGCCACCGGCCGCAGCCGCCTGCTGCTGCGCGGGGACGCCACGGCGCAGCCGGCAGGATCGCGCCCGGTCGTACCCGGCGCTTCGGTGCCGCCGCTAGAGGAGCGCGCGTCCGACGAACGCGCTCCTGCTGACGGCGCGGGCGTTGACGAGGCGACCGCAGCAAGTGATGATTTGGAGAAGGTGCTCGCGCGATTGCGCCGCGCGCAGTCGCGCCTCGACGAACGCCGCGCGCGTGCGGGCTGGCAGCGCTGCAAGGGCTGCGGCTGCTGGACCGACGATCGAGCCGCGGCGCCGCGTTGCAGCGTGTGCCGGCATCAAGCGCGCGCCGCTGCGGACGGTGCGATCGCCGGCGCGCTGGCCGGCGCGCCGTGGCTGAGTCACGTGCAGCTGCAGCGGGAGTTGGCGTCAGCAGATGCCCGCAGCTACGAGCGCGTGCGTAGGAGCCTCATGACGCAATGGGAGCTGCAGCTGCACAACGCGCGCGCGCGATTGCGGCGGGACGCGATCGATGCATCGGATCGCGTCGTCGCGTGGAGCTATGTGATGCTGGCGACACAGCGCCGCCGGGAGGATGTGAGCGACGCCGTGCTCGCAAGCGTCATCGGACGGCAATGGGCGGACGCGCTGCGACGCGCCGATGACGTGGGCACGCGCGTGCGAAAGGCGCAGCGACCGGCTCGCGAGAAATCAACCACGTAGTAGGGCGAGCGCGGCTCGCCCGCTTTGCGACTTTAGGGTAGAAACATATTTTGGCGAAGCGACCGAGCGACGGCGAATACAGCGCTGCGCAGATCAAGGTGCTCAAAGGGCTCGAAGGCGTGCGCAAGCGCCCGGGCATGTACGTCGGCGACACGAGCACCCGCGGACTCCATCAGATCGCGTTCGAAGCGGTGGACAATGCCGTCGACGAGGCGCTTGCGGGCTACTGCCGCAACATCACCGTGACGATCCACAAGGACGGCTCGCTGTCGGTCGCGGACGACGGCCGCGGCATCCCGGTCGACGTCATCGAGAGCGAGAAGAAGCCCGC
>JAFAHD010000047.1 GCA_019237415.1 Vulcanimicrobiota bacterium
CAGCGGCCGATCCCAGAACGCGTATGTGCATGGTTCCCTAAGTGAGTAGGGAGGTCAGATCGCCGGCGAGTCGTCCTCTGGCGCCGTGCCGAGGTATGCCGTCACCTCTGCACCGAGCGCGACGTGCTCAAAATCCGGCCTTTCCCACACTGGCATGGGAGTGGTTTTCGCGCCGCCACGAACTGCCCCCTGTGCCGCGGCCACGCTGAGCGCCACGGGCAGAAGAAGAGGTTGCTGAGAAACTCCGGTGAGCGTGAAAACGCCGGTCCCCCCAAGCCGCACACGATGGTGTGCGGCTGAACGAAGCAGTTTCGCGTTATGAGCACTGCACTGCGCTCCGCACGCAAGCGCACCCTGCGAAACCTGGCCTCGCCACCCGTCACATCTCCCCGGTTTTTGTCCCAAGCGGCGGCGTCTCAACGTTCCCTTTGGCGGTCACGCGGATGGCCCTCGTCGTACGCGCGGCGTTTGTGCTCGAACGACACGTTGGTGTAGATCTGCGTCGTAGCAACGCTCGCGTGGCCGAGGAGCTCCTGGATGGTGATCAAGTCGACGCCGTGTTCGAGCAGATGGGTTGCGAACGAGTGGCGTAAGACGTGGGGGCTCGCCTTCGCATCGAGGCCGCTGAGCGCGTGGATCCGGCGAAAGATCTCCCAAATGTGGCGCGTGCTCAGTCGATGACAGGTGTGCCCGACGAACAGCGCATCGTCGGCCGTCCGCGGCCGGACGTTGAGGTAATCGCGGATCGCCGCTGCCGTGGTGCGGTTGATGATCACGAGCCGTTGCTTGCGGCCCTTGCCCATGACGCGCATCGTTCTGGTTTTGAGGTCCACGTCCGAAAGGTCGAGCGCCGCGATCTCGGCACGGCGCATGCCGCTGGCGTACAGCAGCTCGAGGATGGCGCGGTCGCGGACCTTGAGCCATTCGGTCTGCCAGCCTGACGTGGTGCGCAACAGCTGCGTGACCTCGCGCTCCTTGAGGACCTTGGGCAGCAGCTTGTCGCGCTTCGGGGACTCGAGCTCGGCAGCTGGGTCGTCCTCGCGCTTGTTCTCGCGGCGCAAGAAGCGGTAGAAGGAGCGAAGCGCAGCGATCTTCCGCCGCACGGCCGCGCTCGAATAACCCCGTTTGCCGAGCAGCTCCTGGATGAACCGAATAAGATCCGACTTACGGGCCGTCGCCAGCTGCGGCCACTCTTTGCCGTGCGGCGACTCTGAGGCCGGCGCCTTGGCCAAGAACGCGCCGAACAGTTCGACGTCGCCCGCATACGCCGCGACAGACAGCGCGCTGCGACCGCGCCCGTGCATCGCACCTGCCCATTCCACGATGAGCGGGTCCGAGGGGAACACCGATCGCTTTCTGGGCATCGAGCTGGCCTCCAGGAGCTTGGTATCACGGGCGTTCGGGTCTTCCGCCGCGCTAGTTTCCAGTATCGCAGAATCCTAGTTTCATGATACCCGAGAAGAGGCAAGAACGCAAGACCCTCGCAAAGTGCGCAGGCGTGACCCGGGCATCTTCTGCACCGGCATTCGCGCCCAGAGCATGGAGCGGAGCCGGCGTCGCTTTGGTTTGGACGGCGGCGTTCGCCGCGTTCTGGGCCGTGAGCTTTGGGGTCGCGATCGCGTGGGCGGAGGTGCAGCATCCGGAGTTCCATAGCTTTGGTCAACTGGTCCATTTTCTGCGCGGCACTCGGTTTGGGGCCGGGGCTGTGTTTTGGTCCCCGGGGCTCTTGTTGCTGGCAGTCACGGCGAGAACTGGCGCCGCGCTGCTCGTGATCTATTGGCTTCGCGGACTGCTTCCGGTCCGAACTTTGGACGAGTTCGGCTTTCGAAGACCGGCGCCGGGAGATATCGCCTACGGCGTGTGGATGGGGATCGGCATTATGATCGTCGCCGCGGCGGTCTTGGCCGTGCAAGACATGCTGGTGCACCCGAAGGCGAGTACCTGGCTGGCGATCGTCCACTTTCATCATGGGCCGGTCGCCTATGTCCTCGATATCATCGGGGCGTCGGTGGTCACCCCGATCGCCGAGGAGACTCTATTCCGTGGACTGCTGTACGCCGGCCTGGTTCAGCGGACGCGTCCTTTCGTGGCCGCGATCGCCAGCGGCTTCATATTCGCGGCGTTCCACTTCAATGTCTACGGGCTACTCGGCAATATGGTGGCCGGGACCGGTCTGGCGTACGTCTACTACAAGCGACGCACGCTGTGGGCATCATGCGCATCCCACGCCGCTATCAATTTTATAGGGTTTAGCTTCTTGTATTTGGGGCATCTGGTCGGTCGTTGAGCGGGAAGTTAGCTTGGGACGAACCGAGGGAACACGATACACGCAATGTACCACGTGTTCTGGAGGGAAATCGCACCATGGGAAACCTGCTTTGGACCATTATCGTCATCTTGTTCGTCTTGTGGCTGCTCGGGTTTCTGCTGCACTTTGGCGGCGGGCTGATCCACCTGCTTCTGGTGATCGCGGTGATCGTGCTGATCGTCAACCTGATCACCGGCAGGCGAACCGTCTAGCCCGCGAAGGAAGGCCGCGCCACTAGCGCGGCCTTCTTCTACTCTGCTCGAGCGGCGTTGCGGTAATAGCGCTCCGCTTGGGCGAGCACGGCCGGCGCTTGGCGCGGATATGCCGCGCGCAGCCACAGGATCATCGCTTCCGCAGCCGGCATGCGCGCTCGATCGTGAATCCCCGGCACACGCATGCGCTCCGGCGGTGTGAGGCCGGCCTTCTCCAGCGCTAGTCGCAAGGCGGCCTCCAGGCTGCCGGCAGGCGAGCTCGGGAGCAGCCGCCGGTGATTGTGCAGGAACGAATCGCTGGAACGTTCCTCAAATGCGGGATCGAACACGTCGATCGGATACGCGCAGAAGAGATCGAAGTCGACACTACGCGCCAGCTCGTTCCACAGATCCTCGAGCGCTGCAGAGGCGCGCCGCTTTCCCGCCCGATACAGCTCGCCCGCCATATCGCCGTAGATCCGGACCGAGCCTCTCGTCGCGAACTGCCGTACAAGCGACCCGACGACCTGGTCGAAGCGCGCTCGATCGGGCGTGTCGCGCGGCATGATCTGCGCGAGTGTCTCGTCCGCGTCCATCAGCCGTAAGCCGCCGACCCATGGCATCTGGTCGGAGTTGGGCTTGAGCCGTTTGACGAGGGCCAATCTGTGCGCCGGGGTCGCGATGATGACGATGAACGATGTGCCCGCATCGCGGCCTAGCAAGAATCGAGCGGCCGCTCCCAAGAGGAACTCATCGGACTGATAGCACTGGACCACGTGCTGAGGCAAGTGCGCGGGTGCGCGCAATCCTTCCCTATCGCGCGCCTCCGGTCGCGCCCCTTTCCCGGGACACGGCGTCTTCGATTGATTCGCAGAGTGGTATGGCAAGATTCACATTGCTTATACCCAGGATCTTGCCCGCGGCACTCTTCGGCCCCGCGACCACATATGCGCGGCGTCGAATCGTATGCAGCCGTTTGCCGTGCACGACGAGCGCCGCAATCGCGTGGCTGTCGAGATAGGTCACGTGCTCGAGCTTGACGATGAGCGCCGGAGCTTCACCGCTGCTCGCAGTCCGCAGCGACTCTTTGAATTGCTCGATGTTCGAGATGTCGATCTCACCGTGGACATCGACGACCGGAATGCCCTCGACTTCCCGCAGCTTGAACGTGGCTTGCTCAGTCATCAGAGCTCACCAGCGAGCGCCTTACGCAGGTACACTGTCGTGCCGCCCGGGCCGTGGGCGACCTCAACGTGTGTCATGAGCGCGCGCATCAGCATCAGCCCGCGCCCTCCGCCCTGGCGCGGGGTTTCGCGCCACTGGCCTCGGTCAGCTATCTCGACAGAGAGTTCGCCGTCCCGACGAGACGCACGCACGCGAACGTCCCCATCTTTTATCCCGTAGGCGTGCTCGATGACATTGCTGATCGCCTCGCCGGATGCTACCAAGACGTCCGTCGTGTCGGATTCGCCGAGTCCGGCGTGGAGCGCAAGCCTGCGGAGCACCTGACGCAGCACGCGGGCGCTGGCCGGTGTGGCATCCAGGACGATATCGACCTGATCGACTGGCTCAGCGGAAATGCACAAGGTCAGCACCGCCACGTCGTCCTTCGCGACGCCGCGCACGACACGCTCGATGATCCCTTCTGCCGGACTGCTCGCCCGAGCAAGGGCAGCCTCGTGCACCGCTTCAGCGAGCGCGGCTTCGCCGGCGATCACATCGCGGTCGTATTCGACCAAGCCGTCGGTGTACATGACCAGCAGTGAACCCGGCTCGAGTTGCGCGCTCTGCTCCTCGTATTGATGGCCGACGAAGAGGCCAAGGGGCAGGCCGCCCCCAGGCAAGCGCGTCAACGCGCCTTCGGTCGTCGCAAGCAGCGGCGGCGGGTGGCCAGCATTGGCGTACACCACGCGCAGCGTCACAGGATCGAAAATGCCGAAGACGGATGTGACCATTCCGGCGTCTTCGTGCACGAGCAGCACATTGGCCCGTTGCAGCACGTCCTTTGGCGACGCGCCGTCCAGCGCGGCGGCTCGCAAAGCGTGGCGCGCTCCGGACATCGCGACCGCGGCGCGTAGCCCCTTTCCGGCGACATCGCCGATCGATATCGCCACATTTCCATCTTGAAGGACGAACGCGTCGTACCAATCACCGCCGATCTCGGACTCAAGCGCCCCCGGCCTGTACGAAGCCTGCAGCACGACACCGGGGATCCGCGGCAGGGTCGTCGGCAACGAGGCCGTTTGCAGCGTATGTGCGACCAGATGCTCGCGCGCGTAGCTGCGCGCGTTGTCATATGCAAGTGCTGCACGCGACGAAACGATGACGATGAACGTGAGATCGTCGGCGTCGAACGTGCGGCCCGATTCGGCTTGAGCGAGCGTGATCGAGCCGAAGATCTTGTCGCGCGCCCGCAGGGGAACGACCATGGCCGACGTCGCCGCCAGCTCCGCAAGCCCGCGACGTTCGTCCTCATCGCTCGTGGCGTTGAAAATCGTCTCATTCGTCACGAGCGGGATGAGCTCCGGCGTCCCAGTCCGCACGACTCGGGCAAGCGCGCTCGTATCGTCTCGGTGATGTAGCGCCGCGCGCAGTCTGTGCGCGAGTTGCGCCTTTTCCGGGTTCGCATGCAGCGCCACAAGGGTTCTGATCGCGCCATCCTCGTCGAGCAGCGCGATCTCACACCAGTCGGCAAGGCGGGGCACGAGTAGTCCGGCGATACGCTGGAGCGTCGCCTCAGGGTCGAGCGAAAGCGCCAGCACGCGGCCTGCGTCAGCGAGAAAAGCGAGCCGCTCGCGAGACTTCGCTTGTTCGGTGATGTCGAGGTTGATGCCGGCCCAGCCGGCGATCGCACCCCGTTCGTCGCGGACCGCGCGCCCGCGGCACATGATCGTATGAGGCGTGCCATCTGCGCCGGTGATGCGATACTCGTCTTCCCAGTTCCCAGTCCACTGCTCGCGTTGCGACCATGCGGCGCGGATGCGTTCTGCGTCGTGCGGCTCGACGCGCGCAAGCCAGCCTCCGGCGCGCACGTCCTCGAGCGTCATGCCGGTCATCTGCAGGAACGACTCGCTCATGTGAATGACGCGTCCCTGCGGGTTGCAGTACCACACGCCGAACGGTAGGGATTCGCCCACCGCCCGGAATCCGGCCTCTGCGATACCCAATTGATCGCGAGTCGTCTGCAGCTCGAATTCGCGCAGCCGCGCCTGATTCTGCAGCAGGCTGGCCGAGCGATTCCGGAACAGGATGACCAACAATGCCGCAGCGATGTAGCTCGTGCTGCGAAGCAACGTGTGCGCCACAACCGCAGACGAAGAGCCATTCGCCCCGCCGCTTTCCGCCAGGGAGAATAGCAACGCGACGAGCAGCGCGCCCGCGAGTCCGATCCACAGGCCGCCCACACCCGCGATCGCGATGACGAACAGCACGGCCGAAGGCGCGAGCTTAAAATCCGGGTGGCGGTAGTCGACATACGCGACAGCGAGCAGTGCGACACAGATCGCGGCGAGGAGATAGCCGCGCTGCGCCGCGCCCAAGCGTACTTGCGCAAGAGCCGCAAGCGTCGAGCGCCAGCGCGACCTCACCCCGGTTGGTTCAGCGCGGGTCGGAGCCGCCCCTCGGCCCGCGCGTTCACCTCAGGTCTACGAGTGAAGATTCAGCGTGGCGGTCGCACCGGAACCGCTGTTCGGGTCCGACGAGGTGAGCCGAACAGTGACTGCACCGCCGCTCACCACGTTGTTCAAGCTGACTTGCGTGGCGAAGCGGCCATTGTTATCCGCGACCAGGTCCGTCGTATAGGTGCCAAGCGTCGCGCGGAATATGCCGCCGTAAAGCGCGGACGCGGCGGCGGCGACATGAACGTGCGCGTTGGGAAGCGTGGTGCCCGACAGGTTGAAGTTAGAGGCAACTGTCGACGCATCCGCCGGCGAAAGATTGTTAAGGAAGTTGGACGTCGCGTTCGCACCGGTGGTGAACGACCAGGATCGGTCGAACGAGGCGCCGCTCGTGTTCCGGCCCATCACCTCGACGGTGTGGCTGCCCGATGCCAAGTCATAGGGTGGCGTGAACAGAAAATCGTTCGCAGAGACGTAGGCCGTGCCTGACACATCTCGGCCGTCGAGCGTGATCCGCACGCTGTTGGGATCGACGCTGCCGTCAAAGCGAGCTGAAATCGACGGCCGCGTGGACTGCACAGTGCTCCCGCTCGACGGACGCAGGGAGTGTAACTGGATGGTCGCCGGCGCCTGGGCCACTGGGCTTCCGCCGTTCGAAATCGTCACCGTCTGCGAATTGTCGTCCCACTGAACGTTGGCGCCCAACGCTTCGGAGATGAAGCGCAACGGCACGAGCGTCCTGGCGCCGACCAAGAACGGCGCTTGGTCGAGCGTGCGCGGCTGGTTGTCGACGACTGCTTGCGTCGACCCGATGGTCAGATGCACTTGATGACCGGCGCCTGTCGCGTTGATGACGCCGTTGTAATACACGACGCTTGCGCCTAAGCGCTCGAAGACGCCGCGCAAAGGCACGAACACTCTGCCGCCTCGCTCGATCGGCGGTTGATCGAATTGCACCGACTGACCGTTCACCACGACCTGCACGTCGGCGCGCGCCATCTCGCCGAACAACACGACGAGCAGCGCGACCATCGCCGCGATGGCGGCGACGACAAGTGGATTGAAACGCTCTTTCATCACGCAACCTCCTGGCGTCTTAGTCGGGGTCAGCGTCCAGTTCGACTTGATAAAAACGCCACCAGGACAGCGGCAACCCAGCGGCGGGCGGGCATGTTCCGAGGCTGAGGATTTCGATCGCGACGCACTCACCGGCGTCGCGCATTTGGATGAGACCAGTCGATGCAAGCTCGCCCAGTGCGTGCGCTAGTTCGGTACCCGACATCCCGAAGATGAGATCGGCGTCTGCGCGCCGCACCGAGGCAAATCCGTCGCTCCATCCCTCGAGATACAAGAGCTTGAGGGCCTCGCCGCTTGGCCGGTCCAACGCGCTGCCGGCGACGAGTTCGTCGATCGCCTCAAGAGCGCGCTCCTGCGAGTTGGGCACCGCGAGGATCTGTTGTCTCATGCTTGCGTTCGACGCATCCTCCACGCATATTTTTCCCCGTTGGGCCTCGGTCCAAACGATTGCGAGTGCGCTGTCCTATTTTCGCGAAAGCGCGTCCTCACCGCCAGAACACGAACATCGCGACGGCGGCCGCCGCCATCGCGGCGGTCGTTGCCCAGCCGCCGGCGTTCATGAGCGGCGTATTGAGACGTGTTCCCATCAAACGCTTGTCGTTCGTCAACAGCATCACGAACACGAGCAGCGCAGGCGCTAACACGCCGTTGATCACCGCGGCCCAAAACAGCGCGGCGACCGGGCTGATGCCGATGAAGTTGATCAACACGCCGACCAGCGTCGAGAGGGCGATGGTCCAATAGAATTGCGGAGCGCGTCCGGGTTTGGTCGAAAGGCCCTGCTTCCAATTGAACGCACCGGCGAGCGCGAACCCTGAGGACGCGGTCAGGACCGGCACGGCCAGGAAGCCAGCGCCGATCATCCCGATGGCCAGCACGAGGCCCGCGGCCCGTCCGGCGATGGGCTCCAGAGCCTTCGCGACGTCCGCTGCGGTTTGCACGTTGGTGTGGCCGCTCGCGTGAAGCGTGGCGGCGGTCGCGACGATGATGAAAAACATCACGACTTGCGAGAACAGCATGCCCGTATTGACGTCCCAGGCCGCATAACGCAGCTCCGCATCGGTCGTGCCGACGCGCTGGTAGAGATAACGGCGGCCCATTTCGATGTCTTCTTCCACCTCGAGACGCGCCTGCCAAAAGAACATATAGGGCGAGATCGTCGTGCCCAAGATGGCGACCAGCGTCATGAGGTATCCCTTATCCAGCGACAGCGTCGGTACGAAGGTCCCGCGCAGCGCCGCACCCCAATCGGGCGACGCGAAGAACGCCGATGCCACGTACGCGAAGAGCGCGAGCGTGAGCCACTTGAACACAGAGGCGATCAGCCGGTACGATCCCCACACCTGCAGCGCAAGAATCAGCCCGCCGATCGGCACGACCAGGATCGCGGCGGGAATCGGCACCAGCAGGTTCATGCACGCGCCGATCGCGCCGATGTCTGCGCCCGCGTTGATGGTGTTGGCGATGACGAGTCCGGCGACCATCGGGACGACGACGTAGCGCGGAAAACGCAGCCGCATAGCCTCGCCCAGGCCCCGTCCGCTCACCAAGCCGATCTTGGCGCACAAGAACTGCGCGATCACCATCATGGGGAACGAGACGATGGCGGTCCACAGCGTCGAATAACCGAGGGTCGCGCCGGCGACCGAGTACGTCGCGATGCCCGACGGGTCGTCGTCAGAGGCCCCGGTGATAAGACCGGGGCCCAGGACCGCAAGAAAACGCCGCAGCCACCCCGGTTCGCGGCGCATCTTCGCCTCGCGGACGCCGAGGACGTGCGCAGCTGCGACCTCCTCGGCCGTGGCCGAACTATCGTCCGGCACGCACCGATTCCGTCGCGATATCCTCGAAGTTGGGATAGACGGTTTGGCTCTTGATCTCCGCGGCGATCGAGCCGCCGCCCGGAGTCACGCCAGCCGCGTCGTGATAGCGCTGCCAATTCGACTGGACGTGCTGCGCGAAGGAAGGTAGCCAACCGTCCGCGAGCCACATCGACGATGATTTGGTGCGCACCATCGCCCCGCTCTCCAACCCCGCATAGGCGACGTTGAAGCCGTCGATGCTCTGGCGCAATTGCGAGGCATATGCGTCGTTCTTGCTCGAGTCGAACGAGCCCGCGCTCGCCGCTTCTACCAGAAAGCCCGCGTACGCGTTGCTTTTCTCCTGCAAGTCGGTGTACGACAGCATCAGCTGGTTGATCGACGCTGCGTCAAGCGTCCGTTTTGCGTCGGTCACCATGGCGATCGCTTGGTTGCGCGTCTTCGCGAACGGTGCCAGGTCTGCGCCCAACGAACTTTGCGCAGCCGGGCGATTGCAGCCGGCGATCAAAAGCGCGAGTGCGAGTCCGCACGCGACGCCGGCGCTCCGATGCTCACGTTGCTTCATATCCATGCTGTCATTGTACCCTGATCTCGTAGCGCGCGATGCTCGGCGACAATGGGACGCTTGCGGTTTGCGTGATGTCCGGCCGGGGAACAATCGGCTACAACGGAAGGGGACTCACATCGTGGCAAATCTACTGTGGACTATCATCGTCGTGTTGTTCGTCCTGTGGCTGATCGGCTTCGCCGTGCACATCGGCGGCGGTCTCATCCACTTATTGCTGGTGATCGCCTTGATTTTGATCGTCGTTAACCTGTTGACCGGCAGACGAACGCTCGCCTAGGAGATGCTACGTCCGGCGTATTTCCTCGACCGCCGGCGCAAGCCCCGAAAAGATCGGGATGACCGCGGCCAAGCCAGTGATGTACAGCAGCTTGGCCGCGATGCCGTTTTCATCGGCCACGAGAGCCAATCGCTGGCGCGCCACGCGCACGCGGGAGCTGAACTCCGCGAGCGTCGCGATGGCCCGGCTGTCAAGGTAACTCACGTTGGTCATGTCGAGAACAAGGCCGGCCCCGTCGGGATCCGCTGAGTTCTCGAGAAACGCTTTGAACCGATGTACCGACGCGATGTCGATGTCGCCGCCGGCGATGACAACGGTCACGCCGTCGACCGCGCGCCGCGAGAACTGGTTTTCTTCCATTACACAGCGCCGTTGAGAGACGTCCCCAGGCGCACGACCGTGCCGTCCTGGCTTCGGTCTATCGTGACGTCGCCGACGAGGCCCGACATGATCTCAAGTCCTCGACCTCGATCGTCGGAGCGTGGCGTGCGCCAGCGGCCGCGATCGCTCACCTCGACGATCAGTTTGCCGTCTTCGAGCGAGCCGCGCAATCGCACGAACCCGCCGCGCACGCCGTACGCGTGCTCGATGGAGTTCATGATCGCCTCGCCTGCCGCGACTTGCAGCGCGGCGATGCGCTCGTCAGGCAGCCCAACGGCGTTGCACAGACGCTGCAGCGCCTGACGGAACAAGCGCCCGCTGGCGGGTTCGGCCGGCAACGTCAGGTCCAATTCGCGTAACGGCTCGCTCGCGCAAGCTATGGTAAGCACGGCGACGTCGTCGTTGGGAGCATCGCCCACGATCTGTTCGGCAATGAATCGCGCCGCATTGGACTCGCTGCGCCGTTGGGCCGCGCGCGCGACCTCGAGCAACGCGGCTTCCGCTCCGGGCAGGTCGCGGTCGTCCTCGACCAACCCGTCGGTATAGAGCACGAGCAAGGAACCGATGCCGAAATCGAGCGATTGTTCGGGATACGTGCTCTCTGGAAAGAGTCCGAGCGGAGGCGAGACCGGCCTTGGCGATGCCGCATCGCCCGCGCCGTTGAGGATGAGCGGCAGCGGGTGGCCGGCGATCGAGCACGTGAATGTGTGCCCCACCGCATCGACGATGCCAAATACCGCTGTGACCATCGTCGGCTTGTCATTGAGCAGGTAGTTGTTCACGCGCGTCATCACGGCGGATGGGGTCAGGCCCTCGAACGCCGCGCCGCGCATGGTCAATCGCACAGAGTTCATCGTCGCCGCGGCCGGCAGCCCTTTGCCTGCGACGTCCCCCACGGAAATCGCCAATCGTCCGTTCGGGAGCTGGAAGGCGTCGTACCAATCGCCGCCGATCTCGGCTTCGCTCGCGCCGGGTGCGTAGTGCGCGCCGATCGCCATGCCCGGTAGCTGCGGCAACCGTTCGGGCAAGGACGCGCGCTGGAGAAAATCCGCGACCTGGTGTTCGCGCTCGTAGAGCTGCGCGTTGTCATACGCGATGGCGACGCGCCGCGCGATGAGATACGCGAAGAGCGTTTCGTCGGCGTCGATCGGGCGCGTTCGCCCGCACCACAAGAACGTCAGCGCTCCAATCGTGCGTTCGCGCGCGACCAAAGGCACGACGATACCCGTGCCCTTCAACGAATCGAGGAATACCTGCTGCGGGTCGCCTTGATCGAGCTGGGCGATGGCGCTGATCGGAAAGTTCGCGTACACTTGCGGGCGGCCGGTCGCGATGACCAAGGGCGCACCTGAAGGGAGGGTGAGTTCGCGCGGCGCGCACGCCAGCAACCCTCGCGCCGCTCGAGTCTGCTGCGGATCTGCGTGGACCATGAGGACGCGCTCGACCTCGCCCTCGTCGCTGAGCAGATCTACCGCATACCAATCGGACACGCGCGGCACCATGAGCGCAGCGGTTCGCTCCAGCGTGATTGCCGGGTTGAGCGTCAACGAGAGCACGCGGCTGAGCTCGGCGAGAAACTCCATCTGCTCGGCGGCGCGCTGGCGAGCCGTCACATCGAGGGAAAAGCCGATCCAGCCGGTGCATTTGCCGCTCCCATCTCGAAGGGCGATGCCATGCGAGACCACCGAGTACGCCTTGCCGTCGGCTCCTGTGACCCGATAGCCGGCTTCAAATGGCTCGCCCGGGCTGCGCCTCTGCCATGCTGCGACGAAGCGGTCTCGATCCTCGACAGGCATTCTCTCCAAGAATTCGCCGCGGCGCGCCTGCGCGAGCGTCATGCCGAGCATGCGCAAGTAAGAATCGCTGAAGTGGGTGAACCTGCCGGCCTTGTCTGCCAACCACAGGCCGAATGGCAGTGACTCCGCCAGTTCCCGGTAGCGATCGACGTGCTCGCCGCGAACGGCAGCGACGATCAGGGCCACAAAGGCGATGATGAGAAGGCCGGCCGCGCTCAGCAGCGCGTACGGGCGTGCCGGCGCGTCGAGCAGTCCAACCGCGAGGCTAGCAACTGCTGCGATCATAAGGAAGCCAGGCAGCCAAGCGAACGCGTGACGATTCATCTCCATGGCGCTTGCCCGAAGGCCACCTCCTTCTCACTATTCCTTACCCAGTTCCATCATGCGGCACTGCTCCGCTGTTTCGGCATACCGCGCTCGGGGCAAGGAAGTGTATGATGAATTTCGCCATCGCGGTCCATTCATATGATGGCGCCGTGGTCATTGAGCTCGTCGGTGAGTTCGACTTAGATGCTGCTCCCACGTTCGGCACGATGATCGCCGGCCAGCTCGAGCGTGGCGAGCGCCGCTTCATCGTCGACCTCGACAAGTTGACCTACATCGATTCGCGCGGCATCTACGCCCTGATCGAAATGCTGCGCGCCGTCCGCGCCGCGGACGGCGATGCCTGTCTGGTCATGGCGAATCCGCGCATCGCGCGCGTGATGACGATCGCCGGCATCGAGCGCGCACTTCCGTTCGCTGCTGACCGCGCCGGCGCGCTCGCCGGCCTGCGTACAGCGGTTTCGGGTGCGATCGCCTAGACAACCCGCATCCTTGGGAGCAGGCGATGGGCGCTGTCCACACGTACGCTCCCACTCCTATGAAAGCCGCGTTCCCGGGTCTTCTTCTGGCGGCGGTCCTTCTGCATATCGGGTACATCGCGGCAGGCGGCCAACCCGGAGCGCATCCGCTTCTCGTCCTGCTGGGTCTGGCGGCATACGCGCTCGCATTCGTCGCGGTCGCCGGGGCGTTTTCAACGCGGCCCGCATGGGCAGCATACATCCTGCCGGGGATGTGCATCGCCGCCTACGTGCTCTGGTCGGGCATCGGTCACTTGACCAGTCAAACCGTGGTCAATCCGGCGTTCGAACAATACCAAACCGATTCGCTCGAGTTCTCCGCCTATTCAGCGCAGCTGCTGCTGCAGCACGAGGATCCGTACACCGCGAGCATGGCTCCCGCGGCGCAGCGCTTCCGCATTTCCCCGCGCATCAACACGCCGACGATGGATGGCGATCGCGTCTCCGTGCAACCGTATCCGGCGCTCAGCTTTCTCGTCTACGTGCCGTTTGTGCTCGCACACGTGCAAAGCATGATCTGGGTCGACATCGGTTTCCAGTTAGTCGCCATGCTGCTTGTCTTGGCGCTCGCGCCGGTGTGGGCGCGCACGCTCTTTGGATTGTTCTTTCTCGTCATCCCGGAGTACCGCGAATTTGCGGTCGGGTCGGTCACCGACGTCGTGTGGCTTCCATTGATGATCGGGGTCGCTGCGAGCTGGGACCGGCGGCCCGCGCTGGCGGCGACGCTGCTCGGATTCGCATGCGCGATCAAGCAAGAACCATGGTTCGTGGTTCCGTTCGCTCTCATCCATTGGTGGCAGCTGGACGAGACGCCGGCGAAATCGACAGCGTGGCGCAATCTCGGCCTGCTTGCCGGAGCGTTCTTGCTCCCGAACTTTCCGTTTTTGATCTGGCACCCGGCCGCGTGGCTCGCGGGCGTCTTCAGCCCTGTGCTCTCCCACCCCGTGCCGCTTGGAAGCGGCCTGATCCAGTTGCAGACCAGCGGGTTCACAGCGTTGCCGCTTGGCTTCTACACCGTGTTGTGGGTGGGGACGTTGGCGCTCTGTGCGGCCGCATACGCGCTGTGGCCCAATCGCCTAGCATGGCTGCCGTTCATCGCACCTGCGCTCGTGCTGTTCTTCAGCCCGCGCTCGCTGCAGAATTACTTCGTGTATTGGCCCGTCGTGCTCGCCATGTATGCGGCGACCGCGCCGCAACAGCGCGTCGGGGTCCCACAGGAAGCGCTGCCGAGCCTGCGAGCGAGAGCGGCCGGCATCGCTGCCGGAATCGCCATCGTCCTGCTTGCCGCGGTCGGTGCCGGCGCAGCCGGCCAACAAGTCGCTATCGCGGCCGGCCGCGTCGCGCTTGACCCGCAGACCGGCTACGTCCGCGGCATCGACGTTAGGCTCAACAACCCGACTGCCCGACCGCTCGCATTCCGATTTGCGGTCTGCGCGCGCGACAACGCGATGGTATTCTGGCGCACCGACCAGTCGCTGGTGCCTGCCCACGACACCGCGATCCTGCATCTTCGCGCGAACGACATCGCGCGCGAGATACCGGCCGGCGACGGCTTTCAAGTCGTCGCCTTCGCGCCCCAAGACTCGCTCGCCGTGTACACGCGTCCATTGCGTCCAGCTGACGCACGCGGCCGCGGATTGCGCAATGGTCGCCTGATCTCAGCGGTCAACGCTTTTGAGATGCTGCCGGTGCAGGCGCCGCTCGCGTGGACAGCCGATCCGCGCGCCTTCTTGGACGGCCGCCTGGCCGTTGTGCACGACGGGCCGTTTGGCAATGCGCTGCGCTTTCGGCTCGGCGCTCAAGCACGCCGTGCGCCGCTGAGCCAAACGTTTGTGCCCAGCGGTCGCCGCTTCGCGTTTTGGATCAAGCCTGTGCCAAGGGGTCTCCACTCGTC
Source organism: Vulcanimicrobiota bacterium (assembly GCA_019237415.1). Taxonomy (GTDB): domain Bacteria; phylum Vulcanimicrobiota; class Vulcanimicrobiia; order Eremiobacterales; family Eremiobacteraceae; genus JAFAHD01. The sequence continues at coordinate 14,772 of JAFAHD010000047.1, forward strand.
CCGAGCCGGCGCGTTGCGCGTGACGTTCGTCGATGCAAGCGGCCGCGAGATCTGCTGCAATGCGCCGCCCGCGCGCGACGGAGTCTGGAACCGTTACGACGTCGAGATGCCGCGCGCTGCTGTGACTTCAGCAAACTCGATCACGATCGTCGTCGGACCGGACGATCGCGTGCTGCACGGCGCACTGAATGCCGAATTTGGAGGAATCGTCGAATATGAATAGGCTCGCCGTCGCCGGGGGTGGGGGGTGCCCATCGGCGTTGCGGTGACGCCCTGAGAGGCAACTCGAAAATCTCGGAAATACCGATGCTTATGAGTAGTGCTTCGAGGACCTTTGTCCCTCAAACGCGTAGTTGAACGTCCCAGGGGGGCCGGGTCTCTAGTTGTGGGCTAAGGACTCGATGCCTGATCAAAGCGCCGAAGGCGTACCGCAAGTACAAGTTCGGGACGTCCTCGCACTGCTGTTCGCGGTGCTGTGTGGACTCTTGCTTGGAGTCGCCGCCGCGCCGAGCATCCTTCCAAAGCTCGGCTTCGCGGTCTTCACTCCGTATGTCGTCGAGACGCGCAGCCGCCTCCAAGCGGAACATCAGCGCGCGGCGAGCGCTCCGACTACCAACGTCGCCACAAGCGCCAGCCATCCCGCCACCGCGCGAACGCAACAATCGGTGCAGCCGCGAGCCGCGGCGCACGCGCCGGCTACGCGCCCGGTTTCAAAGCGCGTCGCGTCCACCAGGCTCGCCACGCTGCGCGCGCAGGTCGCAGCCGATCAGCCGCCGCCATTGC
>JAFAHD010000129.1 GCA_019237415.1 Vulcanimicrobiota bacterium
ACGAGCATGATGTTCATGATGCCGATGCCGCCGACGATCAACGAGACGGCCGCGACACCGGCAAGCAGCAGGGATTGGATGCGCGCGGTCTCGCTGGCCGCCTGCTGGACGTCCGAGATGTTGCGGATCGAGAAGTCGTCCGGCTGGCTTGGCGAGAGGCGGTGGTCGAGCCGCAACAACGTGTCGGTCGAGCTGATGACGCTCTGCACGGCGTCCGGTGAGTTCGCGGAGATGGTGATCGAGGAGACCCATTGGTTGCCGTTGAGGCGAAGCTGCATCGAGGTCAGCGGCACCACGACCTGATCGTCTTGATCGCGGCCAAAGCCGGTCTGACCTTTGGGCGCGAGGATCCCGATGACGGTGAATGGCGCGCCCTTGATGGTGACCGTGCTATTGAGCGCATCGCCGGCGGGGAAAAGGTTGGTCGCGACCGTGTTGCCCAGCACCACCACTTTGGCCGCTGCTTTCATATCGTCCGAGTTGAAGAAACGCCCTTGCGCGACGGTCCAGTTCTGGACTTGCAGCCACGACGGGCTGGTTCCGAGGATCGACGTCGCCCAGTTGTTGCCGTCAGCCACCACTTGCCCACTGTCGTTCGATTGGGGCGCCACGCCTGCGATGCCGGGCACTTCGCGGGCGATCGCGGCCGCGTCCGCAGGCTTGAGCGACGTCCGTGCGCCGGCGCCGAGATTGACGCCGCCGGTCACAATGCTGCCAGGCTGCACGATGATCAGGTTGCTGCCTAGCCGCGCCAGCTGCGCGGCGACGGCGGCACTGGCCCCGTTGCCGATCGCCATCGACGTGATGACCGCGCCGACGCCGATGATGATGCCGAGCATGGTCAGGAGCGATCGGAACGCGTTGCGCACCAACGCCTGCCATGCGACCTGAAAGAGCGCTCTGAAATTCATGCGGGCACCTGCGACATTTCTGCGGACGGGCGGTCTTCAATCACGACGCCATCGCGGAACATGACCGTGCGGCGCGTCCACGCGGCCACGTCCGGCTCATGCGTCACCATCACGATCGTGATTCCCCGCTCGTCGTTGAGCTGCTTGAAGACCGACAAGATGTCTTTCGTGCTGCGGCTGTCGAGGTTGCCGGTCGGCTCGTCAGCCAAGATCAATGAGGGATTGTTGACGAGCGCGCGCGCGATGGCGACCCGCTGCTGTTGACCGCCCGAAAGTTCGCTCGGCGCGTGGTCCGCCCGGTCTTCCAGACCGACCATCTTGAGTGCGGCGAGCGATCGCTCGCGCCGGTCAGCGTCGGGCACGCCGGCGTAGAGCATCGGCAGCTCGACATTTTCGATCGCGGTCGTGCGCGACAGCAGATTGAATCCTTGGAACACAAAACCCAAGCGGCGGTTTCGGATATCGGCCAGCGCGTCGCTGGACAGGTGCGAAACGTCCTCGCCTTCGAGATAGTAGGCCCCTGACGTCGGGCGGTCCAGGCAGCCGATGAGATTCATGAATGTCGACTTGCCGGAGCCCGAATGGCCCATGATGGCCACGAATTCACCGCGGTCGACGCGCAGCGTGACGCCGTTCACCGCCGCGACATCCACCGAGCCGAGGTGATAGATCTTGTGCAGATCGCGCGTGTCGATGACCGCGCGATCGGGCGCGAGCTCGTTCACCGGCCGCCGCCCCCGAGCGGATTGCTGGTGCCGCCTGAGCGCGCTTGGAGCTGTCCGGTGATCACGAGGTCGCCCTCTTTGAGCGCGCCGCTGCGCACTTCGAAGTTCGTGCCGTCCGACATGCCGATGACGATCTGCACGGGTTTGGGTCTGCGCTGCGCGAGCGTCCAGACGACCACGCGCGAACCCGGCGCACCTGCGACGGGCGCAGGCGTCGTCGTGTTCGCCGGCGCGCCGAACCCGACCGGACCGCCGCCGGCGGGCGCCGGTGCCGCTGCAGTTTGCGTTCGCGGCTTGTACAGCAGCGCGGCGACCGGCACGGCGAGCACGTTATTGCGCTTCGCGACGGCGATCGTCACGTTGGCGGTCATGCCGGGCAACAGCCGCGCGGACTCATCGTGCACGGCGACCACCGCGTCGTAGGTGACGACGTTTTGAACCGTGGTCGGATTGACGCGCACTTGCGTGACGGTGCCATTGAAGCTCGTGTTCGGGTAGGCCGGCACGGTGATGGTGGCTGGTGCGCCCGGACGCAGTTGGCCGACGTCGGCCTCGTCAACTGAGACGTCGACCTGCATGTCCTTGAGCGTGGTCGCGATGACGAACAGCGTTGGCGTCTGGAACGACGCGGCCACGGTTTGACCGACGCTGACGGCGCGCGACACGATGATGCCGTCGATCGGGCTGGTGATGGTCGCACGGTTTAGATTGTAGCTCGCCATCTGCAGATTGCCCTCGGCCGATGAGACTTGCGCGCTCGAGGCGGCGGCCTGGTGCGAAGCGGCGTTCGCCTGAGCCTTCGCGACATTGATGGCCGTCGCCGCAGCGTTCAGATCGGCTTGCGCCGACCGTGCCGCCGAGGTGTCCGTGTCCATCTGGCTCTGTGCGATATAGCCTTGTTTGATCAGGGTCTTGTCACGCGCCAGCGTGGTCTGCGCAAGTGTGTTGGCGGCCTGCGCCTTGCGATAGTTCGCCTGCGAGCTCTGCACTGACGCGTCCATCTGGTCGACTGTCGCTTGGCTTGCCGAGGCATTGGCCTGCGCCTGGGCCACTCCCGCATTCGCTTGCGTTTCAGCGGCCTCGAAGCTCGTCGGGTCCAAGGTCGCCAAGACCTGACCCCTGTGGACGATCGAGTTGTAGTCGACGTTCAGCGTCGCGATGGTGCCCGACACCTGCGTGCCGACCTGGACCTCGGTGACCGGATTGACGGTGCCGGTTTCCGAGATCGTGGCATCGATGTCGGCCCGCGTGACCGGGGCGGTGATATAGCGCGGCGCGGTTCGATGCGCGCCGATCGCGCGGAAAATCAAGATCGCGGCGACGATCGCGACGACGACCACGACGGAGATGATGATGATGCGTTTCATGAATTGCGTCTTTCTTGTGATGTCTCAACGGCGTCGAGCCGGCGCAGCGACTCGAGCAGCATGCTGCGCTCGGACGGTGCGAGCCGGCGCAGCGCGGCGGGCAAACTATCTGGACCGATCGACGTGCGCAATGCGGACAGCGTCCGCTGGCCGGCCGGCGTCAGCTCGAGCGCAGTGCGGCTGCGGCCAAGCACGCGGTAGCGCCGGCGCACGAAGCCTTTGCGCTCGAGCCCGGAGAGCACGATCGAGGCCGTGCTCGGCGTGACCGCCATCTCACGCGCGACCGATCCAACGGTCGCCTCAGGAAGGATGGCGACGGCACGCAGCAGCAGGGCGCCGCGCACCGTGATGCCGTGGCCTTGGATGCGGCGCGCGTAGGACGCGCGATAGCGCTTGTAGATGCGCGGCAGCAACCTGGTGATCTCGCGGATGGCGTCCCCGCGCTGCGTTCGGGATTGATCGGACATCATGTCAATTATACGTACCCGCGATGTGCCGGCGTTGTGAACGATTGATTAGGAGGCGCTTGAATCAAACATAAAAAGCATAGAAAAGCCCGAGAACCCGGGCTTTTCCAGGACGGTCCCGCCGTGCGACCGGTTAGGTTTTGGAGGCTGCCGCGATCGCGGCGCGCACCATCTCGTTCTGCTCTTTGGGATCTCTCCAGCGCGCTTGCGCCGCCGGTGCGAGCTGATCGATCGGGTCGAAGTACAAGAACCATTGGCCGGGCTTCACGCTCGGCGCGCTATAGACGGCGATGCCGTTCTCGCGATCGTAGTGATCGTAGCTGTGCAGGTCGCGCTTGCCGCCACCGCCCGGCGCGTCGCACAAGAATGTGGGCGTGTTGAAACCGGCGGTGGCACCGCGCACGAACTTCTCGATGTCGATCGCGGTCTGAATCGTCGTGCGCAGGTCCTCGACACCCTTGACCATGTCGTGCATGTACACATAGTACGGATGCACGTTCATGTAGCCGAGCTGCTTGATGAGCTTGCGCATCGTGTGCTTGTCGTCATTCACGCCGCGGATGAGCACCGATTGGTTACGCACCATGATGCCGCGCTCGAAGAGCACCTGCATGGCGCGCTGCGTGATGTCGCTGATCTCGTTCGGGCTGTTGAAGTGCGTGTGCAGCATGACGTCTTTGCCGATCGCGCGCCCTTGCTCGACGATCGACGTGAGCGCATCGGTCCACGCCGCGTCCGTGAGGATCTTCATCGGCATGACCGCTGGGCCTTTGGTGGCAAAGCGCATGCGCCGCACGTTTGGAATGGCGAGCAGCGTCTCGCCGATCTTCTTCAAACTCTTGGCGGGCAGCTGGTACATGTCGCCGCCCGATACGACGATGTCTTGTAGCTCCGGTCGGGACGCGATGTACTCGAACGCCTTCTCCCACAGCTTGGGATCGGTGGCGAGCTGTGCCTTCTCGACCGTGTCGGTGTCGCCGCCGATCGCGTACGAGCGCGTGCAGAAACGGCAGTACACCGGACACGTGTTGAGCGGCAAGAACAGCGCCTTGTCGACGTAGCGGTGCGTGAGTCCGGGTGTCGGCGAGTCCTCAAGCTCGTGCAGCGAGTCGAGGCTCAGGCGCGGATGATCGGGCAGCAGCCGCGAGGCGAGCGGCAGGAACTGCGTGCGGATCGGGTCGTTGTACGGGTTTTTCCAGTCGATCGACGCGATCATGTACGGCGATATGCGCACCTGCATCGGCGCCCGGTGGAAGCCTTGTCGGACGTCTTCGAAAAACGCCGGTTCGACGAGGTCTTGTATCGCCGCCATCAGCTCGTCCGGCGATTTGACCGAGTGCTTGCTCTGCCACAGCCAGTCGAGAAATGTCTTTTCGTCGACGTCCTTATACGCGGGGATCTCGCGCCAGAACTCGCCGGAGCGGAACTGCATGTGCTCGAACGCCTCGGGCCCTGCCGGCGGCTTGAGCGCGGGAATCGGGGCGTCTGTCGTTGGCGCCGTGATGTCCGTCTTTGCCATGTAACTCCTTAGCTGGCGCGTTGCAACCGGCGGACCGGTTGTGCGGGCGCGCTGCCGAGCGCGATGCCGCCCCGTTCGAACGGCGTCGAGAGCACGATCATCGTCTTGCTGCGCACGAGGCCTTTGATCTGCTTGAGCCGCGTGAGGAAATCGTCGAGATGGGCGGTCGAGCGCGTCATCACTTTAAGGAAATACGTCTCCTCGCCGGCGACGCTGTGCACTTCGCAAACCTCCGGGATCTCTTTGACGGCTGCTGTGAACTCGTCATATCCGGTATCGGCCGACGTATAGCAACTCACAAATGCCGTGAGCGCGAGCCCCAAACGCTGTCCGTCGAGCTGCGCCGAATAGCGGCGCACGTAGCCGCGCGCTTCGAGTCGCTTCACCCGATCGTGCACCGACGAGGCTTTCAGGCCGACGATGTCGCCGAGCTCAGCGAATGTCGATCGCGCGTTGTCCTGAAGCGCTTCGAGCAGTTTCAGGTCCAGAGCGTCGATTTCAGGATTTTCTAGCATGAAAAACGCCTTATAGCGAAAGTTATTAGGTAAACGGAATTTATCACAGAATATTTTTGAAGTAAAGGAGCTGCTCCTGCCTCGAGCGCGGAGGTTCTCCCAGCGCGCCCGGGTATATCGGGACCCCATGCGGGGACCGTCACCGACCGTGCAGACCGTCGCGTTAGCTGTGACGACGTGCGTTGTCCTCGGCAGCCTGATCGGCGCCAGCCAAGACGCGCTGCCCGACGGCCCAGGCAAGGACATTCTCCAGAGCACGTGCACGAAGTGCCACGGCCTCAACCGCGTGACGAGCGCAGGGTACACGCGCGACGGCTGGCTCAATGTCGTGAACATGATGGTCAACGCCGGCGCCACGCTGACGCCGGATCAGATCACCACGCTTACCGATTACTTGGCCGCGAACTTCCCGGAAAGATCGTCGCCGCAAGCCGTCATCATCCCGGGCGCGGTCAAGGTCACGATCAACGAGTGGGTGGTACCGGTCCCCGGGTCGCGCCCGCACGACCCGCTCGCGACCGCCGACGGCGATATCTGGTACACGGGGCAGATGGCCAACGAGCTCGGGCGGCTCGATCCAAGGACAGGCGGCATCACCGAGTACCGCCTGCCAATCGCCGACTCAGGACCGCACGGTCTGGTCGCCGACGCGTCTGGCCACATCTGGTTCACCGCGAATTTCAAGGGCTACATCGGAGACCTCGACCCGCAGACAGGGAACGTCAGGCCGCACTTTCTCGCCGCTGACGCGCGCGATCCGCACACGCCGCTCTTCGACCAACAAGGCATCCTCTGGTTCACCGTCCAGGGCGCCGACATGGTCGGTAGGCTCAACCCGAAGACGGGCACGATCAAGGTGGTCGACGTCCCGACCGCGCGCGCAAATCCGTATGGCATGGTCATCACGTCCAAAGGCGTGCCGTACTTCGCAGAATTCGGCACTAATAAGCTTGCCAGCATCGACCCGAGCACGATGGCCATCACCGAATACGTTTTGCCGAACGCGGGTGCCCGGCCGCGTCGCGTCGCCATCACCAGCGACGACGTCATCTACTACACCGACTACGCGCGCGGCTATCTCGGGCGTTTTGATCTGAGGACCGGCGCGTTCGCCGAGTGGCCGTCGCCGGGAGGCCCGAACTCACGGCCGTACGGGATCACCGTCTTAGGCGACGCGGTGTGGTACAGCGAGTCGGGAGTGAAACCGAACACGATCGTGCGTTTTGATCCCGTTGCCACGACGTTCCAAACGTGGGCGATTCCGTCAGGCGGCGGCGTTGTGCGAAACATGATGCCGACGCGCGACGGCAACATCGCGATCGCATGCAGCGGCGTGAACCGGATCGGTCTAGTCATGGTTGTCAAGGGCGCAGGAGGTCATTAGCGAGGAGGACAGGCTATGATTTGGTTCGTGGTAGTCATTTTGGTGGCCGTCATCGTCATCGCACTCGTCGTGGTCACCGCAGTCATCATCTTTGGGACCTCAGGACAAGGGCTGACGCCGGGACCGGCTCCCAAGAACGTCTATGTCAGCAACCAGACGGCAAACAACGTGACCATCTATGCTGTCGTCTCGGGCGGCGAGATCGCCACCTCGCCAACGGCCACGGTCAGCGGCCGAGGGATGGATTCGCCGATCGACGTGGACGTCGATCCGGCCAACCGCATCTATGTGCTCAATCGAAGCGTGCTTGCCGGTCCGAGCATCTCGTGGTTTGATGGCGATACGTCATCGGGCTATCACGTGTCTGGAACCATCATCGGAGACCAAACGAAGCTCGACACCCCCGAAGGACTCGCGTGGTTCAGCCGCACTGGCGGCGTCCTCATCTCGTCGCACGATCCTGGCGGTTCGGCGATTTTCGAGTTCCCGGTCACGTCCGGCAATACCGCACCCGACGGCAGCTTCAACTCGCCCGGTTTTCGCGTGCCGTGGAAGATCTGCGTCGACGAGAGCTTGCGCGTGTACATCGCTGATCCAGAAGCCTCAACGATCTTTGCCTTTCAATACGCAGGCCAGTGGAACGCGCAGCCGCTTTTCGCGATCGTCGGGCCGCACACGCAACTCGTGCGGCCGGTCAGCGTCGCGGTCGATTCCAACGGCATCGTCTACGTGTTGAACGCCGGACTCGCGTATGACTATCCGCCCTCAATAACGGGCTACAGCCCGGGCGGGGCGAGCGGCCAGGTCGACCTTGCGCCGAACTGGATAATCGGAGGGCCCGGCAGCAAGTTCACCGGCGGCCAGAAACTCACAGTCGACACGAGCGGCAACCTTTATCTGCTGCAGAACGACACGATCGTCGTGTTCACGGCTGGTGCGCCGCCACAGCGCACGCAAGTCGTCGGCGGACCTAACGCGGGGCTCTCGGGAGCGAGCGGCATCGCCGTCATCTGAAAAGCCGGCGGAGGGATTTGAACCCCCGACCCGCGGTTTACAAAACCGCTGCTCTACCCCTGAGCTACGCCGGCATGTGTGCCAAGGGCGTGAAGGGTAAGTCTTTTCGCCTTGAGCTTGATTTGTTCCGCCAAGAAGCTCGGGCCGCGGGCGAGAATCGGGTTCTAAAACGGCCGATCTTCGGAGATTGTTATGACTCTGGAGCTTTGGAACACATTTGCCACTCTTAGCACGCTCATCGTCTGCGACAACGCTTTATTTCTACGATAGACGGAAGACCGTTTCGTGCGTAGTTTGGTAAGCTCGATTCTAGACAGGAATGCTATGCGAACGCCATGGTCGAAAGGCTTTCGCATGGTCGCGGTCGGCCTGGTTAAGCGCAGTTTAGTAGCTGAGGTCCTCAAAGGGCTTGGGAAAGCGATCATATTGTTCGTGCCCGTGATGCCTTTCTTCGGCGCGGTGGTATGGTTTAATTATTCCGGCCTGGCAATCGTGATGATTGTAGCTTTCTGCGTATATTTGTCGGCCGCAGGTGGTTGGGTGCTCTTTCCACGGCACTTCCCCGAACTTCTAAAATTATACTGTGCGCTGTTTCTCATCGCCACGTTGTGGTTTTGGTTTTTCGTGATTTTCGTCGTCCATGTAAGTTGGATATGGTAGGAGTCGACAGACCGCCCGGTACTCTTCGCGTCGCGCCGCTTGGGTTGGACACGCTCGCGGAGATGCAAATGGCGCCCATCACATGCTTATTTGCATTTCTGTTGTTCTATTGTTTCGGATTTGTCTTATTCCAGCCCGAAACAGTTGGATTTCAAAAGGAGCTCGACCCGTTCAAAGTCGCGCCCCACCAAATCGTCGTCAAGGTAACGAAAGCTGGCGAAATAAGA